>DATJNC010000054.1:0-37806 GCA_035508395.1 Terriglobales bacterium | reverse complement strand
AAAACCCAACGCGAGCGCGACTACATCGCCGCCATCACCATCTTTTATTCCAGCAGCAAACTCGATCACGACGCCCGCGCCAAAGCCTATTCCGATGCGATGAAAAAGGTCTACGAGCGCTATCCCGACGATCATGAGGCGGCCGCTTTCTACGCGCTCTCGCTCATCGCTTCCGAACCCGATGGCGACGCGACTTTCGCCAACCGCAAGCAGGCCGGCGCAATCCTCGAAAAACTGTTTAACGAGGAACCAAACCATCCAGGTATCGCGCACTACCTCATTCACACCTACGACAAGCCGCAGCTCGCCGAACTCGGCTTGCCGGCCGCGCGCCGTTACGCGCAGATCGCCCCTGCGGCTCCGCACGCCGTTCACATGCCTTCGCACATCTTTGCTCGCGTCGGCGACTGGCCCGATTCCATCCAGTCAAATCTGGCCTCCATCGCGGCAACTCGCAAAACCGCCGCTATGCACATGGGAGGCGAAGGCCACCAATATCACGCCATGGATTTCCTGATCTACGCCTACTTGCAAAGCGGGCGCGAAACCGATGCCTTGAAGGTGATCGAGGAAGTGAAATCAATGCCGGCCATGAAGATGGCGGGCATGGACATGCACTCGTTCGCTATGTCGAAATTCCCCGCCATGTATGCGATGGAACTGCGCCATTGGTCAGACGCCGCGAACTTGGAGGTTGATGCCAAGTGGGAGGCTTCCTCTCGCGTTTATACCTATTGGGCCAAGGCGATCGGCAGCGTGCGCAACGGCGACCAGGCTGGAGCGAAAAAAGATCTCGCCGAGATCGAAACTATTCGCAAAGAGTTCGTCGCAGGAAAAAAGAACTACCTGATCAAGTACACCGAAGAGCTGCAGCAGGAAGCTTCAGCCTGGGTGCTTCATGGCGATGGAAAAAATGATGAGGCCGTCGCCATCTTGCGCAAGACCGCGGACTACGAGGATGCAGTTGGCCCCGAGCAAACCTCAACTCCCGCCCGCGAAATGCTTGCCGATATGCTGCTCGAGATGCACCAGCCCGCCGAGGCGCTCGTCGAATATCAGCAAGACTTAAAGTTTAATCCCAAACGCTTCAACGGACTCTACGGAGCCGCCCATGCCGCCGAGATGGCTGGCCAGGCTTCACAAGCAACAGAGTATTACGCGCTATTGGTTAAGACATGCGAAGGATCAAGCTCAACTCGTCCCGAGCTGACCAAAGCCAAAGAGGCTGTCGTGGCGCAGAAATAGAAGATCCTTCGGCTGGCTGCGCTCGCTCAGAATATCGGCAGCGGGCTCCCGCTTCGCCCTTTTGGGGTCTCGCTTACGCCTGCCTAGACGCCTCTACTTCTCAATCTTCTGCAGTCGAAACAACAGCGTTCCCCATCCCAGTTTTGACCGCATCTGCACCGGCGTGTGGTTCGCATCATCGGAGTACCACGCCCATACTTTCCCTTTCGATTGCAGCGGGCCCGAAGTGGCCTCCGCACTCACCAGCACCGTATTAAACGTTCCCGCCGGAACCTTGACCTGCTCGCGCTTTTCCACCTTTGCCCGCACGATGGTTGTCTTTCCGTCGCTGATCGGAAACTCATAAACCGATCCAACCTGAAGCGGCAGCGATTGCAGGTAATAAAAGCCTGTAATCACGTCGGTTGCGCACCCGGGCATATCGTTTTCCACGTGCTTGGTCTCGCCCGTCTTCAGATTTTTCTCATCGAGCACGCTTTTCTTGCGCGCGTAGTCGAAATGGATCGAAGTGTCCCGTTTATGCGGCCCCTCTTCGCTGTGCTTGAAGATGGAAAGCGAACAGAACGTTCTCGGATCGAACCGCGCCTCGAAGCGATCGTGCACTGGAAAAATGACATTCACTGCGCCCTGCGATTCTGCGGTCGCGATCACTTTCCTGTCGTTCCCGTCCGGCTCCATTCTCACCGTGCCAGTCCCCGCGGTAATCATGTGCCATTCGGCGTTGAAGACATAAGTTTGAAAATCAGGAAACGCATAGTTTGGCCGCGGAGGATTTACCCGCGGCGGCGGCGCCGCGCTGATGGTCGCTGTCGCTTGGCCCGGTTGGCCATACACATCGCGAACCGGCTGCACGCAGGCGATCGCGGCAAAGATCAAACCGGCCCAAACGCGGCGATGGAAGGCTAAACTGAGCAATTTTGTTTTGGCTTCCCGACGAATCGACAATCTTAACCGAAGGCTATCACACCTCGACTGCCGCATCAGGAAGTGATCAGAAGCTTCGCAATGAGGATGGCCAACATGACAGCACAGCCCACACTCGCCTGGTATTCGCGATGCTTCCAGTATCGCGCCGATGAAAACTCGCTCTGCTGGCTGTGGCCACCATAAGGAGTCAAACGCAGCAGCATGCGAGGAACGTGGCGCGCATAATCGTCATAGTTGGCGAACGTCTGGCGTAAATAGCGCTCCTCACCCGCGATCACAGGAACATAAATCACCACGAACATCACCAGCATGATCGCGACGATCCACCAGCTCCGCGCCCCGATCGCAAATCCCGCCGCCATCAGCAGCGACCCGAGATAAAGCGGATTCCGCGTATATGCATACGGCCCGCACGTTGTGAGCTGTTTGTCTTTCTGCACGTGCCCAGATGCCAGCGCGCGCATCGCGAGCCCCGGAACTATCACGATCGTTCCAGCGATCAGCGACGCGAGGGTGGGTCTCGCCAGCCACACATAAGCGATCGCCGCAAGAAAACTCAGCGGCACGCGGATGCGCCGCGCCACTCGCGCCCAGGTGAGTGGGGACGAAGAAGGAGTTGGGGGTGGTGGGGCTTTGGCGCTCACAGGCCTACTAGCTTACGCGAGTTCCACGCGGCGCCCCGCCCAACAGCTCGCGCGCCGCCGTAGCGACTTCTTCGGGAGTGATTTCCAGCAATCCTGCTTCAGGTTCGCGGTGGCGCGAGTGATCGGTCAGGCTGCTGGCGCTGCGCAATACAATCGCCCGCGTGCCAAACGGCCCGTTACGCGCCGGATTTGTTGGCCCGAAGATCGCCACCACCGGCACTCTCAACGCCGCCGCAAGGTGCATCGGGCCGGTGTCGCCTCCAATCAGCAGCCGGGCTCGCCGCGTCAGCGATATCAGTTCAGCGATCGAGCAGAAAATCTTTCGTGCCGAGCCGCCGCTCGCCTCTTCCACTGCCTCCGCCAGTTCCTCTTCTCCCGGACCGAAATTCACCAGCGAGCAAACGCCCTCGCGTGCCAGTTCCCGGGCCACCGCTCCGTAGCGTTCCGCGGGCCACTGCTTGGCGCCCCAGCCTGCCCCCGGATTAAGAACGGCAAAGTCAGTCATCCCCGCCGTATCGCACGAGATTTTTCTCTCCGCATCAGCGTCGACCGGAAACTCAGCCGCACTCGTGCCCGGAGAGATCATTTCCTCGCTCGCCGCAACACTCGCCTCCCTATACGCAATCTCGCCAGTCCCTCCATTCCCGATCACCGCCCGCGCCAGATCCAGCGCCTGTTCCACCACATGGCGTCCCGATGTCTCCACCTGCCTCGTGTAAAACATGCTCGCCGCGTTTTCACGCGGCTGGGCGTCACCAAAAATTGTCTGCGCGCCCGACCACCGCGCCAGCAGCGCCGACCGCACGGCTCCCTGGAAATCGACGACTGCATCGTACTTGACTCCGCGCAATTCGCTCAGACCGACAGCGATCTCTTGCAGAGTATTGATCGAGAGCAGCGCTCCGCGCCACTGGCCGAAATTCACCGTATGCACGCGATCCACAAGCGGCCGCTCCGCTGATCGCCGTCCGGCCCGGGGATAGCGCAGCGTGCACAGCAACTCGGCCCAGCGATCTTCGATCAGCCATCCCAGCGTCGCGTGCGGAAAAGCCTCGCGCAGCGCGCCCGCTGCGGGCAGCGTGTGAATAATGTCGCCCATCGCGCTCAGTCGCACGATCAGCAGACTGTTGAACCGGGGCAAAGTCGCAGCATCGGAGGATGTCATCGATGCTGCCTCACGCTTTTCGCTCGATCCCCAACCGAATAATCTCGCTCGCCGAATGATTCTTGGGATCGCCCACGATCACTACCCGGCCTCCACAGGCTTCCACTTCGCCGCGCTCCGGAACGCTGTCAGTCGTGTAGTCCGTACCCTTGGCCTGAAAGTCGGGGCGAATTTCCCGAATGATGGCGCGGACATCTTTTTCCGGAAAAACAATCACCGCATCCACATCAGCCAGCGCGGCCAGAATCTCGGCGCGCTCCTGCGCCGGCATCAGCGGACGCCCTTCGCCCTTCAGCGCCCGGACCGACTCATCACTATTCACCGCGACCACCAGTTTTCCGCCCAGTTCGCGCGCCGCACGAAGATAGCGAACATGGCCAACATGAAGAAGATCGAAACAGCCATTGGCCAGAGTGACGCCAAATCCGGCTTGCCGCCACGCGTCGACGCGACCGCGCAGTTGCTCGCGTGAAACGATCTTTGAATAAATGGGATCCGTCAATTCTGACTTGCTCAATCTTTTCCTGCCCATCCGCCCCGCCAGAGTTGCTGCTCAGCCAGAGCAAATCGCAGCCGCCGCCAACTCAATGCTCACGCACGACCGGCGCCGCCTTCTCCACCGCATCCAGCAACTCTTGCTGGCTCACTGTCGCCGTGCCGCGCTTCATCACAACGATCCCGCCCGCGTAGTTGGCCAAATGTGCTGCCTCTTCGGCGCTGGCTCCTGCAGCCAGCGCGGCGCTGAAGGTCGCGATCACGGTATCGCCCGCCCCGGTTACATCCGCCACTTCGTCGCTGCCATAGATTGGAATATCCACCGGCTTGTGACGGTGCGGAAATGCCACCATCCCATCTTTGCCTCGCGTAATCAGCAGCGATTCGAGTTTCATCTCGCCCGCAATCTGCTCGCCCGCCCCCACCAGCCGGTCCCAATTGTTGCCAATCCGAATCCCGAGCGCTTCTTCCACCTCTGCCTCGTTCGGCGTGGCCGCCGTGACGCCGCGAAATTCCAGCATGCGGTGCCGCGAATCGAGCATCACCGGCACCTTTTCCACTCCACGCTTCTCGCGAATCACATTCAGCAGCGCCGGTGTGGCTGCCCCATATCCATAATCCGAGACCAGCAGCGCATCCGAAGCACGCGCATATTCCCGCGCCGCCAGAACCAGTTCCCGGCGCAAATGCGAACTTGGCCCCTCCGTGGGCTCCCGGTCCAGCCGCACCACTTGCTGCCCCGCCGTGTGCGCAAAGCCGGCCAGAATGCGCGTTTTCGTAACCGTCGGATAACTTTTATCTTTCAAAACGCCGCTCACCGGGATGCGCTTGTGGCGATATGCGCGCAGCAGAAGCTTGCCCGGCTCATCGTCGCCCACAATTCCAACCGGCAACACGGTAACGCCCAGGTCGGCTAGGTTGTAAATTGCGTTCGCGCCTCCGCCCGGCACAATTTTTCGATCGCGATGCTGCAGGATCAGTACCGGCGCCTCCCGCGATACCCTCGAAATCTCGCCAAAAACAAACTCGTCCGCCACCAGGTCGGCGAGCACGGTCACTGTGACCTTCGGGAACGACTCCACAATCTTCCGCAGCCGGTTGTTCTCTTTTGTGTGTTTCGTCATCGATCCAATTTCGTTCAGAGTACGCGCAGCCCGGGCGCATCATCACGTTCGAACCCGCGTCGATTTAGGCAACCTCAGATTCTCTCACGAGCAAAGGGTTCACTTCTTGATTCGCTCGACAATGGCACCCACAATGTCAGCGGGATTTTCCAGGATCACGTTCAGGGTAGCGATCGCCAGCGGATCGAGCCGGCCTCGCAACGGACCGAGATTGATGGCATCTTTCTCTGTCGTTACAAATCCGCCCGCACCATGCCGCTCGCGCGCAGCCAAGAGCTGCTCGATGTCGCCGAGCGAGTAGGCGTGATGATCCCGAAACTCCAGTTCGGCCGAGGGCTCAGTTGCTGTTTCACGCAGCATCTCCCGAACTTGTCTGAAAAACTGCTCCGGCCGCGCGATTCCGCAAAACACGACCGGCGCTTTCGGCGCATCCGCCAGATTCATCTGCCGCTTCATCCGCCAGACCACCTTGCCGGAAATATCTCGACACTCGGCGTCGAGCCCCTCGGGCAAAACGATCGCATCCGCACGACCAAGCGACGAAAGCGGCTCTCGCAATCTTCCCGAAGGCAACAGCCGATCCGTGAAATCGTGCTCCGTCAAAAGCACGATATCGAAATCACGCGCCAGCGAACGATGCTGAAAGCCATCGTCCAGAATATGCACCCGCGCCTCAAATTTCGCCTCGGCCGCAAGCCCCGCCTCATAGCGGCTCTCGCCTACAATCACCGGAACGCCTACACGGCGCGCGATCAACAGGGGCTCATCTCCGAAATCTGCGGCGACTCCATCTGGATCAACAACCAGCACGCCGGTAGTCCTGCGACCATAGCCGCGGGACAGAACGTCAAAAGCAATCCCCCGCGCCTTCAGTTCCTCGCCCAGCGCAATTACGAATGGAGTTTTTCCCGCCCCGCCCACCGACAAGTTGCCAACGCTCACGACCAGCTGGTTCAGTCGCTTCGCCGCCAGCCATCCCCGGTCGAACATGGAATTTCGCAAGCCACTGGCCGCCCGATAAATGCCGGTCAGCGGATTCATCGCTCGGCCTCGCCGGCCCAACCCCCGCTCTCCGCTGGCCTCTTCATCAGCCCAATCAGCGCCTCAATCGTTCTCTCGGTCGCCCCGCGCTGCGAGTCAAGCGCCGCCAGCGCGTTGCGTCCGAGCGTCTCCCGCTCCGTCTGATTCTCAATCAGCTCGATGAAGACCAGCGGCAGCTCTGCCAGTCCCACCACGCGCACCGCATTTCGGCCCAGAAAAAAATTGACGATCTCGCGAAAATTCTCGTAATGATTTCCGGTGACGATCGCCACGCCATAGAGCGCGGGCTCCAGTATGTTGTGCCCGCCGCGCGGCACCAAACTCCCGCCAACAAACGCGACCGTAGCCAGCGAATAAATTGCCGCCAGCTCTCCAATGCTGTCGAGTAGGAACACTGCTCCGGCCAACGGCTCTCCACTCCACAGCGTGCGCCTCACCATGCGAAAACCCAGCTTCTCCACCAGTCCCGCGACCTGATCGAACCGCTCTGGATGCCGCGGGGCAAGGACCATCACCGCCTTGGGGTGCGTCGCCAGAATATTGTGAAATGCCGCCAGCAACGGCGCTTCCTCATCTTCCAGCGTGCTCCCGCACACCAGAATCGGCCAGGCCACCCCCTCGGCGGCCGCTTCGCCACACGCCGTCCTCAGACTCGCCACAATCGCCGGCATCGGCGGCGGAGCCACTTCGAACTTCAGATTCCCCGCCATTCTGACTCGCGTTTCCATCGCACCAAGATCGATTAGCCGCTTGCGGTCTTCCACAGTCTGAGTCAGGAACAGATCGACATCCCCCAACACTCGCGGAAGCCAGAAGCGCAATCTGCGATAGCCAGGGAACGAGCGGTCCGAAATACGGCAATTGACCACCGCAATCTGCGCCCCCGCCCGCTTGGCCAGGCGAAAAAAATTAGGCCAAAGTTCCGTCTCCGCGATCACGCACAGTTCGGGCCTCAACGCATTAACATAAGGCCGCACCGCAAACGCAAAATCCAGCGGGAAATAAAAAACATTTTCCGCCCCAAACCTCTTGACCGCCAATCTCTGTCCCGTGCTCGTCGTCGTCGATATCAATACCCGATGCTGAGGGAACTCCGCCCGCAGTCGCTCAATCACCGCGCTCGATGCCACCACCTCGCCGACCGACACCGCGTGCACCCAGATCGTCCGCCTGCCATCAGAATTCCTCAGGCCGCTCGGCACTGCCCCCAGCCGTTGCTTCAATCCCGCCCGATACTTGCCATGGCGCAGCATCTGCAGCAGCCAATATGGCAAGGTCACAATCAGCAGCAGCCCGAGCACCGCACTGTAAAGCGCGTACATAAGCGAACTCATTTTAACTGGCGTTCTGAACTGGCAACGATCGCTGCCCTTCGGACGTGCTCTCGCCGCATCCTATAATCCAGCTATGCGAAATCTTTCTCCTCGGGTCAGCAGGCAGTCGCCCTTGTTTGCCGTTGCGATGCTCTCCGCCCTGCTCTTCTGCACCATTGCTGCCACGGCCAAGGAATTCTCCATGCCCAACGCGCAGCCCGCTCGCACCTATCCCGCGCACGACGAGCATCCCATGGAAAAAGTCACCGTCGCGGTCGATCCCTACGACGTCGAATACAAGGCCAACATCTTTACCGTGAACTATCGCAACTACGGTTTTCTCCCCGTGTTTTTCGTTGTCACCAACGATAGCGATCAGCCTGTGGCCCTGGCCGGTATGAATGCGCAACTCAACACCGTGAATCGCGCCAAGCTCCTTCCCCTCACACCAGAGGATCTCATCCGCCGCATGTCGCGCCCTTCCCAGAGCACGAGCCCGCGTCCGTTGCCGCTCCCTTTGCCTCGAGAAAAAATAAAAGGTGGCTTAAAACAAAAGACGATGGATGAGATCGAGCGCTCGCAGTTTGCCGCCAAGGCCGTCGAGCCGCACTCGACCGCCCGCGGGTTTCTGTTTTTCGATATTGCAGGGATTTCGAATCCACTCGCGGGCGCCCACTTCTATCTCACCGGCGTGCGCGATTCGAACAACAATGAGCTGATGTACTTCGAGATTCCACTGGAAAAATATCTGAGCGCGCCCGAAACCAAAAAGGAATGATGGCTGCAAGTTCGGCTGGCAATGTAAGTCGGGCGACCTTCACGCTCTTCAGCCGAACAAACAAGCCGATCGTAGCCCCGGTCAACTACCCGCCCTACTCGCAGAAGATCTTCACTTTCCTCCCGTTTCCTCTGTCGATATCGATCGGCATGTCGTTGGCGAGGTTCTCCCAGTTGGAAGGATCGAAAACGCCCGCCTTCGAAAAATCCATCCCCTGCTCTGCCAGCTTCTCTTTCACTCGCGTCGGCAGCACCGCCAACAGATGGCTCCCCGACCGCGCAAAGGCCAGCGGGATGCGAACATTCACCGGCTCCTGTCCCGGCTTGTCCACCACGATCCGCAGAAAGCGCGGCTTCGACGAATTAGATGATGAAGAAAAAGATGTGGCGGCCGACGATGAAGACTCTTCACCTCTCGTTTCCTGCCCCGCCTGCCCCGACAATTTCTCCAGCAGCTTGTCGGCCTGCTCTGCATTAATCTTTCCCTCCGCCAGCATATCGAGCACTTTCCTGGTTTCTACAGACATGACCTCCTCCTTTTTCTTCAACTCGATTTTTTCCTCAACTCAATTTTTCGAGAGCTTCTTCCACCGTGAGTTCCCCGCGCGCGACTTGCTCCAGCACGTAAAGGTTCGGCGAAGGCGCCGCAAAATTCTGGTCCAGTGCCGCCCCGATCGCGTTCAAACGATTCTTTACCGTTGGATAGCTGATGTTGAAAACCTCTTCCATCTTCTTGATCGAGCCGTGATGCCGGATGAATGCCATCACAAATGCCTGGTCGTCTACAGTCAGCCTGGCCAGGGGCGAGACCTCGAAGTTCCCCTCAACCACCATTGCGCATGACGGACAAGACATGCGCGCGATCTTCAACGGCCGGTTGCAATCCGAGCATACTGCCTTAGAAATATCCATTTATCATCCGTTAAACACAACTAACATACATCCAAACATTAATTTTATCAATATTGTAATTGATTTTATTAATATCTTCCTCGCCCTCGGATCGAAAGTCTAGTATCCGCTTTCGTTTACACTGGCTTGCGCATGCCGCCGGACAACAAGAAACTCGGCCTCATCGCTGGTAACGGCAAATTCCCCTTCCTCGTCCTCGAGGCCGCCCGCGCCCAGGGCTACGAGGTCGTCGTCGCCGCAATCAAAGAGGAGACCTTTCCCGAAATCACCGCCCACGGCGCCGCCTCCATTCACTGGCTTTCTCTCGGAGAACTTTCCAAGCTCATTGACACCTTCAAAGCCGAGGGCGTGACCCGCGCCATCATGGCCGGCCAGGTCAAGCACAAACAGATTTTCTCCGCCATCAAACCCGACTGGCGCCTCGCCAAGCTCCTTCTCACGCTCGGCACCCGCAACACCGACTCTCTTCTCGGCGGTGTCGCAAAAATTCTCGCCGACGAAGGCATCACGCTCGAAAATTCCACTGCGCTTCTCGAACCCCTGCTCGCCAAATCCGGAGTCCTCACCCGCCGCGCTCCCACCGAGGAGGAGCGCAAGAATATCGACTACGGCCGCTCCGTCGCCCACCGCCTCGCCGAATACGACATCGGCCAAACCGTCATCATCGCCGAATCCGCCTGCGTCGCCGTTGAAGCCATGGAAGGCACTGACGCCACCATCGAGCGCGCCGGCCACATCATGGGCAGTCTCGGATCTGGAGGCGACTCCGGCATGCTGAATCGCGCCCTCACCGTCGTCAAGATTGCCAAGCCCGCGCAAGACATGCGCTTCGACGTTCCAGTCATCGGCGTCGCCACCATTGAAGCCATGCAGCGCGCCGGAGCAAGTTGCCTCGCCATCGACTCTGGGCGTTGCCTGCTCCTCGACGGCGAAGCCGTCATCCACGCTGCCAACGACGCTGACATCACCATTACCGCAGGCTAGCGGCAGCGCTCAGGCTTCAGCTCGCGGCTCTCCTCCTCCAGGTTCGTCGCCCCTTTTTCAACCAGGTTGCAAATACCGTGGCCGCGATCACGAAAAGCCACTGTTCACTGGGAATTACCCAAAAGTGGCAGTTTGGCTGTACCTCCGCAGTGTTAAGCAAAAATCGCTGAATGTCGGGAGGCGCGCTGCTGTGCGATTGAGGCAAAGTAACTCGACTCGGGAAAGCGCGGGACAGGCGCAGGGCTGAGCGGCGGTCAGGCCCAAAGATAGCAAGGAATTTCGCCGCGCCCTTGGATCAATTACGGATTGGCCCCGGCTGGCAAGAAATCACATTTGGACAAAAGGAGTGAGACTTATGAATCGCGTCACGACAAATCATTTTTGTTTTACCATGCGGATCATTGGCAGAGTACTAGGCCTCCTGGTATTAGTTTCTACTTTCACCTCAACCCCCGCGAGCGCCTCTGCGCCGAACAAACGTCCTCCCAGTTATACGAGCATTGCGCTCGCTCCAAACGGCGGGTACTGGGTTCAAGTCGACGAGAATGGCAGCTTCTACACTCTTGCCGTCAATGGGGCGCCGCAGTATGAAAACGTGGCCCATCGAGGTTCCATCATAGCCGTTCCCGGCACCTCCGGTTATTGGGTCGTAACCGTAGATGGGCACATTTACGCGCGTGGTGGCGCGCCCAACCTTTGCGGTGGAAACCCGGGCTGGTTGCAAAACTGCTCCGGCTATCGCGCCTATCGAGAAACCATCACCGGCGCAGCCGCTTCTCCGAATGGCGACGGCTTATGGGCCGTTGATAACGCCCGCCATGTGTGGACGGCAGGCAACGTCGTATCGTACGGCGACGTGACCAATGACAATCGCACTCCTGCTGGAATTGTGGCAACAGCATCCGGCGGCGGTTATTACGTCGTGATGAACGACGGTGGCGTATTCGCGCGCGGCGACGCCCAATTCTATGGGTCAACGGGCGGCAACAGACCCGGTGGACACGACGTTACCGGATTAACCCTCAGCTTCGGCCTGACAGGCAAACAGAATGGCTATTGGCTGGTTGCCGATGATGGCGGCATTCTCACCTACGGAGATGCGCCATTTCTCGGCTCGACCGGTGGCAACGACGGCGGCTCCTTTGTCACCAGCATCACCACGCAACCAGACCAGCATTCCTATGCGTGGGTCCACGCCAACGGCCGGGTGGAGTTTTCGTCTACCCTCCCCAGAGTGATCATCGATGGCGAGGCGCAGATCGATGTCGGAGCATGGGCGGTGAAGAGCGACGAGTCCAACGAGGGCATTTACCGGCTAACTGAGGATGGCACCCCCAGCCAGCAGTGGGAGCTGTGGCCGACCACTCATGATGGCAAGACTGTGCAGATCGTAAACGTCAGCAGCGGCCTCTGTGCCGACGTAGAAAACGGTACCGGCCCATTCCTCATTCAGTATCCCTGCAAAGGGAGTAATGACGGCTGGAATAATCAGCGTTTCACGATCACTACGTATAATTCCGGTTGCTGGTCCGAGCCACCTTGCGTGGACTTCTCACCTGTCAGCCATCCCTACGAACACATAATTACCGGAAACAATTCGCAATTATGGCTGAGTGGGATCAGCGGTGGGCATTGGAAGATCATCTCCCTGGACGAGAGTGGCCAGCCGCAAAACCAGGCGGCAACCTCAGCCACGCAGTAGGCGGCAACCTTGTGAGCCGGCAGCGTAGAGCGGGCTCTTCGGTTTCCAATCTGCAAAATCGGGGCACGCCATTCAACCAGATGGCTGCCCCGAATGTCGTCTTGATTGGAGCATGATCATCGCGAAATGCGAAGTCAAAGGACCCCTATCCCCTGAAAAAATCGCGATGCATCAAGGCGTGGGCTCCCCCTCGACTACTCCGAAAGCTAAAGCAGCCTTCCGCCCTTGCGATCTTGAATCTCTATAATCACCCGATGGCTCTCGTCATCTTCCTGCGCGGCGTCAACGTCGGCGGACATCGCACCTTCCGCCCGAGCCTTCTCGCCAACCGGATGAAAGATTATGGCTGCATCAACATCGGAGCGGCCGGCACATTCGTCATCTCGAAGCCGTGCGGCCAAACCCGCTTTCGCGCCGAATTGCTCCGCCGCCTTCCATTCGAGGCCGACGTCATGATCTGCACCAGCCATGAGCTCATTGCCGCCGCCTCAGCCTCTCCCTTCGTCGGCGTCGCTGCGCCCTCTGATGTCGTTCGCTTCGTAACCGTGCTGGCCAAGGTGCCGAAGTCGCCTCCTTCCATTCCAATCCACGTTCCCGAAAATGGCCGATGGCTCCTCAAAATCCTTGCCATCGATGGCCGATTCGTCTTCGGTGTCTACCGCCGCGAAATGAAGGCCATCGGCTGCCTCGGCAAAATCGACAACCTACTCGGAGTCCGCGCCACCACTCGCAACTGGAATACGATCAACGCAATCCTCAAAGTGCTTCAGAAGATTAGCGACGAATAATGTTCTGGCAAATCTATTCATTCCAAATACAGTGCAAAAGTTGGAGCACCGCTACAGAGCGGGCCCAGTATTTCTGACGACCGAAAACTGACAACTGGGGACTAGACAATGTCCGAATCGACCCAAATCGCCGACGAACTCCGCCGCGCCTTCGATAACGAAGCCTGGCACGGAGACCCTCTTTTCAAGATTCTCCAAGGAATCACGGCCACCCAAGCCGCCGCCCGCCCCATCAGAGACGCCCACAGCATCTGGGAACTCCTTCTCCACATCGCTGCTTGGGACGGCGCCGTCCGCCGGCGCATGGCCGGAGTCTCGGTGAAACTCAACGCCGCAAGAAATTTCCCACCCGTCACCGACACCAGCGATGCCGCCTGGCAAGCCGCTCTCGCGCATGTTCGTCAAACCCACGACGAACTTATTGCCGCCGTCGAAAAATTTCCCGCGGCGTCATGGAGCAAGCAGGTTCCAGGAAAAACAGGGAAGCATTACAACTTCCGCTATATGCTCCACGGCATCTCGCAACATGTCGCCTATCACGCCGGCCAGATCTCCCTGCTAAAAAAGTTTTGCGCCTGAAAACGCGGAGTGCGTTTCTCTACGTAGGACAAGCCCCTTCTAGCGATGTCATGCTGAGCGAAGAACGAGATCCGCGAAGGCGGATCTCATTCTCAGTCGAAGCATCCCTACTCGATCACCACTTTGTACTTTTCTATCCCTGTAGGACCTGCGAAAATACCCGGTTATTTTCGGAGCATTCCTCTGAGCAACGATTTCCCGATCAATGTGGCTGTCATCGGCGTCGGAGCGTTCGGACGCAATCACACCCGCGTCTATCACGCACTGCAGCAGGCCGATCAGGTCCGTCTCGTCGGCGTTGTCGATCCCGACACCGCGCGAGCCGACACAGTCGCCCGCGAACTTGGCTGCAAGGCGTTTGGTTCGATCGAGCAGATGCTGACCACGCACAGCGAAGTGCAGGCGGCGTCGGTCGCTGTTCCAACCCAGCTTCATCTTGAAGTCGCGCGCTCGCTGATGGAGGCCGGCGTCGATGTCCTCATCGAAAAGCCTGTGTGCGCCAATCTCTCGCAGGCCGACGAACTCATTCAGCTAGCCGCCGCACATAAGCGCATCGCGCAGGTCGGTCATCTCGAGCGCTTCAATCCGGCGGTCCGTGCAACTTCGCCCATCTTGCGAAAACCGATGTTCTTCGAGGTGCATCGCCTCAGTGTGTTCAGCCCGCGCGCTCTCGACGTTGATGTCGTACTCGACCTGATGATCCACGACCTCGACATCGTCCTGACCTTCGTGCAATCCGAGGTCAAAGAGATTCGCGCCGTCGGCCTGCCCATCCTCTCCGGCAAAGTCGACATCGCCAACGTGCGAGTAGAATTTGCCTCCGGATGCGTCGCCAACTTTACCGCCAGCCGGGTCTCGACTGAGCGCGTCCGCAAGCTGCGCTTCTTCCAGGAAGGTCAGTACATCTCCATCGATTATGGACGTCAGGACGTCCTGGTCTTTTCCGTCGGAGGCGCGGGTCAACCAAGCGTGAACCCGCAGATTCAGGTCGCGAAACCGGCGATCACCGCCGAAGAACCCCTGCTCGCCGAGATCAAGTCCTTCCTCGATTCCGTCCGTTCCCGGACAAAGCCTGTCGTCTCTCTTGAGGAAGGACGCAAAGCTCTTGCCCTCGCCTTGTCGATCCTCACAGAAATCGGTCGCCACGCCGGCAAAGTTGGTGTCTGATCATCGAGTCGGCGCTAGCTCAGCATTTAACTAAATGGGGCGGCAAATCCTTGCCATTACTCAGGTACTCACTTTTTGCCCGGGAAAAATGCGACAATAGGAAATAATGTCGCAAGTCCCACTGTTTACGTAACTTTACGCGGCGCTTTACGCAACACTTTACGCAACCCAGGGGCTTCTTCGCGGCTCTAAAAACATAGTCGCTGCCTGATGCCAGTCACCCAAATTCCGTCTCGCGATCCTTCGCCCCCCGCGCCAACCGAGCATCGCGACCTCTTCGAAGCTCAACATTGGGAAACAGCTTACCGAGGCTTCAATCCGGATGACGTTCCGCATCTTCTCATCCAGCTTCAGGACGATCTTTCGCGCGCGCGCAAGCGCGAGGCGATCTGGCTTTCAGTCATCCTGCACCTGTTCGTCGTGATTCTGCTTTGGAACAGCGAAAAACTGGCGTCTCTGCTTCCGCATCACACGGTTCCATTGGAGTTGCAAGCCCGGGTCGACCGCGACAAAGACGCGACCTTTCTCGAACTGCCTCCGGATCAGCAAAAAGTGACGAAGCGGCCTGACACTAAAATTGAGTCGGACAAAGACCGAATCGCGACCAGCAAGGCACCGCAAATCAACCGCGAAGAACTGAAGAAGCTTTTAGCTGCAACGCCGCATCCGGGAACGCCCGGAACGATGGGCCCGCAAGCGCCGCCTGCTCCGCCTCAGCCGCAAGCTGCGCAGAATCAGCCGCCGCCGCAACAACAACCCAACCCGCAGCAGAGCTCGGGAATCAGCCCGCCTCAGACCAGTGACCAGACCGCGCAATTGCGCATTCCGCAGCAAGGCGGAAATCGCCCCGTCCCCAACTTCAATAGCTCAATGACCGCCGGCGACGCGATCGCGCAAGCCGCCCAAGCAGCCGCCGCCAACCGTGGACGCTATGGCGCCCAAGGAACTGGCGGAGATTATGGTTTAACTCGCGGCCGCGGGGGCGCCAGCACCGTGCTGCCTGGGCCGCAGATTATCAGCGACACGCGTGGGGTCGACTTCGGTCCCTATCTGGCGCAGGTTTACATCCGGGTGAGAGGCAACTGGTATAACTTGCTGCCTCCCGCTGTGTATCCGCCGATTCTGAAGCAGGGCAAGCTCTCGCTCGATTTCGCAATACTCAAGGACGGTACTGTGGCCGGACTTACCATCCGCACATCTTCAGGAGACGTTGCTCTCGACCGTGCCGCGCTGGGTAGCATTACATCCTCGAATCCTTTCCCTCCGCTCCCGCGTGAATTTCTTGCGCGCTGCCCCAATCCAGTGCGCGACGACCAATGCAATCTGGGCCTGCGTTTCGGCTACTTCTACAACCTGCCAATCGATAACAACGATCTGCGGTAAGCCCACACTACTTCACATACTTCGGTTGCTTGCCTTCGGCCCATGGATCGTAAGTCGCCGCAAAGCGCACTCGCTCCGGTCGCGTCGGGTGATCGTAAAACCACATCTTGATGAACCAGTTCGGATCAGGGTCGGAAAGATTCACCTCGCCGCTCTTCTCGAAGAACTGCGCAGCAGCCTGGTTTGGGTTGGCGACAATTCCGTGAATCACTTCGAGCCCATAGCGATCCGCTTCGTGCTCAAAGTGCCGGCTTATGGCGTTGAAAACCGGTGTTCCTACAAATGCCAGCACGCTGATCAAGAGCATCAGTGCAGGCAGCGACGCCCAATCCGCCACATCGCGAATGCCCCACAATGTTCCCCAACGCGCGAGCATCCACCCCGCCACACGATATCCAAGGTAAAACAAGACAAGAACGATAAAGGCATCAATCGTGATCTCTTTCGGAATGTGGAGCAGAACGTAGTGCCCCATCTCATGCCCGAAAACGAACAGTGTCTCTGGAATAGTCGCGTGCTGGAGCGTCGTATCCCAGACCACGACTCGCTTCGACGATCCGAAGCTAGTAACGTAGGCATTCGTGGCGGTCTGCTTAGAACTTGCAATCATCAGGAACATGCGGCTTGGAGGAATGTCGACTCCGCCTCGCTGCGTTACCTTCTCGATCTCAGTGACCAATGCCGGCGCAGTATCGGCCAGCGGTTTGAAGGTGTAGAAAAGTGGATCGATCACCAGCGGCTCAAGGAAGAAAAAGGCGAGCAGAACAGGAATCGACGCCATCCAGAAATAGAGCCACCAGCGCGTCGGACTGCGACGGATGACCGCATAGAGAATTCCAACCAGAACGGTGCCGATGATCAGGGAGATGATCAGCATGGTCATCCAATCACCAAACCACGCTCCCCAGTTCTCCACGCTCAGACCATAAGCGCGCCGCAGGCTTTCATCCCAGGCATCGCATGGCAATGTGAGAATCGTGAAGGTGAGAAGAAATAGGGGAGCAAAGATGATCAGCTGCACCATCCGCCGCCTCGAAACCCGCTCGGCAAGATTTCGGAACCACGGCGCCACGCGCCAGCGTAGGACCACAAGAAAAACCAGCAGGGTGTAAAGAGCGTTGGTAAAAAAATGCCAGTAGCTAGAATTCGAATAGGCTTTCGCACGCGCATATTGTGCGGGAGGCGGAGCATATTGGGAAACCGGGCTCTGTGCCGCCGATGGCGAAGTCGTTTGATCGGCTGTCGCCGTTGCCGACTTGTTTGTTTGGGCGGCTGCGGCCGGCGTGTCTGACGAGTGTGCCGGGCCACTCTGCCCGGTCGCTCTCGCTCCGATCACTCCCAAAACACACACCAAAACGACAGTGAATCTCTGGATTCTCCTCATGATTCCCCCCCCACTCCGGAGCAGGATTATCGCAAAAGCCCGTAAGGTGCGCCGAAATAACTTTAGTACGGAATCGCTCTGCTCGCGGCATAGACGGTTGCCATGCAAGGGTGCGCCAAGGACTCTTCGTTCTTCTGAGGTGCACAAACCAGACGAATTCGTTAACATAGATAAAATTGTTGTTTTGATCTAACTCAAGGTCGTATTTCCAAAAACCAAACTATGATCCGACTGTTGCTCCGCCTCTCGTTGCTGTCTATTGTGTCCATGTTCTTTGCTTTCACTGTTTTGGCCGAGGACGTTCCCGAAGCCCTGCGCCCACCTAAAGGCTCACAAGTAGCCCTGGTGGTGTTTGAAGATTTGCAATGCCCGCAGTGCGGACGCGTTGCGCCGCTGCTCGATCAGGCCTCTCATACCTACAAGATTCCGCTCGTGCAGCACGATTTCCCGCTGCCGCTGCACAACTGGTCCTTCGACGCGGCCGTGCTGGCGCGCTATTTCGATACGCACTCGAAGGAATTAGGGAACGCCTTCCGGCTGGAGGTCTTCGCACATCAGTTCGATATCACTCCGCAGTCGCTGCATGCCTTTGCCGAGAAGTTTGCCTCCGAGCACAAGGCGGCTTTGCCGTTCGTCGTCGACCCCGACGGCAGATTGGCAGCCATGGTGAGAGCCGACAAAGACCTTGGACTCAGTCTACACGTGGATCACACGCCCACCGTGTGGGTCGTCAGTAACAAACGCCCCGGCCCGCCATTCGTTGAGGTGAAGGATACGTCGCAGCTCTACGTGACGATCGACGCGATGAAGTAGTGGCGTTTTGCGGGCGTGAGGAGACGAGCAAGGCCAAGCAACGGGAGTGAAGGTTTTGAGGTTTTGCTTCTTCAATCTGACTTCTTACTTCTGCGATCTACTTCCGCAATCCTCTACTGAGGCTATTCGGTCCAGCGCCTGAACAGCAGCGCTCCATTGGTTCCGCCGAATCCGAACGAATTCGACATGGCGTACTCGAAAGTCAGCTTACGCGACTGGTTCGGAACGAAATCCATGTTGTCGGTTTCCGGATCCTGATTTTCGAGATTGATCGTCGGCGGTACGATCTGATCGCGCAAGGCCAGCACGGTAATTCCGGCTTCGAGTCCTCCCGCGCCGCCCAGCAGATGGCCGGTCATTGACTTGGTCGAACTCACCGGCACACGTTTCCCAAACAGGTTCCGGATGGCGTGCGCCTCGAGCGTGTCACCGATAGGGGTTGACGTTCCATGCGCGTTTAGATAGCCGATTGCTTCAGGCTCCAGCTTGGCATCGCGCAGCGCGTTGCGCATTACGCGATAGCCGCCTTCGTGCTCGGGCGCCGGCTGGGTCATGTGATAAGCATCGGCGCTCATTCCATAACCAACGATCTCGGCCATGATCGGAGCACCACGACGGCGCGCGTGCTCCAATTCCTCCATGATCAAGATGCCCGCGCCTTCGCCGATGACAAAGCCGTCGCGATCTTTATCCCAGGGACGGCTCGCCCGCGCCGGATCATCGTTGCGCGTCGAAAGTGCGCGCATGGCGGCGAATCCCCCCACGCCCATCGGCGTGATGGCCGCTTCGGTCCCGCCGGCGATCATCACGTCGGCGTCGCCATATTGAATGATGCGGTAAGAATCACCGATGGAATGAGCGCTCGTCGTGCAAGCCGTAGCCGTGGCTTCGTTCGGCCCCTTGGCCCCAAATCTCATCGATACCTGTCCGGCTGCCAGATTCACGATGGCTGCTGGAATAAAGAACGGTGAGATCTTGCGAGGCCCCCCCTCGAAAAGGTTGCGGTGCTCGCGCTCGATGATGTCGAATCCACCAATGCCAGAACCGATATGCACGCCAACCCGCTCGGAAATCTCAGGCGTGATGCACAGATTTGACATCTTCATCGCCTCATCACTTGCCGCCAGCGCGAAGTGGATGAAGCGCGCCATCTTCTTGACTTCTTTTTTTTCGATGAAGTTGAGTGGGTCGAAATTCTTGACTTCGGCGGCAATCTGGCAGGCAAAGTTGGAGGCATCAAAACCTGTGATGCGCTCCACGCCGCTTTTTCCGGCAAGCACTCCCCGCCAGACAGCGTCGGTCGTGTTGCCGACTCCGCAGATCAGGCCGATGCCGGTAATTACGACGCGCCGCGACAAACTACTTTCCCGCCTTCGCGTGCTTGCCGATGTAGTCGATGGCGTCGTTGACGGTGCGGATCTTCTCGGCATCCTCGTCGGGAATTTCGATGTCGAAAGCTTCTTCAAAAGCCATCACGAGTTCGACCGTGTCGAGCGAATCGGCGCCAAGATCGTCTACGAATGACGCGCTGGGCGTGACCTCGCCCTCGTCCACACCCAACTGCTCCACAATAATCTGTTTCACCTTCTCATCAACTGCTGCCATGTTTTCCTCGTTTCTGAGTCAGCCACCGCCGGAGTTGCGTCAGCGTTGCCGATTTACAACCGCATTTGCTCACAGAATTTGATGAATTCGAAACCATTAGTCTAAAAGGGATTGGGAAAGTATGCAAAGGTGTAAAACCAGTTCTCAGTTCCAGGTAGTCAGTTCCCAGTTGCCACCAAATCGGCGCTCTCTTAGCGCGCTCACCATCAACTTTTAATTGACCACTGGCAACTGACAACTAACAACTTCTATTTCCAATATTCATCCCTCAGCCGCGTCTGCCTGCTCGTCATCGGAATGGCGCGGCCCACGATATACACTTGCTTCACGTCCGTCTTCACATCCAGTGGATCGCCGTTCGCCACCACTACGTTCGCCACTTTGCCCACATCGAGTGAGCCGAGTTTGTCAGCCACGCCCCAAGTTTCGGCTGCATTGATCGTGATCGCCTTCAGCGCCTCGTCGTAGGGCAAACCAAATGCCGTCGCAAACCCAGCCTCGTCTGGCAAATTGCGGACGTTGTGGGCCGAGTACGACGCAAACACGATCTTCACCCCGCGCTTGTAAAGCTGCGCTGGCAGGCTATAAACCGCGTCATAGCGTTCGTCATCTTTCGGAGCCTCATAGATCGGCCCGACAATCACTGGTACTTTCAAGCTCGCCACATAATCGAGCACCGGCTGCGAGTGGCTGATGTGGTTGAGAACGAACTTGAGTTTGAAATCCTTCGCCAGATTCACTGCCGTTTCCAGATCGCTTGGGCTCTCCGCCGCTAGAACAATCGTCTTCTTGCCTTGCAAGTAGGGAAGCAGCGCCTCCGATTTCAAATCGCGCTTCGGCGCGAGAGGTTCCGGTTTCTTGTCACGCACCGCATCCGCTTTCTTTCGTTCGTAATCGGTAAGCTTGGTCTGGTAGTCGAGCGCATCCTGAAAGCTCTGTCGAAGCTGGGCAATCAATCCCATGCGCGTGGAAGGAAATTTGCGCTTGTCGAATCCGCCTTTGTTGCGCCGCTGATCCCCGGTGAAATTGAGCGGCATCGCAATATCGCGAATGAGCAGCATCTCCGTTGCCGAGCGGCCGTCCAGCTGAATGAACGAATCCTGTCCGGGGAGCGTGTCGTCGCTATCCGGCGCAACAATCGCGTTGGTGATTCCATTCAGCCGGGCCACGGGAATCAGGGCAGTCTCCGCGTGAAACGCGTCATACACGTGCATGTGCGGCATGATTTCGTCGCTCAACTCGACGAGATCGTTGGTCATCGCCTCGGCGGAAATTTCGGTCAGGCCCAGCTGCGTCTCCGAATCGATGAGACCTGGATAAATCGTCATCCCCGTCGAGTCGACAACCTGCGCATTTGCCGGAATGTTTACCGATCCCGACGCACCCACGGCGATAATCTTTCCACCCTGCATTATCACGACCCCGTTGTCGATGACGCCGTGAGTAACCGTGAGCAGCTTGCCGCCCTTGAGCGCGATGGGCGCGGTTTGGGCGCCCGACTCCTGGCCACTGGTACGATGCACACCCAACAAAGTTGTCATTCCGAGGAGTAATGCGACGAGGAATCTGTTTTTTCCTGACTGCTGAGACCTGATGGCTGAAAGCTGCATTTACTCGCCCTCCTTGTAGTGCGTTGTTCCGAGGCCAGGCAAGGAGCGATCAAAATAGACGTCACCGTCGATAAGAACTTTGTCCGGCACTCCGTAGCTCGAAAGCGGATACCCATCCCAGATCACCATATCCGCATCCTTGCCGACGTCAATCGACCCGACGCGATCATCAACGCCAACGATCCATGCGGCATTCAGAGTGATCATCTTCAGCGCTTCTTCCTCGGTGGCGCCGCCATAGCGCATGATTTTGGCCGCGTCCTGATTCAGCCGCCGCGTGTAATCCTCCGAATCACTCTTGATCGCGACCTTCACCCCTTTGCGCATCGCGATCACCGCATTCCACGGAATCGCATCCCATGCCTCATTCTTGAAGCCCCACCAGTCCGCCCAGGTGGCAACGCCAACGTTGTTGGCAGCGAGCTGATCGGCAACTTTGTAAGCCTCCACCGCATGATGAAAGGCCCGCAAGTTATAGCCGAATTCCTTGGCCATCGCCATCTCGGTCAGCATCTCGTCAGATCGATAGCAATGAATCTGCACCATAAGCTTGCCGCGCAACACATCGGCCAGCGCTTCGAGCTTCAGGTCGCGTTTCGGCGGCGTCGCATCCTTATCGCCGCGTTTGACCTTTTCGTTATAGCTGTCCCACTCCTTCATGTAGTCCTGCGCCTCGACGAACGCCTGGCGCTGCACAGCAAAGTTGCCCATGCGCGTGGAAGGCAACTGGTCACGACCGCCGTAGACGCGCTTCGGGTTTTCTCCGCTCGCGAACTTGATCGATCCCGGCGCGTTGGGGAAGAGCATTTCGTCACGTGTCGCTCCGTACTTGTGCTTGATTACAACCGCTTGACCCCCAATCATGTTTGCCGAACCGTGCAGAAGCAGGCTTGTGGTCACTCCCCCGGCCAGCGCACGATAGATCGCCTTATCCTGGTAATCGAAAGCGTCTTTCATGATCATCTGCGGAGTGACCGGGCTGGTCGCTTCGTTCACGTCATCATCGAGCGCAATGTGAGAGTGAGAGTCGACAATGCCCGGCGTCAGGTACTTTCCCTGCGCATCGATAACCTCGATGCCAGCCGGAGCGGTGACAGTCTGACCAACCGCGGCAATCTTGCCGTCCTTGATGTAAACCGAGCCATTTTTGATATCGCCGTGAGTGGCAGTCATCACAATGGCATTCTTGATCACAACGTCGTGATGAGTAGCTGGCTGGGCGAGCGCGAGAGAAGTGGCGGTCAACACAATTGTGCCGAGCAACTTTGCGGACTTCTGCATGCTAGAAACCCCGTGTGAATGAGTTCTTTAGAGCAGGGGGATTGTAGGAGCCGCCCTCGTCAAGGGTCAACCCATGTGTTTTGTCTTTCTTCGGGGGTGTCACTTTTGCCTTCTTCGCGTCTTGGCTTGCGGGCGAAAACCACTCATGGCAGGATGAGTCGTGAAATTTCTCGCCCTGACGGTAAGTTTTTTCCTTACTCTTGCGGCCTTCGCCGCCGATTGCCAAAAGAACCAGCCCAAAACCGAAGGCGCGTTAATTCAGCTTGAGCAAAACTGGGCTGCGGCTCTCAATCGCAAAGATGCCGGCGCAGTCAGCTGCCTGGTCGCCGAGGAGTTCGAAGACGCCGACGTGGATGGCTCCCTGCACACTCGCTCCCAGACGCTGGCCGGCATTCCCAATCGCAAGTCGAACACAAATCGACTCAGCGATCTTCGCGCACACGTCGAGGGCAACATGGGCTTTACGCGCGGGCTGAACACGATCGTCGACGCCGCTGGCAAAATCGTAGCCTGCGTTCGCTTCACCGATGTCTTCACCTATCGCGATGGCCGCTGGCAGGCACTCGCCGGACACGAAACGCTTCTCGGCGAGGCGAGCCGCTAGGTGCGCGCCGTCGTCCAGCGCGTGAGCCGCGCCAAAGTCACTGTGAATGGTGATATAGCGGGCGAAATCGGGCGCGGCCTGCTGGTTTTGCTTGGAGTTGCCGCCGCCGATGCCCATGTCGACGCCGACTATCTCGCCGACAAAATCATCGGCCTTCGCATCTTCGAAGATTCGGGTGGCAAGATGAATCTTTCGCTGGCCGAGATCGAAGGCGCCGTGCTGGCTGTCTCGCAGTTCACTTTATATGGCGACGTAAGGCGCGGACGTCGTCCCTCCTTCGATGCTGCTGCTGCGCCACAACCGGCACGCGAACTGTATGAGTATTTCGTTGAGAAAATTCGCGCGGCAGGAATTCGATGCGAGACCGGAAAATTCCAGGAAATGATGCAGGTCGAGTTGGTGAACGAAGGCCCGGTTACAATTCTCTTGGATTCGACAAAAGCCTTTTAGCAGAATGCGTGATCCGCGCGACTACAGCTGGATTCAATCGCAGGTTTCTAACTTAATCTGACGCCTGTACCTGCATGCTGTCCGTGATCCAGAGCTGAGCCGGGGCGCCTTTCGTCGTGCGAGTGGCAGTGGCGCGAAAGCTTCCCGAGTTCACTTCAACCTCGTAGATGTAAGGAGGGCGCTCGCCTTTGATCGTGAGGTAGTTTCCAGAGCTCAATTCCTCCAGCGACGCATACCTGCCCTCGCTCGCCATGTATCCACGCTCTGCGTTGCCAATGGCGATCAGGTCATTTTTCACGCCCGTGATCGTCGCCGCCTCCGCGCCATTGGCAGAGGCCACGGTCGGGTCGATCGCCCTCACTTGCAGCGAATAGATGTACATACCGATCGCAACCGTAGCAATCGTGCCCAAAAAACCGAGTGCTCTTCCCATAAGTCGCTCCTGTGCCTATTGCAGCGCGAAGCGAAAGCCCAGGCAAATTACCAGAGTGTCGGAGCAAAATAGGCGAATTTCCGTCAACTTTAGTGGCTTCAGGCGAAGGGCTGCGCGATCAGATCACACCCTCGGTTGACTTTGTTGCTCGATATACCGTTTGCTATCGAATTTCTTTCCCGTGCTCTCCCCCGACATGTAGCGAATCTGCCCAAAGATTGGACGCGTAAACCAGGGTCGGTCGAACTTGCCCACGATCGACCACGCCACTCCGGCATATCCGTTGGGGTCGCGGCCATCCAGTTCATACTTGTCGTTGAGCGCAACGGCAATACGGTAAGCATCAGCCGGCGTCCGGCTCCATTCAAGAATTTTCTTGCCCCAATACATGCGCATGTAGTTGTGCATCCAGCCTTTTGTCACCATCTGTCGCTGCGCCGCGTTCCAGAGCGGATCGTGGGTCTCGGCGTTTTCGAGCTGTTTTTCGGGATAGAGATATGGTCGGGCATCGTTGGCATGCTCGGCCAACGTACGATGCGCCCAGTTTTCTCCGCTCTCGAAATTGTCGTAATTCTGATTATAGGTAACAAAGTTGATCGCCAACTCGCGCCAGACGAGCAGTTCATTGATGAAAGACTCCTTATTGGCTTTTGGCGCATCGGCCTCGCGAACTGCGAGCGCGACCGTGAGAGGGCTGATGTGGCCGAAATGCAGATAAGGCGACAGTCGGCTCGTGCCGTCGAGTTCAGGATGATTGCGCCGCTTGGCATAATGTGGAAGCTTCTTCTGCACAAACTCGCGCAGCAGGCGCAGGCCTTCTTTCGTGCCGCCTCTGAGATCGCTCACCGGCCCCACCGACCGATCAATCCTCCACCCTTCGCTGACGTCGAAATCGGCCGGAAGAGAATGCAGACCTCGCGGTTTTTTCCACTTGACCTTCGCGCGCGGGTTCGCAGGCTTCACCAGAAAACGATCGAGCTGTGCTTCGAGTTTCCTGCGAATGTGAAATGCCGCGTACTGCTCCTTCTCAATCAATCGAGATGGAACAATTACATCCGAATCGACCGTCCAGAACGGTACGCGAAGTTTTTCTGTCGCGATCTGGCGCCAGTGCTCCGGCTCGCGCATCGGATTCTCATCGCCGACAACAAGAGCGGGCTTCACCTCATCGCAGAACTTGAGCAAGCTGTGGTCGGGATAGCGGCGGAGAACGAATCCGATGCTTCGCCTTTCTAGCGCGGCGGCAATATCCGGAATACCTTCCGCCAACAAGTTGTATGCGCGCAAATTGGCGTTGGGATAGAAAGGAACTGGAGCAAAGTAGGCGACCACAGGCTTTTTCAGCGTATTGGCCGCTTCAACCGCCACGTCGAGCGCCGGATTGTCGACGCCTCTCTGCGTGCGCTGCATCCAGTACACGATGCAGGATCCATCGGAATCGGGAGCGCCCTTGCGCCGTACGTGGACGCGCGCACTCGACGCTATTTTTTCCAGTTTTTCCAACCAGGCGTCCTCCCGGGCATTGGCGTAAATGGCTTTCCTTAAAGTGTATTTGCCGGTCGCCAGGTTTCGCCCAATTACGACGAATCCTCATCCTCGATTCAAACCGGCTCTGCCGGTTTTACTGACGGCTGAGAACTGACAGCTGAGAACTGGTTTTAGTACCATGCAAACTGCATGCCTTTCGTACCTCAGCCCATGCGGCATTCAAGCGCCGGTCTGCTCGAATTTGAAATTTTGCGCGATCTGCTCGCTGGATACGCGGCCTCGCCTCTCGGCAAAGAGCGCATCGCGGACTTACAAGCCTCCCTCAATCGCTCCTGGATCGAAAACCAGCAGACCCTCACAACTGAAGTCCGCGAATTCCGGCGCGTGGGAGGCCGCTTCGAATTTGGCGGCTTGCCCGAAATCGAAAAGCTCGTCGAAAAGTCACGCATCGCGGGCGCTGCTCTTGAAACCACTGAGATTCGCGACGTGATCCTATTAGTTGACCATGCCGCCGAGTGGCGCGAGATCATCCGCCAGCCGCCAGCCGCGATGCGTTCGGAATGGGTCGCTGTTACCGCCCTTTCCGCCGCCATAATCGATTTCACCGATTTTCTTCGTTCCTTTCGGAACAAGATCCTGCCAGATGGCACGCTCGACGATCGCGCCTCTCCCGAACTCGCTCGCATCCGGCGAGAGGTCGAGAAGCAAAAACGAGCGATTCAGGAATCATTGCGCTCGCACCTGCGGCGGCTGGCTGAAGGCGGCACGGTGCAGGATGAACTGATTACGATTCGCGGCGAGCGCTTCGTTATCCCGGTAAAAGTCGAGCAGAAACGCCGCGTGCAGGGCGTCGTCCATGGGGCCAGTTCCAGTGGCCAAACCGTTTTCGTCGAACCCCTCGAAACCATCGAACAGAACAACGAACTGGTTCGGCTGCTTGATGAAGAACTCGCTGAGATTCATCGCATCCTGCTGGAAATGACCCGCCAGATTGGCGAAAATGCCGACGCAATTCTGGCGGCGGCGGATGTGATGGCTGAACTCGAGCTCCAGTTTGCCAAGGCCCGCTTTGCCGAAGACTACAACTGCGTAGCCGTTTCACTCGCAAACGAGACGGGAGACGGGACAGGGCCCGTCTCTACCCTTATCCTCCACCGCGCCCGCCATCCGCTGCTCGAGCGCAATCTGAGGCTCAAGAAGGCCGAGGTCGTTCCCATCACAGTCGAACTCGAGGGTGACCGGCGTCAGCTTGTCATCACCGGCCCAAACACCGGCGGCAAAACAGTGACGCTTAAGACCATCGGCCTGCTCGCTTTGATGGCGCAAGCGGGCATTCCCGTCCCAGCCGACCGCGCCGACCTGCCCGTCTTCGATGCGATCCTTGCTGACATCGGCGACTATCAATCGATCGAGCAGAATCTTTCCACGTTTTCGGCGCACGTCACCAACATCGATTTTATTTCCCGCACCGCAACCGCAAACTCGCTCGTATTGCTCGACGAACTTGGCTCCGCCACCGATCCTGAAGAAGGTGCCGCTTTGGCCGTGGCCATCGCTGAGCATTTCCGCCAGATTGGCTGCATGAGTGTGATCTCCACGCATCACACGTCTCTTAAGGTCTACGGCGCCAACACGCCTGGCGCGACGAATGCCGCCGTCGGTTTCAACGAAACGACCCTCGAGCCCACCTACGAACTCAAAACCGGCGTGCCCGGAGCTTCCGCCGGAATCAACATCGCCCGCCGCCTCGGCTTGAATCCCGCGATCATTGCCTCGGCGCAGGGAAAGCTGGGCACGCAGACGCGGGATGTTGCTCGGTTCCTCGACAAGCTCCACGCCGACCTTCGCGAAATTGAGAAAGAAAGAGCAAAACTCCAAACTGGCCAAAAAGAACTTGCGGATGAGAAGAACCGCTTAGCGGCTTTCGGAAAGGAAGCCCAGCAAGCCAAGGTTCGCGAGCTCGAAAAGAAAATGGACTCGCTCTTTCGCGACTTCGAATATCACGCGCGTGAGGCGGTGAATGCCGTGCAGGACCGAGCCGCGGCGCAGAAACTCTCGAAAGACGCCGAGCGGCGAATCGCCAAACTACGCCGCGAGTTTCGCGAGCAGTTCGATTCCGCCGTCGTCGCACACGCTACTGGCGCGGATCGCGGCGACCCGAATGCCCAGCCTGCGTTGGTCAAACATGTCTCTGAAGGCGACACGGTGAAGCTGAAGTCGATGGGTCGCGCTGCCGTGGTCAAGAAGAAGATCGACGAGAATCACTTCGACGTCGAGATCGGCTCAATGAAAATGCGCATCGCGCGCGATGACATCGCCGAAGTGATAACCCGAGCGGCTGCGTCTCCGGTCGAGGCGGCACGGGCGCGCGGCATTCGCGTCTCGCTCGAAAAAGATGTCAGCGACCTGGCCACACCCACCGAAATCAACGTCATCGGCCAGACAGTCGACGACGCAACCCGCGAGGTTGAGCGCTTCGTCGACCGCGCCTTCCTCGCCGGCATGCCGCGCGTGCGTATTGTCCACGGCAGCGGCATGGGCATTCTTCGCAAGGCGCTACGAGAATACTTAAGGAAGCACCCGAACGTGGAGTCGGTAGTCGAGCCTCCGCAAAACGAGGGCGGAGGCGGGGCGACGGTGGTGGAGCTGAGAGTTTAGACGCCAAAGTCAGAAGTTAGAAGTCAGATTGCAGAAGTGAAAAAGGTGACACTTTCGTCTGCATTTTCCTCAGGTGGTAACAGTTTTTCCGAGTTCGAGGCCATTAAAAATCTTTAAGTCGACGACTTCAGGCCTCACAATTAATACTGTAGCGGCCGCGCATGTCTTCCATTGACTTCAAAGAGACGCTTAAGCAGCAGGCCGACATCGTCCGCATCGTGGGCGACTACGTCAAGCTGCGCAAGTCGGGAGCGCAAAATTTTTCCGGCCTTTGTCCGTTCCACAGCGAAAAGACCCCCTCTTTCTCAGTCCATGCGACGCGCCAGTTTTACCACTGCTTTGGCTGCGGAGCGTCCGGCGATGTTTTCAGCTTCGTGCAGAAAGTCGAAAACATCACCTTCCCGGAGGCCGTCCGGCTGATTGCCCAAAAGCTCGGCGTGCCCATGCCGAAGATCGCGTTTTCCAGTCCGCAAGAGGCGCACGACGCCAAGCTGCGAATGGCTCTGCTCGACGTGCATGAGCGCGCCTCCGAGTTCTTTCAACAATACTTGCGTCGCCCAGAAGGAGCGCACGCCCGCGAATATCTGAAGAACCGCGGGCTGACCGACGAAATCATCGCCCGTTTCCGCATTGGCTACGCACCCGATTCCGGCTTCCTGCTGCGCGACGCTCTTCACGGCCAATTCGACGAAGAAACGCTGCGGGAGAGTGGGTTGTTTTCGTGGAAAGACAGCTCTCAGGAGAGCCGTCAGCCATCAGTCGTCAGCCATCAGGGAGAGCAGATTCCTCGTCGCGATGCTCCTCGGAATGACAAGACTGGAGAGGCGAGCGTTGAAAGGGGAGAGCCTGGGGCCCAGAGCCGAGAGCCCAGAGCCCAGATTTACTCCAAATTCCGCAATCGCGTCATGTTCCCTATTGCCAACGAGCAAGGCAAGGTCATCGCCTTTACCGGCCGCACGCTGTCCACCGACGAAAAAGCCGGACCCAAATATCTGAACTCTCCCGAGACCAAGATCTATTCGAAGTCGCGCGTGCTCTTTAATCTGGACCTCGCCAAAGAAGCGATTCGCCAGCTCAAGTACTGCATTTTGGTCGAAGGCCAGATGGATTGCATTTCCGTGTACGCCGCCGGCTTTCACAACGTGATTGCCTCATCCGGCACGGCGTTCACCGATTTGCAGGCAAAATTGCTGGCGCGTTACGCGAAGCAGATCGTCGTCAACTTCGATCCCGATACCGCTGGCGCCCGCGCCACCGAGCGCACACTGGGAATGCTGGTCGAAGAAGAATTTGAAATTAAAGTTCTCACGCTCGAAACCGGATACGACCCCGACCTCTTCATCCGCCGCAAAGGTAAAGATGCTTACGTCGCGGCCCTCAAGGATTCGCAAAAATATTTCGACTACTTGATCGATCGCGCCCGCTCTCAATTCGGAGCCCGGAGCGCCGACAGCAAAGTCAAAGCCGTTAATTATCTTTTGCCGCACATTCAACGCGTACCCAACCGCATCGCCCGCGATGAACTCGCCAATGAAATCTCGCAAAAGCTTGCGATCGATTCCGCCATCCTCCGACAGGAGCTCAAGCACGCCGCAACCTCACGCGCGACGACCGCCATAAAAGCCGCGGCCGAGGCCCAGGTCACTCCGGCTGAAAGGGTGCTAATTCGCGCACTGGCCTCCGCCCGAGAAATACAACCTGGTGATGCGCCTCTTTCGGCTCGCGATGGCGCTGATGAAGAATTCGATGCCGCGCGGCAAGCGCGGTTTGCGCTCACTGCCGAGCGCCTGCATGAGGGGCTCGCCGCCGAATCGCTGATTATGTCTTTACTTGGAACAGCCGAAAGTGCGGACGAGGCAAAAGATCCATTAGATCTGGCCCAGACCGACGCGGACCGCCGCCTGCTGGCGTCGATCCTTATGCACGATGAGGAAGAATTGACGGCGGAGACGGTCGACGGTGCGATACGAGCTCTGCGGCGAATTCATTTGGACCGCAAAAGAGAAGCGGCTCAACAGTCGGTGGTGCGTCCTGGATTGTCGAAAGAGGAACGAAATGCCCTATTGTTAGAGAAGGTTCGCCTTAAGCTGGCGAAAAGGGATCCGGGAGGAGATGAGTCGGCGGGGAAGGCGAGTTAGGAAAAGCCGGCTTTTTTGCGGAAAATGTGCCGGATGGCTGGTCCCGCTCTGGAACCTAAGGGCTATTTGCGCCATCTAACAATCTAGCGGGGAAAGACATACAGGCGTTGGCGGGCGGCGGAGCAAGGCAAAACAAACTTTGAAATATACGGGCCTCGGTCTCATTGGGCTGGCCACTCACCCGTTTCGGGTGATATAATTTTTTGGTTTGTGCCCTCCCGGCACAACTCCGTTACAACTCCTACCGCTGGAATAGTTTGGCGTTCGCACGCCCGGAGTCCCAGCTTGCAGGTTTTGGCTTGTTGGAAGGGAACTAGCGAACGTCCCGAGGATAATCTCAGTTGGCACTTGACGACAAGTTTGACGACATAAAAAAGCTGATCGACGCAGGCAAAGAGAAGGGATATCTGACCTATGATCAGGTCAACGACCTTATCCCGCACGATGTGCACTCTCCTGAAGACCTGGAAGATCTGCTAACCACGATCGGAACCCAAGGTATCGATGTTCTCGAAGGCGGCAAAATGCCTTCGAGCGATCTGGAAAAAAAATTCGAAGAAGTAGAAGAAGGCGCCGAGGATGTTGAGCTCGACCTCACTCCCGGTGCACTCGAAAAAACCAATGATCCCGTCCGCATGTATCTGCGCGAGATGGGAACCGTGCCGCTGCTCACGCGCGAAGGCGAAGTCGAAATCGCCAAGCGCATCGAGCGCGGTCAAAACCGCGTCCTGAAGGCGCTTTCGCGCTCTCCCATCGTGATTCGCGAACTCCTCGCCCTCGGCGAGGACCTCGAAAAAGGCGTCCGCTCTATCAAAGAGCTGGTCACCTTCGACGAAGAGGAAATCACCGAAGAGATCGTTGAAAAGCGGCTGAAGGATTTTCTTGGTCGCGTCAACCTGCTCGACAAGGCGTACAAGAAGATCGTGCCGCTGCAGGAAAAGTATGCGGAGGCGAATGCGAAGAAGGTTCCGAAGGTGCATCGTCGCGCTCGCTTCAACCTGGCGCGCGCCATCGTTCGCACCTCGCAGGCGGTTCGCAATCTCGGATTTACCAACAACGAACGCAAGCGCCTCATCGATCGCGTCAATCGCACGGTCGATGGCATGCGCTCGCTTGATCGCCAGATCCAGAACCTGGAAAAGCGTGCCGAGGCGACTCGCAGCGAGGAGCAGCGCAAGGAATACAAGAAGCAGGCGCGCGCGGTTCGCGGTGAACTCGAGAAGCTCGAAGTCGAAGCCGGTTTGCTCTATCCCGACCTGAAGCGCACGCAGCGCGAAATCATTCAGGGCGATATGGATGCCGAGCAGGCCAAACGCGAACTCATCGAAGCAAACCTGCGTTTGGTCGTTTCAATCGCTAAGAAATACACCAATCGCGGTCTGCAGTTCCTCGACCTGATTCAGGAAGGCAACATCGGCCTGATGAAGGCTGTCGACAAGTTCGAATACCGCCGCGGCTATAAGTTCTCAACTTATGCCACCTGGTGGATTCGCCAGGCCATCACCCGCGCCATCGCCGACCAGGCCCGCACCATTCGTATCCCCGTGCACATGATCGAAACCATCAACAAGCTGATCCGCACCTCGCGACAGCTGGTGCAGGAACTGGGGCGCGAACCGACGTCGGAAGAAATCGCCAAGCGGATGGACATTCCGGTGGCGAAGGTCCGCAAGGTCCTCAAGATCGCGCAAGAGCCGATCTCTCTCGAAACGCCAATCGGCGAAGAGGAAGATTCGCATCTGGGCGACTTCATCGAAGACCGCGCCGTGGTCTCGCCCGCCGAGGCGGTGATCAACGTCAACCTGAAAGACCAAACTTCGCAGGTGCTGCGCACGCTGACGCCACGCGAAGAAAAAGTCATCAAGATGCGCTTCGGGCTCGAAGACGGAAGCGAGCACACGCTCGAAGAAGTCGGCCAGTCGTTCGCGGTCACCCGCGAACGCATCCGCCAGATCGAGGCCAAGGCGCTGCGAAAGCTGCGGCATCCATCTCGTTCGCGTAAGCTGCGGGCGTTTATGGATGGAGTGAGAGACTAGTAAGTCAGAAGTAAATAAGTCAGGTTGCGGAAGGGGAGGGCGTGCGATGAGCGCGCCCTTTTTTAATTCTCAAGCATAAAAAGACCCTGGCTGCGGTGATCAAAACCGAAGTAACTCCCTCCCATCCCACAAACCGCCTTAAAATTCCTCCATGAACCAATCTGCCACCTTGTCCCGTGCCGGCATGGGCTTAGTTGTCGTCGGCTATGCGGGAGTCTTCGCCGTATCGGCCGCTTTGATCGCTCGACGCTATCTCGCCGGGCTGCGCGATCCCGATATGTTCAGCGGCGGCATGGGTGCAGGTGGTGACTGGTTTCTGGAGTTGTTCCTCGTCGCGCTCTTCCTAATTCCTACCTTCTTGCTAGCGCTGCTGATTCGCAACTCCGAAACCGCCTACACAAAACTTGCGCAGATCCTGCTTGGCTTTGCCATCGCTGCACCCATCTGCGTAGCGCTCATGGCAATCCCTGCGATCGGTCAGACGAACAAATTCCCCGGCTCTTTCATCGGCAGCATCTGCCTCTACCGGGTCTTCGCTTTCCCCATGACGCTGGTCGGATTGGCCGGCTGTTGCGTGCTGGCAAAGTTCAAGCGCCCGCGGCGTTTGCTCGTCTATTCGCTGGGGGTCGAGATTGGCACTGCTGTTCTTCTCTTCTCTGTTTTGACGATGGCAAAGTAACCAGACGCGTCTTCTCTGTTTTGACGATGGCAAAGTAACCAGACGCGAGTAGGGGCATCCAGCGCGCCCAGGCCTTACGGCTTTCGCCGTTCTTCCGGAAAATCGGGGAACTTCAGGACTCCGGCGAGCATATTGTTTCCCATCCGCCGCAAGTATTCACTAATCGCAATCTGCAACTCCGCTACGGTGGCCTCTAATTGCTTCCCCTCGGCATGCGCCGCGCGCTCACACAAGTATCGGATTCGGTCCTCAATTCGACGGGTTGGCACCATGATTCCACACGAAGTCAATGGCTTTCGATGCGCCTCTTCCGAACCCTCGTTGCCCGGAAAGAGCGGGCGGCGCTCACTCTTTTCTCACGTCCAAAACCGTTCTCACACCCCCTGTTAAAATCGTTGTGTCTCCATGGATTCCCAGCACATCCGCAACTTCGCGATCATCGCGCATATCGATCACGGCAAGTCGACTCTCGCCGACCGTCTCCTCGAATTGACCGGCTCGCTTACCGCCCGCGAGATGCAAGAGCAGGTGCTTGATGCCATGGATCTTGAGCGCGAGCGCGGCATCACCATCAAAGCCCACGCCGTCCGCATGATGTATCAGGCTCAGGACGGCCAAACTTATCAGCTCAACCTCATCGACACCCCCGGCCACGTCGATTTTTCCTACGAAGTCTCCCGTTCGCTCGCCTCCTGCGAGGGTGCGCTCCTCGTCGTCGACGCCTCCCAGGGAGTCGAAGCCCAGACTCTCGCCAACTCTTATCTCGCCATCAATCACGGACTCGAAATCATCCCCGTCATCAATAAAATCGACCTGCAAAGCGCCGACATTCCGCGAACCAAAGAAATGATCGAAAGTGCCGTCGGCCTCGATGCGTCGGATGCTCTACCGATCTCCGCGAAAACAGGTCAGGGCGTGCCCGAAGTGCTCGAAGCCATCGTCAAGCGAATCCCGCCGCCAAAAGGTTCTCCTGAGCGCCCCTTGCAAGCTCTGATCTTCGATTCCTGGTTCGATCCTTACCGTGGAGTCGTCGTGCTCGCGCGTGTCTTCGAAGGCCGCCTGCATGTTGGCCAGAAAATTCGCCTTTGGTCCAACGGACGCGTCTTCGACGTTGAAGCTCTCGGCGTTCTTACTCCCAAGCCAGTCGCGATCGATGAACTTGTCGCAGGCGACGTCGGCTTTCTGATCGCCAACATCAAAAATGTCGCCGACACAAAAATCGGCGACACCATTACCGATGACGAGCGCCCCGCTCTTGAGCCCCTCCCCGGATTCGAAGACATCAAGCCCATGGTCTTCGCCGGCCTCTACACGGTCGACGCGCACGAGCACACCGCCCTTCGCGAAGCTCTTGAAAAACTCCGTCTCAACGATGCGTCATTTTTCTTTGAGCCCGAAAGCTCCGCCGCCCTCGGATTCGGCTTCCGCTGCGGCTTCCTCGGCCTCCTCCACATGGAGATCATTCAGGAGCGCCTCGAACGCGAATATGGCCTCGACCTCATCACCACCGCGCCGGGCGTGCGCTATCTCGTCCACAAAACTGATGGTGAGATCATCGAAGTCGATAATCCTTCGCGCTGGCCCGATACCAGCGAAATTGCCAAGGTCGAAGAGCCGGTCATTCTCGCCGTCATTCTCACCAACGAGGAATATGTCGGCGGCATCCTGAAGCTGGTCGAGGAAAAACGCGGCAAGCAGAAGAGTTTTGAATACGTCAGTGCCTCGCGCGTCATGCTGCAGTACGAGTTGCCGCTGAACGAAATCGTTCTCGACTTCTACGACCGTCTCAAGTCCGTCTCCCGCGGATACGCTTCGCTCGACTATCACCTCTCTGGCACCTGGGACTCGCCGATGGTCAAGCTCGACATCATGGTCGCGGGCGACCCGGTTGACGCGCTCTCCACCATCGTCCATCGCGATTTCGCCTACGAGCGCGGCCGCGCCCTCGCCGCCAAAATGAAAGAGTTGATCCCGCGACAGATGTTCGAGGTCGCCATCCAAGCCGCCATCGGCGCCAAAATCATCGCCCGCGAAAGCGTTCCCGCCATGCGCAAGAACGTTCTCGCCAAATGCTATGGCGGCGACATCAGCCGCAAACGCAAGCTCCTCGAAAAGCAAAAAGAAGGCAAGAAGCGCATGAAGCGCATCGGCCGCGTCGATATCCCACAGGAAGCGTTCCTGGCAGTGCTAAAGGTCGGCGAGGGGAGCGGCTAGCGCGTTCTAACTTCTTGTGTGTACTGGTAATTCTTGAGACTGTCATCCTGAGCGGAGTATTGACTTCACGACCTCGAGACAATACGAAGCCGAAGGATCCCTACTTCCCTCAACGGCTGCAAAGGATTAACCACTCGGAAGGACTACGGCCGCGTCACTACTTCATTCGGGCCCGATGGAAGCACAAAACTCACTCCATTTTCGCGATTTGCTTTAATCGTGGCAGGAATATCCAACTCCGAGACCTGAATATTCTTCAGCCCATAACCCGGCTCGCCGTCGAAATCGCAATGCGCGTAGAGCACGCGCCCCACGATTGCGTAATCAGGAATCTGCTCGCGATGGCCATCGCGGAAAATGAGTGTGGTCGGAGCAAGCTGCGCGGATCGGCCGTCCGACGAAGAATCGGATTCAGGGGCCTGGATCGTGCGTGGCTCTCTCGATGCTTCGCCTGGAGCAGCTTGCACTGTCGCTCCACGGCGCACGTAGCGATCGCCTTCAAGTTCAATCAGCAGCGGAGTGAGCTTCGCCTCAGGGGCTGTATCAGGCCGCAAAATCATCACCGGCGGCCCGCCTTCCGGAGCCGGCTGCGGCATCGTGTTATCGCCATACCAGAAGAAAGGATCTCCCCAAAGGTACGCTCCCGCGAAATCGCCGCGCCCATGATCAAAGCCGCGACGATCAAGAAATTGTGAGCTGTTGCGCCCGTTCCTGAACCCCCCGGCAGCGTGCCCAGCTCCGCCGAATCCGCCATGCCTCTGCGCCAAACACATCGGCACAGAAAGCATCGCAAAGCCCAGCGCGGTAAGTATAAGAAGGGAACGGCGTGCCATCGGCGTCTTTGCTATATTCTACGCCCTTTGGCAATACGTCTTGCCGCAGCGGGACATTGCGTTGGGACGAGGACCAGCCCCGCCCCGACACGCAACGCGTTTCTCGACATTACCCTATGGAGCGCCGAACAGGTCCGACATCGTCGCCGTGCTCGTATCGCAAGCGTGATTCAGGCAAGGGAGACCGAATCCGCTTTCCATCGAGCGCAGCAGCGAGAAGCTCACATAGAACTGGCTGCTCTGGATACCGTGGAATCCGTAGTTCGTGTCGACGATCGTCATTACCTGATTGATGATCGGCTGCACTGAGTAATCGTTCTCATCCCAGGTCACCACGATCGCATTGTGTCCCCGGTTCCATACCGGAGAGTTGTGAATGGCCGTCACAATCTTCTGGACCGCCTGATCTCCAAGCTGGATCAACGCCGGGTTCAATCCCGCCTGCGTGCCGTTGTCATTGGGGTCGAAGTTGCAGAATGCCGTCCCATTGCCGCGGCCATGCTGGTCATTGCACTGATTGGGCACAATGTAAGAGAAGTTTGGCACGTCACCACTCGCCAGATCGCTCCATAGCCCGCCCGACCCGTCAAATGCCGTCATCTGCGCGAAGCTCACCAGCGGATTCGTCCCCCGCTGCACGTTGCGAAAATAGGCAAACGGATTGTGTTTCACCGCATACAGCTGCACGATGTCTCCCGAATTCAGCGGAGGATTGAGCTGCGGATTGATTTTGGTGAAGTCCGTCAGATTGGTGAAATTCCCATCGCTGTAATTGACCTTGTTCGGCCCAACAAGTGGCAGGCTCTCCTGGTAAGTCTTCCACGTCAATCCAGCGGCAGCCAACTGATCGGCGATGGTGATGCCCAGCGTGGTCGAAACCGGCGCATAGGCCAATTTGCCGTCGATGTTGATCTCGCACGGTGGCCCGGTCACTTCATTGGTGCAATCGAGCAGTGGCGTCGCCGCATCGGTCCCCGTTCCCCAGATCGGACAGATATTCGGACTCGCCGGATTGTCAGTGTTCACCGTTCCCGTCGCCAGATTCGTCTGGCACGCGCCATTGTGCCAATCCGGAGGATTGTCGCTATGTACGCCGAAGTTCGATCCTCCAACCTGCTCCAGATAATTGGTCAGGCTGGGATGCGCCACCGCAAAATAATTAGTCGCGAGATTGGCGGTCTTCGCGTAGCTGTTCGTGAACTTCGCGTTCGGATTGTTGAGAATCTCTCTGTATCCATGGTTTTCCATCATGATTAGAAACACATGGTCAAGGTGTGGGACCCCTTTCGGGACTGGCCCTTCCTGGGCAATGGCCGACACTGCGAGCGCGGCCA
>DATJNC010000053.1:0-54216 GCA_035508395.1 Terriglobales bacterium | reverse complement strand
GATTCGCCGCCGACGGGCATCTTCTGCAACCGAGAAAGGACGAATCCAGCAAGCGTTTCGAAACCTTCGTCCTGCGGAAGCACGAGATCGTATTGGCTCTCAAGGTCGCGGATGTTGATGGAACCGTCGAGGGTAATCAGCGCATTGCCATCGACGGCCGGATGGGTGGCGGCAATGTCGAACTCGTCTTCGAGTTTGCCGACCAGCTGCTCGAGAATATCTTCCACGCTGATGACGCCGGCGGTGGAACCGAATTCATCGACGACCATGGCGAGATGACGTTTGCGCAGCTGGAATTCGACCAGCAGCTCGAAGAGCGATTTTGTTTCCGGGACGACAAGCACGTCGTGCATAAGCTGGCTGATCTTCATTTGCGTGATGCGGGCGATGGGAGGGCCGACCAGGTTGGAGGCGAAGCGCAGGCGCATCCATCGCATGAGGTCTTTGGCATAGAGGACGCCGACGATGTGCTCGGGGCCGCGCTGGGGATCGTAGATCGGGATGCGGGAATGGTGCTCGTCAACGACGCGCGAAAGGGCGTCATCAAGGCTGAGGTCGGAGGGGAGCGCGAAAATCCTGGTGCGTGGAACCATGATCTGGCGGGCGGCGATGTTGTCGAGTTCGAGGGCGTTGAGAAGCATCTCCTCCTGGGGCGCCGAAAGCTGGCCGGAGGTGCGAGCAGCAGAGATGATGAGTCGCAATTCATCGGGTGAGTGGACAGACCCGTGGCGGATTTCGTTGGTGCCGAACGAGCGCAAGACGAAGCTGGCGGCGCGGCTCATGAAACCTACGACTGGACCGGTCACGGCGAGAAAGACATCCATGGGGGCGGCCACGGCGAGAGCAACGCGCTCGGCACGCTGGAGCGCGAGGGATTTGGGAACGAGTTCACCAAAGGTCACGTGCAGGCAGGTGATGAGGAGAAAAGCGACCACAACAGCAATGGCGTGAGCGTAGACGAGGGCGTGGGGGATGCTGCCGATCCAGATTTCAAACACGCGCGCGAGAAAAGGTTCGCCGAGCCAGCCGAGAGAGAGACTGCAAATGGTGATTCCGAGTTGGACGCCGTTTACAACTCGGGGCAATTGTTGGTGGAGTCTGAGAACGGTGCGGGCGCCGACGCGGCGGGCCTCAATGAGCTGGAGGATGCGGGTTTCGCGCACGCTGACAAGTGCGAATTCGGCTGCCGCGAAGAACGCATTGGCCGCCACCAAGAGCAGGATAACAAACACCCGCAGCGGCACGAACGCAATCATGGATAGGTAATTCTAACATTCCAAAGGACGAACATCGTCGGTGGTTGTTGGTTGTTCGTCCCTCGTCCCTGGTTCTTAGTTGATCTTTTGCAGTTCATCTTGTCGTTTCGGCCTTCGTCCTGCGCCCGCAAGAACAAGATGTCCGACGATAGAATCGTAGAGGAAGACTCAAAATCTCATCTCAAGGTTTGAATCGCTACCTTTTTGGCGACTCGGGGGTCTAACTGGCTGAGTGTCTAGTCAAATCCGGGATCGCTCCATTTGAACGGGCGCCAACGTGGCATTCGATCCAGCATCAGTTTCAAGGAACTATTCCGGGGATTCTCCCGTAACAACAAGTGAACGCCGGTTTCGATCATCCAAACAAGGCAGGAGGGCGTTGTGAACGGCAATGGTAATGGCAAGAAGAAGCGGCGCAAAAGAATCATCTATGGCGTGATTGCTGCGGTAGTGGTGCTGGCCGTTGCGGGAGGGTTGATAGCCGCGACCAGCGGCGGGACGAAGATCGATCCGTCGAAGCTGGCGAAGGTGGAGCGCGGTGACCTGGCGAAGAGCGTGGTGGCGACGGGAAAGATAGAGCCGATCACCAAGGTTGAGGTCAAGTCGAAAGCGAGCGGCATCGTGAAGAAGCTGTACGTGGATTATGGCGATCGGGTGAAGAAAGGGGAGATTCTGGTCGAACTGGATCGTGATGAGATTCAGGCGCGGGTGGACCAGGCGCGGGCGCAATTGGAGGCATCGGACGCCAGTTTGAGCGCCACCAAGGCGGACCTGACGCGGGCAAAGGTGGATGCGGAGGGACCGGATGTTCCGCTGCTGAAGCGCGCCTATGAACGGGCGCAGGGAATGGCAAAAGAGGGAGTGGTTTCAGCATCGGCGCTGGACGACGCCGAGAAGAACTACGAACTGGCGTTGAACAAGCAGAACGTGGCCAAGGCCCAGTTGCAAGTGCTGCAGGCGAAGATCGGGCAGGCACAGGGACAGGTGTCGCAGGACCGCGCCAATCTGAAGCAGTTAGAAGAGCAGCTCAGCTACACGACAATCGAGTCGCCTCTGGACGGCATTGTGCTCTCGCGGGATGTGCAGGTAGGCGACGCCGTGAGTTCAATTCTGGTGCTCGGATCGACAGCGACGCTGGTGATGACACTCGGCGATACGAGTGAGGTTTACGTGAAAGGCAAGGTGGATGAGAGCGACATTGGCAAGGTCTATCTGGGACAGCCGGCGCGCATCAAAGTGGAGTCATTCAAGGACAAGACGTTTACCGGAAAGGTGACCAAGATTTCTCCGATGGGCGTGGAGAAGGATAATGTGACCACGTTTGAGACGCGGGTTTCGATCAATAACCCTGAGGGCATGCTGAAGGCGATGATGACCGCGAATGCGGAAATCATTCTGGAAGAGCATAAGAACGTGCTGCAGATTCCCGAAGGTGCGATTCTGTATGACAAGGATAAGAATGCGTCGGTCGAAATACCCGATCCGAAGGGAAAAGAGGGGAAGCGGAAGATCGCTGTGAATATCGGGATTTCGAACGGGGCCAAGACCGAGTTGCTGAGCGGGCTGAAGGAAGGCGATCAGGTGGTGCTGCAATAGAGCAGTTCTCAGTTCTCAGCTGTCAGTTCTCAGTCGTAGGTTTACGCAAGGGTTCCGGAGGTCTTAACTTATGAGTCTTCGTCTATTGGTTTTTGCTCGGACGGCCAGTGTGGTAGCCGCAATGCTGGCTAGCACCTTGCCCAGCTTGGCTTCGGTGGCGGGAACGTTTGACAAAACACTTCAGGTAAATGGGCCAGTGGACCTCGAGGTCCTGAGCAGGTCAGGCGATATTGTGATTCGCAGCGGGGGGGCCGGCTCAGTTACGATTCACGGCAAAATTCATACCGGGAATTTATGGTTTGGCGGGCATTCGAGCGATGTGCAGCAGATTCAAAATAACCCTCCGATTCGCCAGAGCGGAAATAGCATCCGCATCGACTATGTGAACGCCAGCAACCTGTCGGTTGATTACGAGATTACGGTGCCGGAGGACACGACAGTTCGGGGGCATACGGGCAGCGGCAATCAGACAGTGGAAGGTTTGAAAGGCAACATCGATCTGGAGAGTGGATCGGGTGATTTGACGCTGGCGCGGCTGAGGGGAGAGCTGCATTTCCAGACGGGCTCGGGCAACGTGCGCGGCCGTGAGCTAGCAGGGCCGGCGAGAGCAAGAGCGGGCAGCGGTGACATCGATCTGGAAGAAGTTGGAGAAGGCGATGTCGAGATTCGCACGGGGTCGGGCAACATCACGGCGAAAGGTATTAACGGCGGCTTTCATGCGGAGGCGGGCAGCGGCGATATTCGCGGGCAAGGAACTCCAAAAAACCTGTGGAGCGTAAGGACGGGATCGGGAAACGTGAACCTGCAAGTGCCGCAAGAGGTGGCATTCGACGTGGATGTTTCGTCGAGTTCGGGAACGGTGACGATGAATCACCCGGTGACGACCACGATTCAGGGGAGAGTGCAGGAATCGCGGAAGAGCGTCGTGGGCAAGGTGCGGGGCGGCGGCCCGATGATTTCGGTGCATACCGGGTCGGGCGATATTCAGGTGGATTGAGAGAGGCAGTTCTCAGTTCTCAGGAAGCCTTAGGCCCACACTCGTGCTGCTGCCAAGTTTCTTTTCAGGTTCGCAGCTTTTGCTAAGAGCCAGGAGCTAACAGCTGAGAGCTATCTGCCTTGACGCGAGCCTCGTGACATCTGATACTTCGTTTGACTCATAAGGCGTGCGAGTTTGACGAGGAAGCGATTGTCACACACTGCCATTATTACTCTCACCACTGACTTCGGATTAAACGATCACTTCGTTGGCGCGATGAAGGGGGTGCTGCTGGAAACGGCGCCCGACGCCCAAATTGTCGACATCAGCCACGCGGTGCAGCCTTTCGACATTCTTGATGGCGCGCTGACTATCTCGCAGGCTTACACCTACTTTCCTGCCGGCACGGTGCACATGGTGGTAGTCGATCCGGGCGTGGGAACGGCGCGGCGACCGATCATACTGACGGGGGACCGTCATCTGTTTGTGGCTCCTGATAATGGCGTGCTCTCGCTGGTCTACGATCGGGAGGAGAGGATTTCGGTTCGCCACGTAACAGCGGATCATTATTTTCTGCAGCCGCGCAGCAACACATTTCATGGACGCGATATTTTTTCTCCGGTGGCGGCGTATCTGGCAAAGGGAGTCGATCCGGAGCGGTTTGGTGAGGAGATCACCGATTTTGCGCGCTTTAATGTGCCACGGCCAAAACCAGTGGACGAGCGCACGTTGCGAGGGGTGGTGCTGAAGGCGGATCGCTTTGGCAATCTGATTACGAATATCACGGCGACGGATGTTCCATGGCTATTTGGAACTTCGCAACCTGCTTTCAAGATTGCGGTTGGAAAAGGGCAGGTGACGCGGATTTGCGGCAACTATGCAGAGGGTACTCCAGGAGAAGCGTTTGGGATCTTGGGAAGCATGGGTTTTCTGGAGATCGCGACGAATCGAGGATCAGCACAGCAGCTATTAAGCGCCGGTAAGGGCGGCGAAGTGAACGTGGTGATGGAAGGCAAGTAGATGCCGGGAGCTAAGCTTTCTTTGCTTTGGGATGGACGCAGGCGTCCATCTTGTTCGTCCATTTAAGGAAGCGCCAAAGGTTGGCGCGCTCGGTCCAAAGAAATTCCCAAAATTCGAGGAAGCCGATCTGGGTCATTTTGACGCCGGTGTAGGTTTCCATGCGCCAAAGAAGATAAGGGCTGCGCCAGGGCGCGAAGCGGTGTCCTCGCGTGGAGTTCCAGAGGAAGCGCAGCATCTGCCGCATCGGATTCAGTATAGCGTGGGCCAGGGGACACTGAGGGCCTGGTTAGGAGGCAGGTGGCCGTTGAACCAGGCGCGTTCGTGGTCCGGTGGCTAGGCTAGCTTTTCTTGCTGCCGACGGCGAAGAACGCGGTTGCTTCCTGCTCCACGTTCTTGCTGCCGCAGGCGGGACACTTGATCTCTTTGTCGTGCTCCTGAAGTGAGAGAACCAGTTCGAAGGGTTTATGACACTCGTTGCAGACGTAGTCATATACGGGCATGGGGACCTCCCGTTTGAAATGCTGACGAAGAGCTATGAGCACATTGTAACGCTGAAAGCAGTTCTTGGTTCTCAGTTGTCAGTTCTCAGAAAAACCCTGGACTTTCTCGCTGAGAACTGGGAACCGAGAACTAACAACTGTTCTTGTGCTACTTTTCGCTGATTTCGACGCTGGCGCGGGTATTCTCCCACTCCATGCGCAGGGTGCACTTGCTGCCCGCCTGGTCGAAGGCGATGGTGAAATTCTCAACCGGTCCTGAGGTCTTAGAGACCATCATGGGCACGCGGCCCAGTTCATCGGATTCATACTTGTAGGGAATGCCCCATTCGCCGGTCTTCTTGTTGATGATGAGCATCCACTTGTCGGCATTTGGGACGGTGAAGATGGTGTAGTTCCCTGCCGGAACATCCTTGCCGCCGACATTCACGTTGGCGGTGGCAACGAATGTGGTCGCGTCGTTGGCGCCCGTGCGCCAGACCTCGCCGTAAGGAACAAGCGCATCGCCCGTGCCGAAGATTTTGCGGCCCTTGGCGCGGGGGCTGGAATAGTCGATCTTAATGCTCTTGCCATCGGAGAACTTGCATTGCGTGCTAGCGGGCGGGCTGGCGGGCTTCTTGCCCCCTGCCATTTGGGCGGATGCGAGGGTGGCCAACATGAACAGTGCGAGCGTGGCGGCGATTAACTTCTTCATTAGTTCTTTCCTCCTTCGTGCGAGAGAATTATATGCGCTTTGCCGCTAGAATCTGGGCATGACAGTCTTTGACGAAAAGCAGGAAGAGCTGGAACATTTTGAAACGCGCATGGGCGTGCCGCGGGGGCGGCTGGCAGTGACCATGGACCTGGTGACGGACGCAATGGCGTTAGTGGGGCAGCACGGCGTCTATTGCCAAAGCCAGCGATGGCCAGGCAAACCGGTGATGGATATCCAGATGGTTATGAGGAATCTCAGCAACGCCAAAGAACTCATCCAGAGCGTGATGGAAGAGCTGAAGGCACTGAGTCGACAAAACTCCTCAACATAACGCCGGCAGAATGTGAGAGTTCAAAAATGGAGCGCAAGGTTTTCTGGGCCGTATTCATTTTACTGGGCTTAATTGCCGATTTCGTTCTGCCGCTGTGGTGGGCGCTGTTTGCGACCATTCCGATCATCGTTGTGGCGTGGTGGGTGGCATATCGGAGCGATTGGTTCTAGAAGAGATATCACCGGGTAAAAATGAATGGGGCTTCGTTCCTTTCGGGCAAATGATTGGAGGCCAGCGCCCGATCGATTGTTCCTCTTAGGATGACATCCGCAAAGGAGTCAATGGCCGACCAGACTATTCATACTTGAAACGTTCGTTTCAGTTATGGTAAGCTCCCTGCCGATGTGTGGGTGGCCGCCCGGCCAAAAACAAACAAAAATGGAGGAATCATGGAACGGAAGCGATTCCGCGTATTGTCAATGGCGGCGTTCTGTTTATTTAGCGTGTCCCTGTCGATGGCGCAATCGAGTGGAGCGCCGGTGGCGCAAAAGACTCTGACCCCGGAGGAGCGGGCAGCCGCCCTTAAAAGCTTGCAGGCCACGCATGATGCTTTCCTGCAGTCGATATCAGGACTCTCGGAGAAACAGTGGAGATTCAAGCCTGCCCCCGATCGCTGGTCGATTGCCGAGGTATCGGAACACATCACGGTCGCGGAGGGCATGATCCTGGGGTTCGTGCAGGGCAAGATCATGACTGGACCCGCCACTCCTGAGAAACGGGCCGAGGTCAAGGTGACAGACGTGCAGATTTTGACGCTGATACCCGAGCGGACACACAAGGTACAGGCTCCGGACTTTCTGAAGCCCACGGGGCGATTTGCGACGCGGGAGCAAACGGTGCAAGCCTTTGAACAGGCACGCAAGGCCACGATGGATTACGTGAGTACCACAAACGACGACCTCCGGGATCACTTTGGTCCGCATCCGATGCTGGGGACTTTGGACGCGTATCAATACATCCTGCTGATCTCGGCGCACAGCGAGCGGCACACGAAGCAAATTGAGGAAGTGAAGGCGGACCCGAATTATCCGAAAGAGTGAGGCGGGGCTGCTCTCGTTTTCGCCGCCTCCATAAAAGCAGGTCCCTTGACCTCCGAATTGCCGCGATGCGGCAATTCGGATCCGCTCGGGATGACAACAAGGGAGGCATCAGCGACCGACTAAGCCAGAGAGTACTTCCCTGCCTCAATCGTTTTCTGCGCGATTTGCTGGCGCAGAGCAATCGTGTTGAAGGGTTCGTGCTTGGCCAGGCGACGCACGATGGCCAATTGCGTGCGCAGCATGTCCCCATCCGCAACATCGGCGACGACTTTCCTAGCAGCGGCTTCGATTTTGTCGAGCGCCTGCATCATGTAGACGCGGGCCATGGCAATGGGCAGCGCTGCGGCCGACTCACCTTTCTGCTCGGCAATCTTTTGAGCGCGGAGCACAGCCGACTCCATCGCGTAGACTTCGATCGTCATGTCGGCGATGGCGGCCATGACCTCCTGCTGATCCTGGATCGCAGCCATATATTTTTGCGAGGCAGCACCAGCGGCAAAGAGGCCGAGTTTCTTGGCATTGGCGACCAGTTTGCGTTCTTCGGAGAGCGGCCCTTCCATTTCTTCTCCGGTTGATGGACCACTCAAGACTTCATCCATGAGCCTCTTGATGGCAGGCATCAGCGGCAATTGGCCGCTCATGGCGCGCTTCAGGAGGAAACCGGTGATGATAAGGCGGTTGATTTCGTTGGTGCCTTCGAAGATGCGATTGATGCGGGCGTCGCGGTAGCCGCGCGCGGCGGGATACTCCTCGACAAAACCGTAGCCGCCATAGATCTGGAGCGTCTCATCGACGACGTAGTCGACCATCTCCGAGCCCCAGACTTTGAGAATAGAGCACTCGACCGCATATTCTTCGATCGCCTTGCGGATTTCTTTGGCGGCATTGGGGCTGGCCTTATCGATTTCGGAGAGCAAAGCATCCATCATGCCCACAGTGCGATAGACCAATGACTCGCCGACAAAAATCAGCGTGGCCATATTGGCGATTTTTTCGCGCACCAGTCCAAAATCGGCGATGACCTTACCAAAAGCTTTGCGTTGCCTGGCGTAGGCGACTGCGTGTTCGAGTGAAACGCGAGCACCGCCCACGGACATGGCGCACAGTTTGAAGCGGCCAATGTTGAGAATGTTGAAGGCAATAACGTGTCCTTTGCCGATTTCGCCGAGCAGATTTTCTACCGGCACCTGGCAATCGTTGAGGATGACGGGACAAGTGGAAGAGCCACGGATGCCCATCTTGATTTCCTCAGCGCCAGTGGAGAAGCCGGGGAAGGAGCGCTCAACCAGAAAGGCGGAGAATTTTTCGCCATCGATTTTTGCGAAGACGGTAAACAGGTCGGCAAAGCCGGCGTTGGTAATCCACATTTTCTCGCCGTTGAGGATGTAGTGCTTGCCATCGGGCGAGAGCTGGGCGCGGGCGCGGCAGTTGAGCGCGTCGGAACCGGAAGTAGCTTCCGACAAAGCGTAGGCTCCTACGATTTCTCCGCTGGCCAAACGAGGGAGATATTTTTTCTTCTGTTCCTCGGTGCCGAAATAAACCAAGGGAAGCAAGCCGATGCCGGTGTGGCCGCCCCAGGTGGTGGCGAACCCAGCATACTTTGCGATGTGATCGGCGATGACGGCAGCGGTGACCTTATCCATCTCGAGACCGCCGTAGGCTTCGGGTATCTCGACACTGGTCAGGCCAAGCTCACCCGCCTTCTTGAGGAGATCGCGTTCTACCGACCACTCTTTCTCTTCCATTTTTTCGATGTTGGGCAGAATTTCGTTGGTGGCGAACTCATCGGTGGTCTGCCCAATCATGCGGTGTTGCTCGGAGAAATCCTCGGGGGTGAAGACGTCGGCGGTCTGACGTTCTTCCAGTAAAAAGCCGCCGCCGGAAATCTTCGTCTTGGGTAGCGCAGTCGTAGCCATCGGGCTCCTCGAAATGAAGGCTTACTTTGGTCTTGTGAATCGACGTTCTGAACGGGCGTGCTAAGTCATTCTAACGCCTAATGCCGCAAAAAGACGTATTTGTAACGGAATAGGGACCCTTGGACTCCACAAGGGGACTCCGATTGCGCGAATCCTTTCAGGTCGCTCAGGATGACATCACGAAGACTGCTGTCAGATCCGCGCAGCGGCTTCGGCGGGCTCGGGAGTTTCCCTGGCTCCTTTTGCCGATTGAGGTTCGAGCCGGGCGGTGAAGTGCCGCAGGAAGGGGGCTTCGTAGATCAATTTCAAACCTTGGATCTTTTCGCGCTTTTGCCAAACATCGAGAATGACTTCGACGACATAATCGATGTGGCTTTGGGTGTAGACGCGACGAGGGATGGCGAGGCGAACCAAGTCCATTTTTGCCTGGGCACCAAACATCAGGGTGCCGATTTCGACGCTGCGGATGCCCCCTTGCAGGTAGAGTTCGTTGGCCAGGGCGACGGCGGGAAAGGAGCCGGGCGGAATGTGGGGCAGGAAGGTGCGCGCATCGATGTAGATGGCGTGGCCACCGGGCGGCTGGACGATAGGCACGCCCTGGGCCGAGATATGATTGCCCAGGTAGGCGGTCGAGGTAATCCGGTATTGGAGATAGTCCTCGTGAAGAGCTTCCTGAACGCCAACGGCGATGGCTTCGAGATCGCGACCAGCGAGACCGCCGTAAGTGGGATAACCTTCGGTGAGAATGAGTAAGTTCTTTTCCTGCTGGGCGAGTAAGTCATCATTGGTGCAAAGAAAGCCACCGATATTCGCCATTCCATCTTTCTTGGCGGACATAGTGCAGCCGTCGCCATAGTGAAACATCTCCTGGGCAATTTCCTTCGGAGTTTTCTTTTCGTAGCCGCGTTCTCGCAACTTGATGAAATAGGAGTTTTCGGCGAAGCGGCAGGCGTCGAAATACAGCGGAATTTGGTAGCTGCGGCAGAGCGCGCTGACCGCTTTCACGTTTTCCATGGAAACCGGCTGACCACCGCCTGAGTTATTAGTGACGGTCAGCATGACCAGCGGCACACGTTCGCGCCCGACTCGCTTGATTAGCGCTTCGAGGGCGGCGACATCCATGTTGCCTTTGAACGGATGGCTGACGTTGGGTTGGCGTCCCTCCGGGATGACGAGATCGACGGCCTCGGCGCCAACAAATTCGACATTGGCGCGGGTGGTGTCGAAATGGGTGTTGTTGGGAACAATGTCGCCCTTCTTGCAGGTGCAATTGAAAAGGATGCGCTCGGCGGCACGGCCCTGGTGCGTAGGGATGACGTGACGATAGCCAAAGATGTCTTGAATGGAATCGCGAAACTGGTCGAAGCTGCGGCTTCCGGCGTAGCTTTCATCGCCTTCCATCATGGCAGCCCACTGATGGGTGGACATCGCTCCGGTGCCGGAGTCGGTGAGGAGGTCAATCAGAACGTCATCGGCGGGCAGAAGGAAGAGATTGTAGTTCGCGGCGCGGAGGCGTTGCTCCCGCTCGGTTCGGGTGGTCCAGCGAATGGGTTCGACACTCTTGATACGGAAGGGCTCAATGATAGTGCGGGGCATGGCAGTTGACTCATTTTAGCGCGTTAAGGGCTTGTGCAATTACCCGACATTTACCGAGTCCCTCCGTTCGACGGGAACGTACTTGACGGCGGCGGTGCGGTCGAGTTTGTCCCAGGCAAAAGGCCGCCCCTGAATGGCGCGCTTGAGCGTGCGGAACAGCACCACAGAAAATAATTGGCGATAGGCAAAGCGTTGGAGCCAAACCTGGGTGAGCAGCCAGCCATCTTCGGGGGCCTCGGGCAAGCGGCGCTCGAGCGCGAAGGCCATCGCAGAAGCAACAAAGTCGATGATCAAGAAGACGACGAAGAAGACCAGCAGTTTCTGGAAACTGGCCGGATCGGTGGAGTCGGGATGGAAGTGCTTCTGGATGGCATACCAGATCGCGCCCACGGCAAACATCACATCGATGAAGGGCGAGACCAGAGGCAACAGGATCTGGAAAATGACGATATTTGGAATTGCAATCCAGCCCAATGCACCTTCGCGCGCGACCACGTCACGATGTTTAAAGACGGCCTGAAGGATGCCGAACGACCAGCGGAAGCGCTGCCGCATCAGGGACTTTGCGTTCGTAGGAGCTTCAGTAAAAGCGAGGGCGGTGTCTTCATATTGGACGCGGTAGCCGTTGCGCAACAGGGCCATCGTCAGATCGGCGTCCTCGGCAACGGTGTCGGTGTGATAGCCGCCAGCTTCGCGGACGGCGCAGACGCGCCAGGCGCCGATAGCGCCGGGCACAACGCTCACGGCGCCTAAAGTGTTGAGAGCGCGCCGCTCGAAATTCTGGCTGGTGATGTATTCGAGAGCCTGCCAGCGGGTCCAAAGGTTGACGCGATTGCCGACCTTGGCGTTGCCGGCAACGGCGCCGACCTTGGGATTGAGGAAGTGCGGGACGAGCCGGGAGATGGCATCGGGAGCGATGATGGTATCGGCGTCGATTCCGACGAAGAGTTCCGCGTCGGCAATGTGTTCGAGCCCATAGTTCAGGGCGTCGGCTTTGCCGCTGTTGGACTTGGTAAGAATGATGACCTTGCCGGCGGCTGCTTCGGGCGCGAAGGCATGGCGGACGACGTCGAGGGTTCGATCTTTGGAGCCATCGTCGATGACGATCACGCGCAAGTTGGGATAGTCCGAATCGAGCGCGCCGAGAACGGTGCGCTCGATCACCTTCTCTTCGTTATAGGCGGGAATGAGCACGGCGACCTTGGGCTTATAGGCCGCAATCTCGGCCGGAGTGCCGAATGCGTGGGAGCGAAGGCGGTCGTAAAGGGCAAGAACTCCAACGAAGACAAGGCGTCCGGTCATCAAGATGTCGCCGAGGAAAAAGATAACGGTGATGGCGGTGATGGTCGCGCTGAAGAGCCAGAAGCCAATCCAATTCAGGCGCGCGGACCATAGCTCACTGGGAGGCAGCGGAGGCATGACTTCGGCTTTGGTTTTTCCGAGCAACTGGTAGACAGGAACGAACTCGAAGCCGCGAGCGCGAGCGCCTTCGATGATGAGAGGAAGCGCGAGCACGGTGCGCTCGCGATTGCCGCCTCCGTCGTGCATAAGAACGATGTTGCCGCATTGCGGATCGTAGGGCTTACAGGGAGGCAGGTGATCCAGAACCTGAGCGGCAATCTGCTGTGGAGTCAACGGCGGATCGTCGTTCCAATCCCGCGTGTCGAGTTTGTTGCCGATGGTGACGTAGCCCATGTTCTGGGTAGTTTCAAGCGGTTTCACCTGATCTTCGGTATCGGGCTCGGCGTCAACGGAATAGGGCGGGCGAAACAGAATTGTGCGAATGCCCAGCCGGCTGGCAAACAATTGCTCGGTAAGATTGAGTTCCACCCGCATATAGCCCGAGCCGATGGCGCTGATGTCGGGATGGGTAAAAGTGTGATTGCCGATCTCGTGACCGTCTTTGTAAATACGCTTGGTGAGGCCGGCGAATTTTTCGGCCTGGATGCCGATGAGGAAAAACGTTCCGGGCACTTGCTCTCGCTTGAGAACGTCGAGGATGCGGGGCGTCCATTGAGGGTCGGGGCCGTCATCGAAGGTCAAGGCGAGTTGGTTCTTACTAGCGCCGTAGCGCGCCACCCGATATGGCTCGGGTAGAGATTTGAAGTTCTCATCGTCGATGAGACCGGTGTCCTGGTCGATGCTGATTTCGCGCAGTCCATCAGAAGGCCTGGATTCGATGCGAAGGATTTCGCCGTCGCCCTCCATATCCACATCCTGACCGGGCGGAACGTCCTTCAGCCGGTCTGGAGCGTTCGCTTCACCCGGAACGTCCCACACGCGCCAGAGGGAGCGGTCTTCGGAGCCAAGACGCCACAAGGCGAAGGTTTGAATGCCAAGGGTTTGGGCGGCGCGCATCTGATTAAGAGCGGTGACGCCATCGAGGAACCAGACATCGTGGCGATAGTTTGAGTCGTCGCGATAGCTGAAGTGCGGGTTGAGGGCATCGCCGTCGTAATCGATATCTTCTTCAGAATCGCGCGATCCAATCCATGCTTCCTGCACGGAAACGCTTTTGTCTTTTTCGTCGGGAGGAAGCTTCCCTCTCTTGGGTCGCTCAACCCAGTCATAGCCGTAGTTGCCGATGGCACAGATCAGCTTGTCTTTTGGAATCTCGCGAATCGCCGACTTGAGATTGTCAGTGAACCAGTCTTGTGAGGCGACCGGGCCCGGAGTTCCGCCCGGAAAATGCTCGTCGTAGTTCATGATGACGACGCCATCGACAGCGGCAGAAATCGCCTTGTAGTCGTAGTCGGCGTTGCGCACCTGGACGCTGACGTAAAGTTTCATTCCCTTGGCATGGAGGTCGGAGCCGAGTTCGTTAAGCAGCGCGACATAACCGAGCTGACCTTTCTTGGGGAAGGATTCGAAGTCGATCATCAAGCCGCGGTAGCGATCAGAGGCCAGATAAAGAGCGACTTCGCGGCGAAAGCGCGCGCGCGCGGCCGGACTGTTGAGGAAGTCGACGATGCCGGGGACGAAGTCGTTTCCGTCGAAATTTTGGACGACGGGAAAGACTTCCATGTTGGTGTCCTCAGCTTTGAGGAAGGGCATGACCTTGGGGTCCACCGGACGGACTTTTTGGCCTTGAATGATATCGAACAGGTTGTTGGTTTCCGGATCGACGCCTTGAAGGCGTCCATCGGCGCTCAGAACCTGAAGCCAGGTGGGAAAGAGTAAGTCGATCTGGCGGCCATACTCACGCAGCGAGGAATAACTGGCGGCGTCCCAGGAGACGTAGAAAGCGGCGCGAACACCTTCCTCGGAATTGAGCTTGACCTGAGAGGCGGGCTTGCGATGCTGGCGCAAGCGGCCAGCACGGGCAATCGTTGCCAGGCGGCGTTTTTCGCGGGCTCTCTCCTTTTCTGCCTCGGTAAGAGCGTGGTACGGACGCTTTTCTGCTCCCCAGCGCAAGTCTGGCAGAGGTTGACTGCGCAAGGCACTGTAAAGAAAGAAAATGACGAGCAGGGTGAAGGCGAGAGCGGAGGCGTCAAAAATTCGCCGAATCCGCTTCCAGCGCGCCTGTAATGGATCGTAAAAGACCTGTTTGGCCATTCGGAATCGTTCTTAATCGTAAGATGCAAGCGGCGAAGGGTCAAACAGTCTACATCGGGTCATCGGCCGATCTGGTCTTTGGGTCATCGGAAAGCGCCGGACGCCGCAACTCGCGTTCCCAACCCGGGGGCAAGCTTGTTTTATCCGATCGCTGTTTATCCAATCAGTGTTTATGCGATCACTGGATGATCCACGCGATTCGCGTATATTTCCAACGTGCTCGGAATGCTCCACGAACATGGGAGATTCTTTCTGTGGGCTAGCCTGGCGGCCCTGGCGTTGCGACTGTTTTTTTTCGCGTACACGCCCTCCATCGTTGACGATTCGCGGGTGTATGCAAACATCGCCTCGACCTGGTTGCAGCATGGTGTATATGGGCAGCCAGAAGGAGACAAAATTGTTCCAACCGATTCCAGATTGCCCGGGTATCCGGCGTTCCTGGCGGCGATCTTCTGGATTTTCGGGGTGGGAAATCTTCGGGCCGTGCTGCTGGCGCAAGTGCTCCTCGATGTAGTGAATTGCCTTGTGATCGCGGATCTGGCGCGACGCACGACAGCGGCCCGATTAGCAGGCCCGGCCGCATTTGCACTGGCAGCGACCTGCCCGTTTCTAGCCAACTACGCCGCGGCCGTACTTACAGAGAGTCTCGAGATTTTCTTCACGGCGCTTGCACTCGATTGCGCAGTTGCAGGGCTGGAGCGTATTGAGCGTTCATCGAACGACGGTTTCAGCAGATGGCCATTCTGGATTGCGACGGGTGCGGCAATCGCGGCATGCATTTTGCTGCGGCCGGATGGCGGACTACTTCTACTGGCGATCGGGATCTATTTGGGGATTGCTCTCGTCAGAAGCGGTGGTCGCGAACGCATGCGATCCATTTTTGCTGCGGGTTGCATCATTGCCTTGGTTGCGCTGGCGCCGCTGGTTCCGTGGACATTGCGGAATTTCCGCACGCTGCATCATTTTCAGCCGCTTGCCCCGCGCTATGCCACCGATACAGATGAACTGGCTCCGGTGGGATTCAACCGGTGGGTGAAGACATGGATCGCCGAATATGTATCGGTGCAGGAGATTTATTGGAACGTGCCGGGGGACGTGATTGATGTTGCGAAACTGCCGTCACGCGCACTTGATGAACCGCCTCCGCGAGGCAAGACGCTTGACGTGATTGCCGACTACAACAAGTCGCAGGATTTGACGCCAGAGCTTGATGCGCGTTTCGGCGGGCTGGCGGCAGAAGGAATTCGGGCACATCCATTTCGCTATTATGTCGTCCTGCCCGCGTTGCGCATTCTGGATATGTGGCTACGGCCGCGGACGGAACTGCTGCCTCCCGACCCGCGGTGGTGGGAATTCAACGACGAGCGAAGAGAGTCGGCGCTGGCGGTGGGATTCGGAGTGTTGAATCTGTTTTATGTGGTAGCGGCCGCGCTGGCGCTGACGCGAAAGTGGACGAGTCTGCGATTCATCGGATTGTTAGGCGGTTTTGTGCTGTTGCGCTCGCTGTTCCTGGGAACGATTGAAAACCCCGAGCCGCGCTACACACTGGAGTGTTTCCCCGTGTTGTTAACCTGGGCCGCGGCATGCCTCGCAGTCAATTCCAGATCGAAGAACTTCGCTCATTTGCATTCGTAACAATCTGTATTATTGGAGACCGAATTCCAGATATCTGTAAGGTGACGCGAAGTCACTTCGCATTCCTTCCTGTTTGTTGCCGTTCATCCCTTTTCTTTGTTGCCTTGGTGCAGTTTGTTTCATCGATTCCATGCTTGTGTTGACGGAAGCGAACGTGCAATATTGATGCCCACATTCCCGAGGAGCCCTTCCCCGATGACCCGCTTCCCTGTTGTTCGCATTCGCATCGCACTTTACCTCGCAGCCTTGCTTGCCCTGGTATGCACCCAACAAGCTGCCGCACAACAGGCGACGGCACAAATCACAGGCACAATCCGCGACACCTCGCATGCCATCGTGGTAGGTGCGAAGGTGACGCTTACAAACACGGACACAAACGTCTCTCGGAGCGTGACTTCAAACAAAGACGGTGAGTACCTGTTTACGCTGGTTCCGATTGGAACCTATACGCTTTCGGTTGAGCAGAGTGGATTCACCAAATATGTGCGGACTGGAATTACTCTCGTTATTAATCAAAACGCCAAACAGGATGTGGAGCTGAAGATTGGAGCCAGCAGTCAAGTGGTCGAAGTGCAGGGCGACGTCACCCAGGTCGACACCATCAGCGCAACGCTGGGGAAGGTGGAGACGACACAGCGGATTCTGCAACTTCCGTTAGTGGAGCGTGACACATTGCAACTCGGCTTGTTGCAGGCAGGTGTTTTTGCCCCGGATCAGGACGATGGCTCGAACAATCCTTACTCAGTGAGCGGGCAGCGATCGGAGTCGATGACGTTCTTGATCGATGGCGCCGATAACAACGACTTTTTGGGAAACAACATCGTTGTTAATCCGAATCCTGATGCGGTCGCCGAATTCAAGATCCTGACCAACAACTATACGGCAGAGTACGGTCGCACCTCGGGGGGAATCGTCAACCAGGTGATCAAATCTGGAACAAACAGCGTGCATGGGAGCGCGTTTGAATTTTTCCGCAATACAGCGCTCGACGCGAGTGATTACTTCCTGCAAGAAGTGCCTGTACTTCGACGGAATATATTTGGCGGAACCATCGGATTTCCCATCAAGAAAGATAAGGCATTTTTCTTCGCATCGTACCAGGGGACACGACGGGCAGAGGGGCAAAATACGGGTGCGATCCCAGTGTTGAGTGCGAATGAGAGGACGGGAGATTTCAGTGAGCTTTACACAGGGTCGATCAATCCGGCGACCGGATACGACTATGGGCAACTTTTTGATCCCACAACCGACAGCACACAGCCCTACCTCTGCGGCGGCACACCCTGCAATCAGGTGCCAGTTGACCCGATAATTGCAAACTACATCACTAACTATGTACCACTGCCAAACCTTCCCGGAAATCAGTTCCAATCTGATCCTGTGGCGCATATTACCGCTGACCAGTTCATCTTCCGTCTCGATTACAACTTGACGAAAAAAGACACGTTGTCGGCCGTATATATCTTTAATGACACTCCCGACAGCTATCCATTGCAGGTGATTAACGGTGCATCAACCGGTGGAAATGTGCCCGTAGGATCTGGGTTCACTGACGCAAATCGTTATCAGGCCGGAAACATTACCTGGACACGAGTGATTTCGCCGACGATGGTAAATGAACTCCGTTTCGCGGCGAATCGTGTTGCCACGCTTCAATACGTGCCGACAACGACGACTTCTCCGTCGGCGCTCGGCTTCTCGACCGTGACCCCTGATGATCCGAAAGGCACGGCGCCGCCAATCATTTCGATTGTCGGGGCCCTGAACCTGGGACCGTCCCCAGGAGGACCGACCAAGATTCATGACGTGACGTTCCAGTATCAGGACACGTTGTCATGGACGAAAGGCAAGCACGATTTGAAGTTCGGGGGTGATTTGCGGTGGGTGCGAAACAACTTCAATTATGACTTTTATAACAACGGCAGTTTTCAGTTTGGAGAGTATGGCCCACTGGAGAACGGGACCTTTACTGGAAACAATCTGGCCGATTTTGTCGGCGGGTTCTTTGACAACTACTATCAATTTTCAAATGCGGTGTATGGAATTCGGACCCACTCCTTGTATTTCTTTGGGCAGGATGCATGGAAAGTTACTCGCAATCTGACGTTTAACTATGGGTTGCGTTACGAATACAATTCGCCGCAGGAAGATCCGCACAACAACATCATCGGTTGGTATCCGGGGCAGCAATCAAAGGTATTTCCGGCGGCGCCGCCGAGTTTCTTGTATCCAGGTGACCCCGGTACCCCGAATCGTGGACTGATCTATCCCGACCGCAACAACTTTGCTCCTAGATTCGGTTTTGCCTGGGACGTGCTCGGCAATGCGATGCTGGTGGTGCGCGGAGGCTTTGGGATCTTCTATGATATCGAGGATGGCGCGCTGAATTTACAGTTTGGCGGCCAACCCCCGTTCGGATATGTGGCGAACAATTATCCGCTTTGCTTTGGGCAAGGGGGGAATGCGAATGGGTGCCTGGCCGCGACGAATGGGTCCTATGTATCGGATCCCTTCCAGAACCTATATTCCAACCCCTACCCGTATATAGCTAGCGGGAATTATGGGCAATTCTTCGTTCCCGCGCTGCCATACGCTTACGTCGTCGATCCGCACTTCCGAACACCTTATGCCGAAAACTTCAACTTTGGCTTCCAATACCAGCTCACGAAAGACACGATGATGGAAGCTGTGTATGTGGGGAGCTTGAGCAGGAAAGCGATTGCGAGCACAGAGGTCAATTATCCACTCCTCTCAATCTTGCAGCAGCAATATCAGGCGAACGGATATTTTGGTCTCAACCCGGAATGCGCGCGGCCGCTCGCGGCATGCGATAGTCCGCTGGACCCGCTCGGGTCGCCCACAGGAGCACAGCAAATCTATACCGATGTCAGCGAGGGCAGTTCGTCAAGCAATGAATTTCAATTCACGGTAGACAAAAGGGTGAGTCATGGCGTGCAATTTAGAGCCGCCTATACGCTATCTAAGACGATCGATGTCTCTTCGGGGTTCCGCGCCCGGTCTTCTACTTTCACAGATCCCACGAACCCTCACCTCGATCGCGGGTTGGCGGATTTCGACGCCACGCAAAGACTGGTTATAAGCCCAATCTGGCAAATACCTTTGGGAAATCACAGCAGTGGCTTGACGCGACAGCTGATTGGCGGATGGAGCGTTGCGACTATCGTGAGCTTTCAGTCAGGCAACCCTTTCACTCTCTTCTCGGAAAACAATTCAGGGGAGTTGGACAACGGTCTTGAGCGGCCGGATGTGATTGGCCCGATACGGAAATTCAATCCTCGGCAGATACAAACGTTCAGTCCAAATTTGAGTAATGGGTTGAATGGAAGCTGCTTGCCTGGGCAGGAAACGGGACATTTTTACATCGACCCGACCAACCTGGTCTGCACGGTCGGTCCGCCGGTCGGGGCAACGGACCCGAATCTTACACCTGGGGGCGTGCCCCTTTTCACCTTTGGCAATCTGGGCCGAAATACGCTGCGCGGCCCGGGGATCAATAACTGGGACTTCTCGATCGCCAAGGACTTTCGGCTTACAGAGAGCAAATCGCTGCAGTTTCGCTCTGAGTTCTTCAACGCTTTCAACCACGTGCAGTTCTTCAGCCCCACATTCCAAAACGGAGCGCTGGGCTTCGATAATTTGTTTGGTCAAGTCACGACTGATACGTCGGCGTCGACATCGAGCTATTATCGTGGCCCGCGAGTGATTCAGTTTGCGCTACGGTTCTCGTTTTAGGATTTGATACGGCAGCAGGATCGCAGCAGAAGCTAACCCTGCAAGGTGGTCCGCGTTATCCGCTCAGCTCAGCGGTGAATCGGTCATGCGGAAGCGGGTGCGGACGTGTTCGGAGAGGAGTTCGATGGCTCCCCGATTGTGAACCGGATCGGACTTGGCCAAATACTTCATGGCTTCGACGAGAATCTTCTGTCCGTCGACGTAGCGCGGATCAGACGTGCGCTCGCGACGCTTGCGAGAAAGATCGGGAGGAACTGTAATTGTGAACACCTTTGCCATCAGGATTAGCTTTCAAGAAGGACTTTGTGCAGTATAGCGTCCCCGGGAATGTTTTTCAGCTTGATTCTGTTGGTTCGACTTTGAGTGTTTAAGGCTCGACGATTGTACTGTTTCACTGGCCGTTCGGCGATATGAACTTGGTTTTGCCGGTGGTTTTGAGCTTGAAGACATCATCGGACACTTTCCGATTCAATTGAATATCGCTGTATTTCGCCATCCGATAATCGCCGCCGGGAAAGAACATCTGCTGCTGCACCGAGATGCCTCGTGCCGGGTCAATCCATAGGACGATCTTCGAGATGTTATTGCGCATCTCGTTCGACTTGGGAGTCAATTCGAGTTTCGCGGCATTCACACCACTGACATCGTCGGTTCCGGCGTAAGCGACATCGTAGCTGCCAAGAAGATTGTGGCCTCCGCCGCCGAAACCGAGAAGTAACATGGCGTCAACCTGCGAACGATTCTTCTCAGCCTTGTACTCATTCACGGTATCTATCTTCGGGTTGTAAAGCTGGGCTTTGCCATTGGAATAGATGGCATATTGTTTGGGATCGGAAAAATCGGCGGCCATCTCTACATCGTTTCCCTGGCGGCGGAAGTAGAGCTTGCCCTTCTGCAAATCATGCTCATTCACGAGCTTTGTGTATTGATCGAAGGTGAACTTCGCTTCGGCGGTACGAAAGCCCTTGGCGGCGTTGTCCATGGAACTAAGTACTCGTTCCAGGGCAGCGGAGTTGTCGTCCGGCCAGGCCGCGGGGGCAATCACCAAAAACAAAATCAGGGGAGCAAGTAGAGATCGCATCGCCGGCCTTTTGGTCGCGGCACTTCGATTCATAGACAATCTCGAGCCTCCAATAGCCCCTTATTAGTTAAGGATCGCCGGCTGGGAGTTTCCCGCGTACGAAGCTATTCTTTGTCGACCTATTCTTTGTCGACCCAGACCTTGTAGCTCTGGATATGGCCGGCGGCGTCTTTCACGGTTTCATACTTTGTGATGGTCACCGCGCCCGCAATTGGTTCGACGATTCGCTGCAACTGTCCGGAAATATCGGCTCCCGGAGATGTATTCACGGCCTTAGCGGGGATCTGATAAATGAAGCCGCCTTTGGAGTCGGGAATAATCAGCACGCCGGTAGAAACAGGATTACGCTCCACGGGCTTGTCTTTGAAATTGATGACGCGCGGAGAGAGGAAAACGAAGATCAGGATGAGCGTAACCATGATGTCGTAATGAATACTGCCGCGCTCATAAGACCAGAGGATGTATCCGCGAATTGTGCGCCAGATCGCGCCCATGGAAGAGACAGGGACCGTTGGGACGGCCAAGACCGATTCGGATTGCAAGTTTATTTTGGAATTCATGGGATAGCAAATTCGATAATCGCCAGCGCCGGTCGAGCATTCGCGCAAGTCTCAACCACAGAGTACACAGAGGGCACAGACGAATCTAGTGTCATAGACTCCTTGGTGTGATGCGGTCAGTACACATGTAGGGTTGCAAGGCTTCGGGAATAAGCACGGTACCGTCGGCCTGTTGATAATTTTCTACGATGGCGACCCAGGTGCGGCCCACAGCGAGCCCGCTGCCGTTGAGCGTGTGCACGAGTTCGGTTTTGCTCTTCCCTTCCGGACGATAACGAATATTGGCACGCCGCGCCTGAAAGCTCTCGAAATTTGAGCAGGAAGAAATCTCGCGAAACAGATTCTGGCCGGGAAGCCAGACTTCGATGTCGTAGGTCTTGGCTGAGGAGAATCCCATGTCCCCAGTGGAGAGCGCCACGACGCGATAGTGCAGGCCGAGTTTTTGGAGGACAGTTTCTGCGTTGTGCGTGAGTTTCTCGAGTTCTTCGTAGGATGTTTCCGGGCGAGCGAATTTGACGAGTTCAACTTTCTGAAACTGGTGTTGCCGGATGATGCCGCGGACGTCTTTACCATAGGAGCCGGCTTCGCTGCGAAAACACGGCGTGTAGGCGGTGAGGTAAATCGGCAGCTTAGAGGCGTCGATGACTTCGTCGCGATAGAGATTCGTGACCGGAACCTCAGCGGTGGGAATGAGCCAGAGATCTTTTTCACCGTGGGGAACGCGAAACAGGTCGGCTGCAAATTTCGGCAACTGGCCGGTGCCGTACATGGATTCGGAATTGACCATGTAGGGCGGAAGAACCTCGGTGTAGCCGTGCTCGCGGGTGTGAAGGTCGAGCATGAAGTTGGCGATGGCACGCTCCAGACGGGCGCCGAGAGCCCAGTAGACAGCAAAGCGTGCACCGGAAAGTTTCGCCGCACGCTCGAGATCAAGAACTCCGAGTTGTTCCCCAAGCTCCCAATGTGGTTTGGGAGTGAAATCGAATTTTGGCGGCGCGCCCCAGCGACGTACCTCGACATTGGCTTCGGCATTAGCGCCGATGGGCACGCTGGAATGAGGGATGTTCGGGATCGAAGTGAGAATTTCGCGCAGGCGAGCGTCGGCCTCGGCAGCCTTCTTTTCGCCTTCCTGGATCTGCCCACGAAGGTCCTGAGTTTCTTTGATCAGCGACGACGCGTCTTCTTTGTTCTTTTTGAGCCGGGCAATCTCTTCCGATGCTTTGTTGCGTCGGGCTTGCAGGGTTTCGGTTTGCGTGATCGCCTGACGCCGCTCGGCGTCGATGGAACGGAAGTCTTTGAGAACTTCAGCGGGATTCATCCCGCGTTGAGACAACTTCTCTTCTACCAGCGCGAGATTATCGCGAACGAAATTTAAGTCGAGCATCCTACATTCAATGTAATTGAAAGGAGAAACAGATGCACGCGACGGATCGAGTTCCTTGGCGACGTTTCTTTTGCCCTTCGGGGCTGGCGCGTTTTTTCGCGCAGCTCGCCTATGGCTTGCGCCGTGGGCTGGAATCTTCCGCCGCTCCGCGGCTTTGTTCTCTTCCTGTAAACTAGCTCGCGATGAGATTCCCCCGTTTTCTTTGTGTGATGCTGGCGCTGTCGCTAGCAGTGTCGTCTACTCCATCGGCTTTCGCATCCGCCTATAACGCCCACCCCAAACTGATCGTGGTCATCGTGATCGATCAGTTCCGCGGCGATTATCTGGAGCGCTACCACGATTTGTTCGTGGAAGGAGGATTCCGCACGTTTCTTGATCGTGGGGCCTACTTCACTGATTGCAATTACGACTATGCCAATACGCGCACCGCTCCCGGGCATGCGACGCTTTTTACCGGCAGCTACACCAGCGGGCACGGGATCATCTCGAACGAATGGTGGGATCCGGAGAAGAAAAAGCGGGTGACATCGGTCGAGGACGACGCCTTCAAGTTAGTGGGAACCGATTCGGGTGTTCCGGGAGCATCTCCGCACAACCTGTTGAGCGACACGCTTGGCGACGAGTTGAAGCTGGCAACGGGCGGTAAGGCTCGGGTGTTTTCGGTCTCGCTCAAGGATCGCGCAGCCGTGCTGCCCGCCGGATTTGCCGGCGATGGCGCCTATTGGATCGAGCCGAAAAGCGGAGCCTGGATCACCTCGACTTATTACCGCGAAGACTTGCCGGAGTGGGTGCGAAATTTCAACGGCAGCCATCGAGCGGACAAATACTGGAACCAGGAATGGAAGGATTCCGATGGAACGGTTCTCGGGTCGACGGTGCGCAAAGACGAAAAGCAAGGGTTCTATGAGGTGGTGGGAGCCACTCCCTTTGCCAATGAATATGAGTTTGAGTTCGCCAAGGAGCTGGTGCTTTACGAAAAGTTGGGAACCGGGCCGGTGACGGATTTGCTGGCAATCAGTCTCTCACCCAACGATATTTTGGGACATCGAGTTGGTCCCGACACTCCACAGATGCGCAGTATGGCACTGCATCTTGATTTGCAGCTGGCGGAGTTTATTGATTTTCTAGGGCAGAAAATCGGGCTGGCGAATGTCTGGATGGCGCTTTCGGCCGACCACGGCATTGCGCCGTTGCCCGACTTCGCGAAGAAGCTAAGGCTTCCCGCCGCCAATCTGAGCGCGAAGGCGCTGAAGGAACAGATCAATTCCCTGCTGACGAAGAGATACGACAATAACAAAGCTGAATACATCCTGGAACTGGATTACCCCGACGCATGGCTGAATGACGTAGCTTTCGCTAGTCCGAATGTTCGCCGAAAAGAAGCGGATGCGGAGGCCGACGTGGGCGAGCTGCTCAAGCAATTTGGGCTGGCGGGATACTTCACGAAATCCGAACTGTCGCGCGGGCAATTTCCCAACACCGAACTCGGACGCCGCTACTCCCACAGCTATTCTCCTGAAGGTGGCTGGTATGTGCTAGGCATTCCAAAGGAATTTCAAGTCGGAATCCCCGCAGGTACCGATCATGCAACGCCCTTCACGTACGATACGCATGTGCCGCTCGCCTTTTACGGTCTAGCTTTCCAGCCGGGCGTGTACCGGACCCATGCTGAGCCGATAGACCTTGCCGTGACGTTAGCGTCGCTGCTGGGGATCAACGCTCCGGCGCAGGCCACCGGAAGAGTGCTGACCGAGGCAATTGCGCAACCGCGCCACGCTACAACCGAGTCCAACGCCGCTAAAAAGGGTGCCCAATGAGTCCAACGCAGCCTGGCCAGGATCCGCACGCTCCCGATCTCGGCGTAAGCCTGTGCGGCATTGAGCTGAAAAACCCCATCATTGCTGCCTCCGGGACCTTCGCCTACGGCATTGAGTTTGAAGACGTCGTACACCTCGATCGATTGGGCGGATTGGTGGTCAAAGGTCTCTCGGCCGAGCCGATGGCGGGTAATCCTCCGCCCCGGCTCTACGAGACGGCGGCGGGGATGTTGAATGCAATCGGACTGCAAAATATCGGGGCACAGGCATTTCTTGACGAAAAACTGCCCGCGTTGCGCGAGAAGAAGAATGTGGTCGTGATCGCCAACATTTTTGGCTACACGCGCGCAGATTACGAGCGCGCCATCGAAATTCTGAATCAGGGCGAGGGGATAGCGGCCTACGAACTGAATGTCTCATGCCCGAACACGGCTCATGGAGGCATTCAGTTTGGCAGCGATCCACATCTGCTGGATGAAGTGGTGCGCACCACGAAACGAGTCGCGGCGCGTCCGCTCATCGTCAAGCTCTCTCCCAACGTGACTTCGATTTCGCTGATGGCGCACGTTGCCGAGGAGGCGGGCGCCGACGCGATTTCTTTGGTGAATACGTTCCTGGCAATGGCGATTGACGCCGAGACACGGCGGCCGCGCATTGCAAACGTGACAGCGGGGCTTTCCGGGCCGGCGATCAAGCCGATCGCGCTGCGCATGGTCTACGACGCGGCGCACGCCGTGAAGATTCCCGTGATTGGAATGGGCGGGATCACAACGCCGGTCGATGTTGTCGAATTCATGCTTGCCGGAGCGAGCGCTGTACAGGTCGGAACCGCAAGCTTCTTTGATCCCGTGGCAACGGAGAAGCTGGTCGAACAGCTGACCGAGTATTGCCGCGAGCACCGGATCGAACGCCTTTGTGACCTGACGGGCGGATTGCTGACCGATTGAGGATCGGCTTTGGCTTTAGGCGCTCGGCTTACCCTTCTCGCGATCCTGTTGTAGCGGCCTCCTCCGTTGCCCTTCTGAGTGTACGTAAACGCGGCCAGCATCGCGTGCAATGCACGTTCGTAATTTGAAAGCGTTTGGAACTCGCCTCAGAATCAACCTGCCCACCACTTCGGATCCAGCGGCTGATCACGCTGGAAGGCGCGCTGCTCGACCCTTCTGGCCGGATTGGACAAAAGATGACTCCCCCCAAAGCCCGCATTCTCTGCATTGACAATCATTGGAACGGACTGGTTGGACGCAAGCAATTGCTCGAAAACAACGGCTACGAAGTGCTGGAAGCGACCAGCGGAGACGTTGGACTGGATTTGTTCCTCTCACAGCCGGTTGACGCCGTCGTGCTCGACTACCAAATGCCCGGGATGAACGGGGCCGCGGTGGCAACCGAGATGAAGCGCATCAATTCCCAGGTGCCGATTATGCTGTTATCGGCATTCTGCCCGCTACAGAAGAGCAAACTGCGGGCAGTAGACAGTTTTTTGTCCAAATCCCAGCCTGCCACCACCTTCTTGTCGGCGCTGCACGAGATGCTGGACGCCCGTCCAACCAGCTATTTCGAGGGCTGGCTGGCAGACTGGAAACAACGAAATCAAGGGGCCACACCATGAGCTTTCTCACTCATCTTCTAGGTTGCACTCATCGCTTCTCCTGGCCGCGCATCGACGAGGACGGCCATCATTATCAGATTTGCCTGGCCTGCGGAACTGCCTTTGAATACGACTGGAGAATGATGCGGCAAACGGGGCGCTTGCTGGCGACGGTCGTGGAGCGGGCATCGCGGGCGCGGAACTCAGTTGGCTGGAGTCCTGCCAATCGGGCCTAGTTCCAGCCTCAGCGGGCGAAGGTGATATCAGCGGCCGCTGGCGTGCCAGATGGACCCGGGAGATTGGTAGTTGAGCCCTTCGCCCCACACGATGTGCGTGTCGCTGTGGTTGTCGATGGCCATGCCAAAATAGTCTCCGAAGGGGAAGCGGAAACCGCTTTTGGTGATGTATTTATAGCCGGGCACGAAGCTGGATACACGTGCCTCGTCGGTCCAGGTAGCTCCGCCGTTGCTCGAGCTGCGATAGTAAGTGTTCCAGTAAGGAATCGTGCGCGTCCCGGGCATGGCAGTGGAACCCATCCAGGCGATGCGGACGTCTCCATTGCCGCCGGCAGCGATGGCAGGAAAAGCGTGCTCAACCGTGGTTTCGGCAGACGAAACCGTCACTCGAGGGAGCCAGTTCTCGCCTCCATTGGTAGAAGAGGAAAAGTAAATCTGTTCGGGCCCGCCCGACGTTTGGCCGGCATTCCATAGCGCGTAAAGAGCGCCATCACTATCAGAGGTTAAGGCAATCTGCGCCCCCAGATAGCCCTCGCCGCAATCTTCGTCCTCGCATTCGGGCGAAGCAGTCGAGATATCGAGGAGCTTATGCGTCCAGGTTTTGCCGGCATCCGCGGATCTTGATACGTAAAGATTGACCGCCCCCCGGGCGCCTCCGGCCTTGGCATAGGAGGCCCAGCCAAGGTAGACATTCCCGGCCGGATCAACCGTGGCCGAGCCCAACAGCGACCAGCCCGGGCGGCTGTCCGGATTCACTCGCGTCCAGCTAAAGGTACGGCCGCTGTCCTGCGATGCGGCAATCCAGACCTCTTCCTCGTGATTAAAGGCAACATAGACATTCTGACCGCGAACGGCGAGTGCCGGCTTATCGAGTTCATAGGCGCTGCGGGCAGCAATCGTGAAAAACCAGGTGGCGCCCGAATCCGACGATCGGGCGACCATAACATCGCGCTTGTTGTTCTGGAGCCAGGCGGTCACGATGGAGCGGTGATCGGTGGGATCGACGACAACCTGCGCATCGAACTGGCCCGACCCACTCTCGAGCATTACATGCGGAGTTTGCCAGCTCTTACCGTTGTCGCTGCTGCTTAGCAACAGCATGGTAGGCACGCGGCAGTCCTTGCAGCCAGGGACATGCCCGTAATGAGGATAAAGCACGTAGACGTGGCCAACGGCGTCGGCGGCTACGGACGGCTCCCATTGGTCCCCGGTGGTTAGGCCGACTCGCCTTTGGCCGGAAAACTGTGGCGAAGCGGCCCAGGCCAAGGCAGAGATAGCCATCACCGACACAGCGATTTTGAGGGCGGCGCGCACTTTGGCCTAGGTGGGGGAGACTACGGGAACCCTAACTGCCAACTTTACCCCGAAGTCGGGAACCGGTCAACGTGGAGTGTACTAGCTGGCGGTCAACAGGATAGGCGTGCCCGAGGTAACTACCAGCGTATGTTCAAAATGGGCGGAAAAAGATCCGTCGCCGGTTTTTACGGTCCAGCCGTCCTTGTCGGTAAAGACCCTCCCAGAACCGCTGGAAATGATCGGCTCGACGGTGATAACCAACCCCTCTTTCATGATCTGACTGGCCTGTGGATCGGCAAAATTAGGGACGTGGGGCGATTCGTGAATGGTCCGACCGATGCCATGGCCGCCGAGTTCGCGAATTACGCTGAAGCCCGATTTGCGCACTTCACGCTCGATGGCGCGGCCAATTTCAAATACGCGAAAACCGGCTCGCGCGACGAGCATCGCCTTCTGGAAGGCGCGTTCGGCGCACGCCATCAGTTGTTCGGCCTGCTGGCTGACTGCGCCGACCGGCACAGTAATGGCCGCATCGGCCATGTAGCCGTCCTTTTCCAGCGTGACATCGAGCTTCACCAGGTCGCCTTCGTTGAGCTGGCGGTCGGAGGGAATGCCATGGACCGCTTCATCGTTCAGGCTGATGCAGTTGGCACCGGGAAACTGGTAGACCATGCCGGGAGCGGAGCGAGCGCCGTTTTCTTGCATGACGCGCGCGCCAACCTCATCCAAGTGGCGTGTCGAAACGCCGGGCCGCACCTCGGCCTTCATGGCATCCAGCACCTGGCGCACAATTCGTCCCACGGCGCGCAGGCACGCCAGATCATGCTCATCCTGAATGCTCATCTTTGCTCCTCAGGCCAGGAACCTCATCATCTAGATTAACCAATGAGTTGGACTAAGAGCTAGTGGCCGTGAGAGCTCAGTGCGGGCCGGGCACGGAGAAATATCTGGAATGACACAGGATTTGTACCATAGGCCGCATTGAGGCCAGCCGGTTTTGAATAGAAAGTGAAATCAGCTCCCAGCGCCAACTGCCACCAGCGACGCTGAAACAGGTCGCGGTCGCCGCCAAAGGTGTAGGCGCCAATGCGGAAGCTGGGCATCAGAGGATTGTTGGGGAATAACTCATCCTTGTCGACCAGTTCGAACCGCGAAAAACCATAGTATCTCGTCTTAAAGTTCAAAGTTGACTCGAGTAAATAGCCATTGAGGTTGTGATTGTCAGCCTCTTTGTGCACCCGGCCCCATACCGCAGATGTGGCCCATGACCCATGGAGGAACGGACGAACGTACTCGACAGATGCGGTCTGGCGATGCTGACTTCCGGGCTCAAGAGCTTCCGGATGTTCCAGACGGCCATAGCTGTACTGCATCGTCCAGTTTCTGGAGGGTGCAATGCTCAGCCGCGTCGACCATGAATCGAGCGGCGCGAATTGAATGGTGTAGCGCCTCTCATTGGGCTCGCGGCCATTGAACAGGGAGCCCTCGACTTTGAAACGAGAAATGGTCAGCCCCGTGGTCAGAACTCCGAAGCTTATGTGAGTGGAATCTTGTAAGTGATGCGAAAGCGGAGCCATCGGCAACTCGGCTGCCGAGACGCGATGGACATAGGCGACCGGGCCAAGGGCAGGTTCGCCCGCTGCAGCTCCGTAAAACAGCCACGAGATGTTCTCGTAGATCGGGTGCGTGTAGTAGAGAGCCAATTCGGAAAACACATTATGGGGATGCTGGTGATCGACAAGCGGCTGGCCGTGGTAGGTTTCGCCCGTCTGAAACAATTCAGGAAAGCCCGGATGCGGCGCGGTTAAAGATTCCGCAGAAAACATTTCACGAAAAAGCAATGTTCCGCCCGCCGCCGCGTGTTGCTGCATCAGCATAAGCCAGTTAACCGACTCGGCCTTGCCTTCGCCGCGCGGACCGCCCTGCTGGTTGTAGTCCACGAAAACCACGCCATGGGCCATGAACTCCCAGCTTGCGAGCGATTTCATCCACTCATGAGCGGGACTCGAGGCTGGCTGCCAGCCTGTGCCCGAACTGACGTGGGGCGACGGCATCCAGGCTGGTTCCGTCGAGGACATATTCATGCCCGACATGTCCATCGCCGCCGCTTGCGATTGCTGGTTGTGCTCGCCGGGGACCTGCGCCGATGAAGAAGTATTCTGCGCCGATGCGGCGCAAAACGGAACGCCCATGATAAGAAGACAAATAACAAAGCTACGCACCGTCGCACTCCTCAGGCGTGAAGAAACTGGGACGAAACTGGCTAGAGATCAACCTCGGCTTGGAAAAACAGATGGAGGCTAGACTCGCAAGGGAGTTAGTAATAGCGAGGACTGTAACTGCCTGAGCGAAGGGCGGTCACCGGAAAGCGGACCCTTGTCAACTGAAGGCGCTGGAGCGAGATTCGCAAGAAAGTGAATTGCCGGACGCAGGGGAGGAAAAGCGCTCGGTATGGCGACGTTGTGTCCACTCAGGCAACAATCGTAGCGGCTGGCAGGCGTTTGGCTGCTTTGCTCGTGACATCCCCTGTGGCTCGGATGGCGTTCAAACGAGGAAAGCGGTGGCATCGGCCAGAGAGTGCCCATCGTTGCCGCCACAAGCGCCAATATGACGATGCTCTTGCGCATGATAACCCTTGTGAGTCGCGCTTACGATCCAGTGATCTTGAGACGTAGTTCTTCCGGCAGCCTTTCGCGGATTTCCGCTGGTAACCGGTCATGAACATGCCGCGCTCCAACCATGGCCGCGCCGACCATCACCATCGGAGCCGGCGTCGCCACAGCCACGACCAGCCAGATCAGCGCCGATAGCGCAAAGCCGAGCAAGGCTCCCAGTTCGAGCCAGAACGCATGATGCGGCTCGAAATAACGGATGGCTGCGAACGCGAGCAAAAAGACCGCCGCCGACGCCGATGCCAGCACAATCAGCGAGATATCGATGATCCTGTGAATCTTTTGGCGGCCGCGGCAGCGCTGGCACCCGGCGAGATGCTGCTCATAATCGCCGCGCATCTCCGGCGTGATGCCGGAAATGTCGTACCGCCAGCCCGCAAGGATCTTCCCTACGATTGGTTCGATACACTCTGCCATAGGTATTAGAGGCGGATCGGCGTCATGGCCTCGCCTTGAGTAGCCAGAAGCACGCGATTGTTCCAGAGACCCTGGCGCCCGCGCAGGGCATTCTCTGCTGATAGCCGCGCAATTTCGGGATGATTATTTTGCTCCGACAGGTGCGCCAACACGATAACTTCAGCAACTCCATCATAGTCGTTGGCGAAGAATTCCGCGAGCGAGTCATTGGACAGATGGCCGACGCGGCTCATAACCCGCTGCTTTACCGACCACGGGTAAGGACCGGTTCGTAACATCTCGACATCGTGGTTGGACTCCATTACTAATACGGCCGAACCGCGCAAATGGTTCCGCACGCTAACTGGCATATATCCGAGGTCGGTGGCAAAGCCGATCTTGATGCCCTCCGCTCGAAGCGTGAACCCGACCGGATCGATGGCATCGTGCGGGATAGTAAAGGGCAGCACCTCTATATCTCCCACGCGAAAGCTCCGACCGGCACAAAAGTGTTCCCTCTTCGGCAATTGAGGGACCTGACCCTGTTCATCACGCATGGCCCTACCCCACATTTGATGCGTGGCTTCGGTCAAAAAGACAGGAATTTTCAGCTTGGTAGCCAGGCGCTCAAGACCGGCAACGTGGTCAGAGTGCTCATGGGTGATAAGAATGGCGCAGATGGAATCGGGGTGTTGCTCCAGCCGGCGCAATCGCTTGAAGGTTTCGCGACCCGACAGACCCGCATCGATCAGAATGCGAGTTGAGCTCGTGGCTACCAGCGCGCAGTTCCCACGGCTGCCGCTACCCAACAACGACACCGACACTGCCATAGCGGCTAGCTTACATTCAGCAACTGTGGAAGTGGAGTATTTTTGCTTGCTCCCCATACCTTTGAGCAAAGGCCTCTCGTATCCAGACAGGTGCGCACTTTGCCGCCTATCCAAAAAATGTGGCACCATGTTTTCGCACCAGAGAGTGCAGAATGCAGACTGATGAGCCGGTAACCACGGATCGCACGGCAGTCGCCGAGAGCGCGCCAACCCAGGTCGCCGCATGGTGGCACCTGGCTGGCTTTCTCCTGATTATGGCCGGCACTGCGTTTATGGGTTTTCGCGCCCAACATGCGAGCACCGGGGCAGCGGGCTCAGAACAGCTCGCACCACATGGGCAGGCAATCTCAATTTATCTGGCGGCCGGCCTGATGGATTGGGCCTTGCTTTACTACTGCTGGGTCGGAGTTCACAAGCGTGGCGGCACTCTCGCGACGCTTTCGGGCGGAAGGTGGACGTCTTGGGAGAGCCTGGCATCGGATGTGGCCATCGCCGTGCCATTCTTCGGAGTCTGGGAAGGTACAGCGTATGCGGTCCACTGGATGCTTGGGCCAAGCAGCGCGAAGTCGGTGGATAGCTTGTTGCCGCACAGCCTGGTGGAAGTTCTGCTCTGGATTGGGGTCTCGATCACGGCCGGTTTTTGCGAGGAGCTTGCGTTCCGCGGCTACTTGCAGCGGCAATTCCACGCTTTAAGCGGTAGCATCGTCGTCGCCGTAGTGGCACAGGCGTTGGTCTTCGGCGTCGCGCACAGTTACCAGGGATGGAAATCGGTCGTCGTCATCAGCGTTCTTGGTGTGCTCTACGGCATGCTTGGTGCATGGCGGGGCAATCTACGCGCGAATATCATCTCGCATGCGTCATCGGATATTTGGGAGGGATGGCTGAAACAGATAATCTGGAGATAAACGGAAGAGCGGCCCAACGCACTGCGTGTCACCCTGCCGGTTATTCCACTTTCTTTTTCGAAAACAGATTATCGACGACGCCACGGCCTACCGCGCCTCCCACGGCGCCAGCAATGCCGGGAACAAAGGCAAGAAACGATTCGTAGATCTGGGCGCGCTCCGGCTTCTGTGACAAGAAAAAGTAAGCCAGCCACTCGACCACAGGTATAAACACCCCGATGATCAGCACCCAGCGCCAGGGCTTGCGCGGACTGATGAATCCGAGCAGCATGCAGGCCGCCAGCACCAGCATGGCGGTCAATAGCAAGTCACCGACCTTGATGTCGATCCAGCCCGCAGCCGCTCCGAAGCCCACGGCCATCGCGTAACAGAATGCATCGCCACCGGATTCCCGCTCGGGAATAAGTCCGCCCCATGACGTGGTCATATCGTCATCTTAATCTTATGCGCGATGCTTAGGTGAGATCTTAGGAGTAAGAGTAAAATCCGCGTCCGCTCTTGCGTCCCAGCCAGCCTGCATCAACCATTTTGATCAGCAGGGGACACGGCCGATATTTCGGATCTCCCAAGCCATCTTGCAGAACGCGCATGATGTCGAGGCAAACATCGAGGCCGATGAAGTCGGCGAGAGTGAGCGGGCCCATCGGATGAGCCATTCCGAGCTTGAAAACCTCGTCGACGGCCTCAGGAGTCGCCACGCCTTCCATAACGGCGAACATGGCTTCATTGAGCAGAGGCATAAGCACTCGATTGGAGACGAATCCGGGAGCATCGTTGACTTCAACGGGCGTTTTCTCGAGTTTTACGGCCAGATCACGCACGGTTTCGAAAGTGCTCTGGGAGGTGGCGATACCTCGGATCACTTCGACCAACTTCATCACGGGAACAGGATTGAAAAAATGCATCCCGATCACTTTGTCCGGACGTTTAGTGAGCGCTGCAATCCTGGTGATGGAAATTGAAGATGTATTGCTGGCGAGGATGACATCGGGCTTGGTGATGCGATCGAGATCACGGAAAATGTCCGCTTTGATATCGAATTTCTCGGTGGCAGCTTCGACGATCAGATCGCAATCGCCAAGTTTGGCGCGATCGAGGACAGCTGTGATTCGGCTCAGGGTTGAAGTTTTGTCGGCTACGGTAATTTTGTTCTTGGCAAGCTCGCGATCAAGATTCCTTCCGATGGTTTCGAGGCCGCGATCAAGAAATCCCTGTTCGAGATCGCATAAAATCACGGTGAAACCGCTGCGCGCAAAGACATGAGCGATGCCGTTGCCCATGGTGCCCGCGCCGATCACGCCTACTCGTTGGATTGACATGATGGCCTCACAAGAGAAAATGGAAGTGACGAGTTTAGCAGGCTCCACGCCTCGGGCCTGGGGAGTAGGTTATTTCTCCGATGCAACCTTCAGACGGGTCTCGGCGCGTTCCAGGGCATCTTCGGCACGGTCGTAGTCAACGCTGGGGTCATTACTCTTCAGACGTTCTTCGGCGCGCGCTTTGGCTTTCTCGGCGCGAGCGACGTCAATCTCCTGCGGCCGCTCCGCGGTCTCCGCGAGAATGGTGACTTTATCAGGCAGCACTTCGACAAATCCCCACGCGACCGCCAGAACGTGAGTCGTTCCTCTTTCCCGATAGCTGAGTGCGCCAGCCTTCAGTTCACTGATCAAGGGTGCGTGGCCGGGAAGGATTCCCAGATAGCCGTCCAATCCTGGAATCTGGGCTTCCTCGGCGGCACAGCTTTTTATCACCTGCTTTTCAGGGGTGACGATATCGAGTTGGAAAGTGTCAGCCATGTTCGTCGTTCGTCGTTGGTCTTTGGTCGTTAGTCGTTGGGCCAGAATGCTGGTAGTTGGGCCATCCGCAACGACCATCGACTATCGACCAGAGACGTTCTTATGCTGCTGCCTTCATTTTCTCTGCTGATTCCAGCACTTCGTCAATCGTTCCCTTCATATAGAAGGCCTGTTCTGGAATGTCGTCATACTTCCCTTCCACAATCCCGCGGAACCCTTTTACCGTGTCAGCGATCTTCACGTAGCGGCCGGGCGTGCCGGTGAATTGCTCCGCCACGTGGAACGGCTGCGACAGGAATTTCTGGATCTTGCGGGCGCGAGCGACAGTAAGTTTCTGGTCTTCGCTCAACTCATCGATGCCGAGGATGGCGATGATGTCCTGCAGGTCTTTATAGGTCTGCAAGGTCTTCTTTACCATTTGCGCGACGTCGTAGTGCTCCTGACCAACGATGCGCGGATCGAGAATGCGCGAGGTCGAGGCCAGCGGATCGACAGCCGGATAAATGCCGATTTCGGTAAGGGCGCGCGAAAGCACCGTGGTCGCGTCGAGGTGAGCAAATGTTGTTGCTGGCGCGGGGTCGGTGAGATCATCGGCGGGCACATAGATCGCCTGCACGGAGGTGACGGAACCCTTCTTCGTCGAGGTGATTCTCTCCTGCAACTCGCCCATTTCGGTCGCCAGGTTGGGCTGATAGCCGACGGCGGATGGCATACGGCCGAGAAGCGCCGAAACTTCCGATCCAGCCTGGGTGAAGCGGAAAATGTTGTCGATGAAGAGCAACGTATCGGCGCCCTGCTCATCGCGGAAATACTCGGCGACTGTGAGGCCAGTCAGGGCGACGCGCAGGCGAGCACCGGGAGGCTCGGTCATCTGACCATAGATCAATGCTGCTTTCGACTCTTCGGGCTTGCCCGGCTTGATGACGCCGGACTCGCTCATCTCCAGCCAAAGATCGTTGCCTTCGCGGGTACGCTCGCCGACGCCGGCAAAGACTGAGAACCCGCCGTGCTGCTTGGCAACGTTGTTGATGAGTTCCATGATGACGACCGTTTTGCCAACGCCGGCGCCACCGAACAGGCCGATTTTGCCGCCCTTCAAGAAGGGCTGAATCAGATCGATGACCTTAACACCGGTTTCGAACATCTCGGCGGTCGTCGATTGCTCGTCGAAGGCAGGAGCCGGGCGGTGAATCGGCATGCGCTTTTCCGCGACGATCGGGCCGAGTTGATCGACAGGCTCGCCGATCACGTTCATGACGCGGCCAAGCGTGCCCCGGCCCACAGGCACGGAGATTGGGCCTCCAAGATCAATGGCCTTCATGCCGCGCACCATGCCGTCGGTGGGCTCCATCGCCACGCAGCGCACGCGCCCTTCGCCGATGTGCTGCTGCACTTCCAGAATGACGTTGATGGGAACGGGAACGTTGAAGCCATCGCTGACCACGCGAAGCGCCTCGTAAATGGGAGGCATGGATGACTCAACGAATTGCACGTCGACCGCGGGGCCGGCGATTTGAATGACATGTCCGATATTTTCTGGCATAAATCCTCAGTTGCGAGCTTCGAGTCGCGCGCTTCGCGCGAGCAAAATCAAACGTGGGCACGACTAAGAATGCGTCCTACCCGATCGACTTCATAAACTTCTCTCACGACATCCAGCGGCAAGCCCGTGGCCCGCGCCTCAGGACCGCGGCTTCTTTATCCTTGTGCAGCCGCGCCGCTCACGATCTCAATAATTTCTTTCGTGATCTTCGCCTGGCGCGCGCGGTTCATCGCCAGGGTCAGAGAATCGATCATGTCGGATGCGTTGTTAGTCGCTGAATCCATGGCCGTCATGCGAGCGGCATGCTCGGCGGCGACCGACTCGAGCAACGCATGAAAAATCTCAATGCCTATATATTTGGGCAAGATTGTGTGGAACAACTGCGCCGGAGGCTGCTCATAGATGTAATCGACGTCGGCGGTGCCGAACTTGGCGGCGGCTTCGTCAACCGCGCGCGTGTCGGCAGGACGGAGGCTCACGCCGGCGCCCTTTGCCGCTTCCAGACGGCGCTTGCGCTCTTCTTCGTCGGCCTCTTCCGCCATGCTCACGCTAACTTCACCGATCTCTTTGATGGGGAGTAGATGCTCGACCACCAGGCGCTGGGCGATTACCGATTTGAATTCGTTATAAAGGATGTAGACTCCGTCGATCAGTTCGTCGGAGAAGCGTTGGACGACGTCTTCCGCCAGGCTCGAGACAAAGTTGTAATCGATCTTGCCGATCACGCCGACGTACTCGCCGACGATTTGGACCCGGCCTGCACGCGGAGCCTCGCTCTGAATAGGAGCTTCGCCCCTCTCGATATCTTCCACTCCCCGTTTGGTGGGTGCGGAGGGGAAACGCCGGCGCATGAAATCGCGGCCTTTGCGACCGACGCATTCGATATCGATATTCTGTTCGGGCTTGGAGGCGATAAATCGGCTGGCGATCTTCAGGATGTTCGTGTTGAATGCGCCTGCAAGGCCTTTGTCTCCGGTAACCACGATCAACAGAATGTTCTTCTCAAGGCGTTCGGCTAGCAGCGGATGCAACGGCTCGCCCGTGACCGGATCGTAGATGTTGGCGCGCTTGATGAGCGACTTCAGCACATTGATCAGCATCTGCGAATAGGGGCGCGCGGCGAGCGCGGCCTCCTGTGCGCGGCGCAGCTTAGCCGCCGAGACGGTCTTCATCGCCTTGGTGATCTGCCGCGTGTTGATCACGCTGCGGATGCGTCGCCGGATGTCGAGTATGTTCGGCATTTCTTAGTTCTCAGCTGTCAGTTCTCGGTTCTCAGTCAAACCTTCCCAGCGCCGGGCCAGCAACCGAGAACTGAGAACCAGAAATTGAGAACCGCTATTTCGCTACCGCTTCCCTTGAGTCCACAAACTGCTGTTTTGCCTCCTTGATCACTCGCGACATTTCCGCCTTTAGGTTGTCGTCGAGGACCTTCTTTTCCATAATCGCGTTCAGCAGGCCGGGATTGGTTGTATCCACGTACTCATAAAGAGCCTTTTCGAAATCGCGGACCTGGTCGACCGGAAGATCGTCGAGCACGCCGCTGGTTCCGGCGAAAATCGCCATAATCTGCTTCGAAAATGGAAGCGGCGAAAACTGCGGTTGCTTCAGCAGTTCCACCAGCCGCTGGCCGCGATTGAGTTGCTGTTGGGTGGCCTTGTCGAGATCGCTGCCGAATTGAGCAAAGGCCGCCAGTTCACGATATTGCGCGAGTTCGAGCTTTAAGGTTCCGGCTACCTGGCGCATGGCTTTGATTTGCGCGCTGCCACCGACGCGGCTTACGGACAAACCGACGTTTACGGCCGGCCGCACGCCCTGATTAAAGAGGTCCGTTTCCAGGTAGATCTGGCCGTCCGTGATGGAAATCACGTTGGTCGGAATGTAGGCTGAAACGTCGCCCGCCTGGGTCTCGATGATGGGCAGAGCGGTGAGCGAGCCGCCGCCGTTTTTGTCGCTCAGTTTTGCCGCGCGCTCCAGCAGGCGCGAGTGGAGATAGAAAACGTCTCCGGGGTATGCTTCGCGACCGGGAGGGCGGCGCAGCAGCAGCGATATTTCGCGGTACGACGCCGCGTGCTTGGAAAGGTCGTCGTAGATGCATAACGCGTGGCGCTTGGTATCGCGGAAATATTCACCCATGGCGCAAGCAGCATAGGGCGCAATGTATTGCATCGGCGCGGGTTCAGAAGCCGAAGCGGCGACCACGATTGTGTACTCCATGGCGCCGTAGTCTTCGAGGATCTTGACCACCTGCGCGATAGAAGATCGCTTTTGCCCGATGGCGTTGTAAATACAAATAAGATTGTTGCCCTTGCTGTTGATGATGGTGTCGAGGGCAACGGCGGTCTTTCCCGTCTGACGGTCACCGATGATCAACTCGCGCTGACCACGTCCAATCGGGATCATCGAGTCAATGGCTTTGAGACCGGTAGCCATCGGCTCGCGCACGGGCTGGCGGTCGATGACGCCGGGCGCGAGGCGTTCGAGTGGAATGAATTTGTCGGTCTGGATGGGGCCCTTATCGTCGATGGGCTGGCCGAGTGAATTGACCACTCGACCAATCATCCCGTCGCCCACGGGCACGCTCATGATGCGGCCGGTGCGCTTGACCTCATCGCCTTCCTTGATTTCGGTGTAATCGCCAAGAAGCACGACGCCGACCTGGTCTTCTTCCAGGTTCATGGCGATCCCGGCGATACCATGCGGGAAGCTGAGCAGTTCTCCCGCCATAACCTTATCAAGGCCGTAGACGCGAGCAATGCCGTCCCCGAGCGTGATAACCGTGCCTACCTCATCGACCGCGATCTTCGACTCGTAGTTTTCGATCTGCTCGCGGATTAATTGTGTGATCTCGTCTGCTTTGATTTGTGCCATAAGAATCAGCTTCAAGCCATGAGCTTCGAGCTGCGAGCAACCCAATCTCTTGGCTGTTCGAAGCTATTACTCATAGCTAACTCTCCACTAAGAACTCGTACCACCCGCCTAAACGCGCCTGGTGGAAAATCGCAATAACGATTGCTTGTAGCTCGGCGCTCGCGGCTCGACGCTAACTTACCAACTGCTCTCGAATCCTTTCCAGTTGCCCGTTCACCGAACCGTCGTAAATCGTGCTGCCAACTTGCACCACAGCTCCGCCGAGCAACGCACCATCCTGCTGATAGCGAGCACGCACGCGCTTGCCGGTCAGCTTGGCGATCTCGGCCTCGAGCAACTGTTTGTCATTGTCGCCCAATGGACGCGCGCTCGTGATCTGCGCATCCACGAAGCCGAGCCGCTCATTCAACTCGCGCTCGACCTGCTTTACGATTTCGCCGTACAGCGCCAGCCGGCGGTGATCCGTGAGCACCGCGATAAAGTTCCTGACCGGGCGCGAACCGCCGATCTTGCCTATGACGGCATCAAGCACCGCGCGTTTTTGCTTGCCGGGAATCGATGGATTGTCCAGCACGCGGCGCAGCGGATCGCTCTCAGCGAACAAAGACTGCATCGTCTGTAGCTCAGCCAACATGCGCGCCGCATCGAATTTGCTATGAACAACTACGTCCGCGAAAGCTCGCGCGTAAGTGCCAACCACAGACGCCATGCCTAGCGGCCATCCTTTCCGCCATCGCCGGTAAGCTTCGCGGCGAAATCTCGCACCAGGACCTGGTCGGTATTCGTGTCGACATTAATTTGCTTGCGAGCCAGGGCGATTGCGAGATCGGCGGTGTGCGCGGAAAGTTCGCGGCGCGCCTGCTTGGAAGAAGCTTCGATCTCCTGCTGGGCCGCTTCGACAACTTTGCGAATCTCATCTTCGGCAGCTTGCTTGATGCGCACTTCCTCGCCTTCGGCTTCTTTCTCTGCCGAGGACTGCATCTTGCCGATCTCTGAATCCATCTGGCGCAGGCGATTCTCAATGTCGGCGAGACGCTGGTTCGCGTCCTGGCTGGCTTTCCGGGCCTCCTCGAGCGCCTTTTGGATCGATTCGTTGCGCGCGCGGAACACTCCCGGTAAGCTCTTGCGGGCAAACCAGAAGATGAGGAAGGCGATGATCGCGAAATTAAGGCACAGGGCGAAAAGATGCGCGCCATGCACGCTCATCCCGGTCAGCTTAGCCAGCTTTTGGACCATCGCCGAATGCTTGAGGTCAGAGTGTTCTTCCTGTTCGTCACCTTCGGCTATGCGTTCTTCTTTCGCGAGTTCGCCACCCACTCCAAGACGATGGATGTTCTCGGACGCCTGACTCTGAGCCGGTTGCTGCGCACGCGGTTGACCTGCCGCCTGGGCGGGCTGTTGGGCGGCCGGCGGTTCCTGTGCGATGGCAATCGCGCAGGTAAGAATCAAGAGCAGTCCCAAACAGAGATAGAGCGCGCGGGGGGCGGCGGTTTTTCTTGTCATCACCCACCCACCTGGCTGGGAGCCTGGACCGGCCGCAAGACCATTCGCACGATCTCGCTTGCCAATCTTCCGGCATCGCCTTCGAGCTTGGCCATGGCCTGCTGTTTATCCTGCTCGATTGCGGCGCGGGCCTGTTTCACCTGATCCTGGGCGTTAAGACGAGCCTGATTCACGGCCTCGCTGCGCGCCTGCGAAGCCTTCTGCCGGCGAGCTTCGAGCGATTTGAAAACCTTCTGCCGGGCCTCGCGCAGGCGCTGTTCGTATTCGCCGGTCCGGGCTTCGGCGGCGGCAATGTCAGCGCGCGCCTTTTCCATCGCCCCTTCGGTGCGGCTGCGGCGCTGGGCAAGCACAGCGGTGAGGGGGCGATATACCAGGAATGTGTAAAGAATATAAAGAGTTGCGAGCAGGATGATGGTCGGGATTGATCCGAGCAGTAATTGGCCTAGTTGTTGGAGGGTCTGCTCCATGGGCTTAATTGATGTCCTGCTGGCCGATTTCCTTTGATCGAGGCTGCCGCGCCGGGCGAATTCCGGCTGAAATAGCTCGAAGAATAGCTGTTAGTAAAACCAGTTAAGCTAACATCCTGGCAGGAAATGTGTCAATGATTCCCGCCACATAGCGGCCCTTTTTGTCGTCCTCCCGAGCCCTCCCAAGTTGCACTTGACAATCTGATCCCAGGGTTTACGATGTAGGTATCACCTCCGATCCCTTTCCGGATCGAATGGGCCGATAGCCAAGGAAACGTCACCGCTTCTTGGCTGGCGGCCCATTTTAATTTTCTACGGGAATTTCCAACAGTTAGTGGCCCACTCGGCGGTCACAGCGCTTGGGGAAAACAGCGACAATAAGTTGACAGGTGTGTGACAACCTCCCTGATGGAACGCCCCACCATGGGAGCAATGAATGCGCTCTTCCGAACGCAAGCGGCGAGAGCGCACGTCCATGTTGACCCTGCTAACAGGTCTGGCGGCATGCCTCTCTCCGACGCCAGACCTTTTTTGCGCTTTCCTGAGTGGATTCTTTCTGTGTAGAAACTGCTCGACTAGTGGACGCCGACGGGCTGAAGCAGTGTGGCGATTTTCTCCAACAGCAGACCCATGCTGATTCCCGAATCGACGGCCGTCTCTACCTCGTGATGGCGCGTGCCGGCGTGCATCACCAATATTTTGGTGCCTTCGTGACACTTCTTCACCATGTAGGGCAGATGATGTCGGTCATCCTTCGACATCGTGGCGCCGAGAATCACCAGATCGAACGCGTCGCGGCCGAGCCGTTCCTGAACTTCAGCGCGGCTCTGGGCGGTCGTTACATGATGTCCGGCCTTCTGGAACTCTCTGGCATTCGTGGCCAGGATGTGTTCGTTGGTTTCGGCGTACAGAATTTTGATCGTTGACTTCGAAGCGGTCGCGGGCAAGGGCCCCTCCTTAGAACTCGAGACGGCACTCGCCGCCCCAGGCGCGGCAAGCCGCGTCTCTACGGAAAGCCTAGCAACTGCAAGCCGGCCTTCCGAGGTCACCGAAGAACAGGGCCAAAGGAGGGTTTTTCGCAATCGGCGGAGGAGTTTACAACGGTTTGCACCGCGGTAACCAACGGGCTCGCCGTCTTCTTCGACGGTGAAGTTTGCTCATTTCCCTGGGCAACCAATCTCTCACGTCCCGCCGTCAGTGTATAAATGTAAAGGGAATTTATTCCGTCGCGTGACGGTGTGGGGCGTGGTAGCGATGCACGGTAGTGGACGCGCCGGCATCGGCCTTTTTATTCTTCTCTTGCCTCGTACTGTTCAAGTGCGGTTCGGCCCAACAGTTGAGCATTCTCACTGTTGCTAACAATACCTATGATTTCTGTTAAAGAGCTTACCAAGCGGTATGCCCGCAACACCGCCGTCGATCACATCTCGTTTGAAGTGGCAAAGGGCCAGATAGTCGGCTTTCTCGGGCCCAACGGCGCGGGAAAAACGACGACTATGCGCATCCTCACCTGCTTCCTGCCGCCTTCGGCAGGCACCGCAAAAGTGGCTGGGTTTGACGTTCTCGAACAGCCGCTTGAGGTCAAGAAGCGGATCGGTTATCTGCCGGAAACGCCTCCGATCTATCCGGAGATGGAGACGGTCAATTATCTGAAGTTCGTGGGCAAGCTGAAAGGGTTGCGCGGTGCCGATCTGGAAAAGCGGGTCGACTACGTCTGCCAACGCTGCGCCATTTCCGACGTCAAGACCAAGTTGCTCGGGAAATTGTCGAAAGGTTACCGTCAGCGGGTTGGCCTGGCGCAGGCCATCATTCACAATCCGGATGTTTTGATTCTTGACGAGCCAACCGCTGGCCTTGACCCGAAGCAGATCAACGAGACTCGAGACCTGATCAAGGACCTTGCCGGCGAACATACGATCATCTTGAGCACGCACATCCTGCCCGAGGTCGAACAGACCTGCCAGCAAGTCATCATCATCAATAAGGGCAAACTGGTTGCGACCGATTCCGTCCGCAATCTGCAGGCGCGGGCGCGCGGCGCCGAATCGGTGTTGGTCGAGGTCGCGGGACGTAATGGAAGTTTGGAGGCGGGTATCGTCGAACACAAGCTTCAGCAGGTCCCGGGGGTGAGCCGGGTGGTTTCCAGGCAGCAGATCGACAACCGGACGGTTTTCGAAGTGGAGAGCCAAAAAGGACAGCTCCTTCGCGGAGACCTAGCCCGTGCCGTGGTTGAATCGGGCTGGGATCTTAATGAGCTTCGTCCGGCCGCGATGAGTCTCGAGGAGATCTTTTTGCAGCTTACCGAAAGTGAGAAGTCAAACGAAGGAGCGAAGGTTCCGGCGAAGGAGCTGTCGCAATGAGAAATGCGTGGATCATTTGCCGAAAAGAGTTGGGCAGCTACTTCGCGTCGCCGGTCGCCTATCTGTTGTTGACTATGTTTGGCCTGATCTTTGGCTTCTTCTTCTGGAATGCGCTCGCGTATTTCGTGATCGAGGGCCTGCAGATGCAGATGCGCGGCCAGATGTTTCCGATGAACATCAACGAGCAGATCATCCGGCCATTGCTGCAAAACGTGAGCGTGATCGGGCTATTTTTCATTCCGATGATCACGATGCGGCTGTTCGCGGAAGAAAAGCGAACGGGCACGATCGAATTGCTGGCGACATCGCCGGTCCGCGACCTCGAAATCATCGTCGGAAAGTGGCTGGCAGCGATGATTCTTTATTCCTGCATGCTGCTGTTTACCGCTTTGAACTTCGCGTTTCTCTTTAAGTACGGCAATCCTGACTGGAAGCCGCTGGCGGTTGGGTATTTGGGTCTGCTGTTGCAAGCAGGCGCTCTGCTCGCGATAGGAACATTTATTTCGACGCTCACCAAGAACCAGATCATCGCCGGAGCCGCAACCTTCGGAGTTTGCCTTTTGCTCTGGGTGCTGGAATGGGTCAGCGGATACGAGACGGCTATCTGGGCGCGTGTGCTCTCTTATATGTCGGTCGTCACTCACTTCGAGTCCTTCGGGCGAGGCGTGCTCGATTCCAAAGATGCAGTTTTCTATCTTACGGTGATTTTCCTTGGACTCTTCTTCACGGCTCGCTCCATGGAATCCCTGCGGTGGAGGTCGTAATGGCGAGCGAGTGGATCAAGGCGCGGCAGACGAAATACGCGGCCTATGCAACGGTCTACATTCTGATTGTGATTGCAGCAGTCGTGATCGCCAATGTTCTGGCTGACCGCTTCAACAAGTCTTACGACGCGACCTCGAATAAGCGCTACAGTCTCTCTGAACAGACCGCCAAGATCGTCAAGGGACTGAAGCAGGATGCGACGATTACGTACTTCGACCAGAGCACGCACTTCCGCGAAGGCAAAGACCTGCTCGACCAATATGCCAATCTATCGCCCAAGGTAAAGATCGAATACGTCGATCCCGACAAGAACCCGCAATTGGCTAAAGAGGTCGGCTTCCGCAACTATGGTACGGCTTTCGTTCGCATCGGCGCGAAAACCGAAGAAGCCAAGAGTATGACCGAGGAGGGCATCACCGGCGCCTTCATTCGCGACCTCAAGAACACCACCCGGACTGTCTGCTTCGTCACCGGCAGCGGCGAGCATCAACTCGATGACAGCGACCGTGAGGGCCTTTCCCACTTCAAAGATCTTTTGGGCAAGGACAACTACGAAACCAAACCCATCAATCTGTTGGAGAAAGCCGAAGTCCCGAGCGACTGCACAACACTGGTTGTGGCCGGGCCGACCAGAAACTATGAACAGCCGGAGGTGGATGCGATCAAGAAATATGTGGAAGATGGCGGCCGCGCCCTTCTAATGCTGGATGCTCCGATCAAAGGATCGCATTCGCAAATCGCCGATAACGATGCACTCGCGAACGTTCTCGGAAGCTGGGGCGTTACACCGAGCAAGGACTTGATTCTTGATCTGAATCCGATCGGTCAACTGGTTGGACTCGGGCCGCAGGTCGCGCTGGTCACACGCTACGAATCTCAGCCGATCGTAAAAGACCTGAGTGGGACGGCTACGGGGTTCCCTTTGTCGCGTTCGCTGGAGGTCAAGAGCACCGATAAGACGAGCGTCGACAAACTATTCGATTCTTCCAGTGGCAGCCTGGCGACCTCCAACTTGAGTTCCGCCGAGGTCAGTGTTAACGATCCGAAGAACAAGAAAGGACCGCTTACCATCGCCGCTGCAGGCACCTACAAGACCGGCAAAGAAAACTCTCAGGGGCGCTTTGTCGTTGTCGGAAGCTCTTCCTGGCTTGCGAATGGATTTATCAACTTCAATGGAAATAGTGACCTTGCGCTGAACACGATCAACTGGCTATCGTCCGACGAAGATTTGATCTCAATCCGACCCAAGGACCGGGAAGACCGCCGCATCACCATGACTGGCGCGCAGCTGAGTTGGGTGCGTGCCGTGAGTCAGTTTTTGCTGCCTTCCATCGTTGTTGTCGCCGGTATTCTGGTTTGGTGGAAGCGGAGGTAAGAGACTCTCGCATCGCTCCGATTCTTAAACAGCTATGAAGATCCGCAGCCTGATTCTTGCAGCATTTGTACTGCTGGTGCTCGTCGGCAGCCTTTATTGGTCGGAACACAAGAAACCCAGTGATGATGCCGAGAAGGCGTCTGCCGCTACCGCGCCTTCAATCCTCAAATTGGATAGCGCGGCGATTACAAAGCTGGAGCTGAAGCGCAAAGATGCAGAGCCAGTCGTTCTTTCGAAGAATGATTCCGGCATATGGCAGATTACTCAGCCCAAGATGGTCAATGCTGATCAGAGCGCAGTTTCCAGCGCCGTTTCTACGTTGTCTTCCCTGAATTCCGAGCGCCTGGTCGACGACAAGTCTTCCAATCTAAAGCAATACGGCCTCGACCAACCCGCCGTCGAAGTCGATATCACAGAAAAAGACAATAAAGCTCAGAAGCTTCTGATCGGAGACACAACGCCTACTGGCAATGCCAGCTATGCAATGCTGGCAGGCGACCCGCGCGTCTTCACCATCGCCAACTACACCAAGAGCGGCATTGATAAGAGCCTTAACGATCTCCGGGACAAGCGGCTGCTAACGGTCAGCTCCGACAGGATCAGTCGGATCGAACTCACGCGGAAGAATCAAACCATTGAGTTCGGCCGCGACAAGAACGAATGGCAAATCCTGAAACCGAAACCGTCGCGGGCCGATAGCTTACAGGTCGACGATCTGGCGCGAAAACTGACTGATGCCCGCATGGATTTGAGCGGTCCGGATCAAGGCGTTCAAAAGCCCGCAGTCGCTTTTGCGCGTGCCACGCCGGTCGCGACAGCCAAAGTCACCGATCAATCAGGAACGCAGGAACTTCAGATTCGCAAAGAGAAAGACACGTACTACGCGAAATCGAGCGCGGTCGAGGGGACCTACAAAGTGGACTCAAGCCTTGCTCAGGCAGTCGACAAAAACCTCGATGATTTTCGGAACAAGAAGCTCTTCGATTTTGGCTTCGATGACCCGGGCAATGTCGAGATGCAGACCGCTGCGAAGACCTATTTCTTGACCAAAGGGGGCGCAGATTGGTGGTCCAACGGAAAGAAAATGGACGCCGAAAGCGTCGAGTCGCTCATCTCCGATTTGCGAGATCTTGCGGCCAGCAAGTTTCTCGAAGCTGGATTCGCAAATCCAACTATCGAGATTAAGGTGAAGTCAGACGGGGGAAAGCGGATGGAAAGCGTCTCAATCGCGAAATCAGGCGCTGGCTACATTGCCAAGCGAGAGGACGATTCGACTCTCTACCAGATCGACGCGAGTTCGATGGACGCCGCGCTAAAAGCCGCCGATGACATCAAGCCCGCCGCAACCAACTCAAAATGACTCGTCGGTAGAAGAAGGATCTGAAAAAAGAAAGATCAAACCACGCAAGATTGATTGGGAGCGGCGTCTCGCAAACTACATGAAAGGTTCACATAGCGGTATTTCATGGCGGAGTCTATTTTGCCACTTTCCGTCAAGTCGAGGCGACACCAACGCTTAGCGATTCTAGCCAGTGTTTATGCGGTCTGCAACGACATTTTGCACTTCGGCTCCGGTAGTCTGGGTTTTCTGCAAGTAGCCCGATTTTCCATAAAAACGGTATCACTCGGTATCACCCCTACTCAATCTGGAGTTGGGCTAAGAGTCGCTCGAACCAGCGTGCCTGCCCGCTGGCTTCCATCCCCACCCGTTTGGCTATGCCTCTCGCTGCCAGTTCGCGATAAAACTTCTCCGCTTCCTCGCGATGCTGTAGTCGTTTCTCCTCGAACTCACCGCTGTCGGTGTCGACAAATGTAATTTGCTGGAAGCCCGGGTGATAATCACAACCTATAATCAGCATGTTCGGCTCCTTTCTCCCAAGCCTTGGTTGGTTCGCACCACCAAAGCTTACTCGGGCGTGGGAGCCGACATTGTCATGGAATCAATTTCACTCAAAACCACGACTTCACATAGTCTCTATCGTTAACCAGCTCGAGGCCAAAGCGCCATGAATATCAAACTTGACCTTGTATCATGGATGTGCCCGACCACCGACCTCTTAATGCTCTCAGGCCAGCGAGGAAATGACATGGATTTTCCACGGTGATGCCAGGCTTGAAGACTGGCAATGATGCCGCTCGCCGCCGATTCTGGTTGGCAATGTCGGGGTTTGCCATGGCGGTGGCGCTGGCGCCTTTCTCTTACAAGGTCGAACGTCGCCTGGAGACAGCTGTTCACATCAAGGGCGGGGAATCCGAAAGAGTTGATCGGGAACTGTCGGAGCGTTTCCAGTCTCCATACGCGCACCGCGTGATCCTGGTGATCAGCGGAGTTCCGGATGCCGATTCAGCAAAAGGCGCAGATGCATTGGGCTTCTTGAGCAGTTCATTGCGTAGTGTGCCTGGAGTGTCGGGTGTCGTCTCGAGTCTGGATTGGCCCGACCCTCTGTTCACGGGGAACAATGGCGGGGCCGTGATGATCGTCGGCTTGGACCCGCACGACGAAGCGATCGAGGCGATGGTCCCCAGGCTGAGGGCACGAGCAGAGTGGATGGAAGGCCAACTAAGGTCGCAATATCCCGATATCAAACTTGAGATTACCGGTGAAACGGCACTGAACTTCGATCTTCGCAAGATCAGCGCTGATGATGTCAAACATGCCGAAGAACGAGCCATGCCGGTAACCCTTCTGCTGCTGTTGCTGGCCTTCGGTAGTCTCGTGGCCGCCCTGTTGCCGCTGGGAGTTGGAGTTCTCTCAATCGCGATGGCAATGGGCACGGCGGCGATACTCGCGCATTATCTGCATTTGTCGATTCTGGTGCAGAATCTCGCCACGATGCTCGGCCTTGGCTTGGGCATCGACTATGCATTGCTGATGGTGAGCAGATTTCGCGAAGCCCTGAACGAGGGATATGATCCCGGGCCGGCCGCCGATATTGCCGCTGGTCAAGCAGGGCGGACGCTGATCATCTCGGCCACGACAGTGGCGATCGGATTTTCAGCCCTGCTGATGGTACCCATCAGCGAATTGCGCTCCATCGGGATAGCCGGCCTGTTAGTTACCGTTTGGAGTGTCATGCTGTGCACATTCATTCTGCCGTGGGTGCTTGGTTTGCTCGGGCATCGCATCGATGCCGCCGGAGTGCGCGGTCGGGCCCGACGATTCAAAACCAAGGGGAGCCTGCGCGCTGCAAATCAGCGATGGGTGCGTTGGGGATTCTTCATAACAGGCCGGCCCTGGGCGGCTCTGCTGATCGCCGGAATTCCGCTGCTGATGCTTGCGTTCCAGGGGCGAAGAATCTCTCCGGGAATTCCCGGCCATGACTCGTTCCCTGCAGGAGCCGAGTCGGTGCAAGCGCTGCGCACGCTTCAAAGCATGGGACGGTCGGGAATTGCCCAGTCGCTTCGAGTCGTCCTCGAGTTGCCGCTGCAGTCTCCAGCGCTCTCGCCAGCTGGTTGGCTCGCGGTCAGTCGCTTGACTAAGCACTTCCAGACCGATCCCAGGGCGCAAGGGGTTTTATCTCTTCCAACTCTCACGGGGATGTCTGAAACCTCGGACGCCGTCGACGAGGTCCCCGAAGCCATCCGCAAGACTTTTCTTCGCAGCGATGGACAAGCTTCCTTGATTGAGTTGTTGCCCAATGCTGCGCTTTCGCCCAATGACCAGATACGATGGGTACGAGACGTACGTTCCTCTGATGTCGCGGCGATAACGGGCCTGCCTGGTGCTGTCGTGCGTGTCGGGGGCGTTTCCGCACAAGAAGCGGATTACGACGCTGTGGTAAAAGTCTGGCTGCCCAGAGTGGTCCTTGGCGTTGTATTGGGGAGTTTGTTCGCGCTCCTGATTGGGTTGCGTTCTCTGGTTGCGGCCGCTAAAGCAATTATGCTCAATCTGCTCTCGGTTGGCGCTTCATTCGGAACATTAGTTCTCGTTTTTCAGGAAGGCCACGGCAGCAAACTCTTTGGGCTGGATGGGCCGACGCGCTCCGTATATCCGATCGTGCCGATTCTCGCGTTTGCCATCGTCTTTGGATTGAGCATGGACTATGAGGTCTTTCTGGTGGCCCGTGTGCTCGAAGAACGGCGGCGCGGCCTTTCAGAAAGGTCAGCGGTAATCGAAGGGCTGGCGCGGACGGCCGGGCTTATCACGAGCGCTGCGGCGATTATGATTGCCGTTTTTGCCGCATTCACCCTTGGAAGTTTTCTGGTCGTGCAAATGCTGGGCTTTACCCTTGCCGTGGCGGTGTTCATCGATGCTACAGCGGTGCGGATGATCGTCGGGCCGGCACTTTTGCAACTTGCCGGCGACCGGAATTGGTGGCCTGGCGGTCTATCCGGGGCCCCGCCAACCGCAGAATCTGAAGCGGAGCTTAGCCGATGACGGCAACCTTCGCAGATACTCCCGAACCCGTAAAGACGTTCGCGGCCGCCCGACTCGGGACTTGAATTTATTTCACTTTTTCTTCGGGAGCGGCGGATTGACCGATATTGAAGTCCTTGAGTCCGAGATTCGCCTTTCCCGAGCCCCCTTCGATGGCCAGCATCGAAGAACCGGGCTTGCCCACGATCTTTGCCTCGACTTGCGACGCAGACCACGCGCCTGCGACCTGCCGCAGTGCATAAGAGAGGAATTCCTTCTGCCTTCCGGTCCCGTGTAGCGTCTTCACCACGCGAACGGGGAACAAAATATTACGGTCGATCCATGAAGTTGCCGAATCGTAGTAAGTCCGGTCCTGAGCGCCCGGCGTGCTCTTGAGCACAAAGCAATCGCGCGCACCATATTTCTCGGGCGCGAGCAGTTGTTGACTCTTCCAGAAGAACTGGTTCTCTACCATGTCTTCGAAGGAGAAGTCCGTTCCCACGAGTGAGTCGTTCCAATGTTCAAATGCCAACACCTTAGCGTCTTTCTCGCCAGGAAGCCGCGCTTCGATGGTCACGCGTCCATTGGCGGTCATATGCAGAAGAATGGTCGTTCTTTCCCCGCCTGGCCCCGATATTTCACAAAGCACCCGCAGACCATCTGGAAACCATCGAGCCTTGCCGAGAAACTTGTAAGTCGTACGCTTGCCGTCAGCGTCCACCTTTGTGAGTCGCCCCGTAGCGCGATAATCCAATTTCTCAATACGCTGGCGCGAACCGGTTAGGACAGACTCAAGTTCAGGATTCGCCGCTAGGGCATGCCGTGGATGAACCAGCCCCAACAGCACCAGCATAGCGATGGATGCGTGAATCGCCGCCAAACCACGATGCTTCGGCTTGGCCCCCGGATACCAGCCAGGCTTGAGCCGGCGTGAAAGCATTCTGAGTGGACACAGGAACATGATGTTTATGTATACCGCGAAAGTTAGTACGGCGCCCATACATGGTGATGGGTAAAGCAGCCGGATTCAGTCAGCCCTTACTCGTGGCGTTCAGAATGCGGCAGTTTTTGAACAACCAGCAGTTCAGTGAATCCCCCAAAAAAGAGGCGAGAATAGATGATAGAAAAGCCACTTTCTCGAAAAATATTCCGCAACTGAGGGCGGTCAGGAAAGAGCTGGAGGCTTTCGGCTATATAGCTATAGACCTCGTGATTGCGGTGCAAAAGTACGCCCCAGAATCCTGCCCATATCTTCAAAAGCCAATATTCAATCTTCTGCGGGATATTTTCGCTCGGTTTGGAGAAATCGAGAAAGGCAGCCACGCCGCCTGGTTTCAGGACGCGTCCGACTTCGTTGATAACTGTTCCGAGGTGCGGTGCATTCCGCAGGGCATAACTCCCGGTGACGATGTCCACCGATTCGGAAACGAATGCAAGCGATCCCATATCCTGATTGACGAAACTGACGTTGGGACGACGATTCCGTTGACGGGCGATGTCCAGCATCGGCTCGGTGATGTCGAGTCCTGCAATGCGCCCACCGGGATATCTGCCTGCAAGCAGAAACGCGATGTCGCCGGTACCACAGGCGAGATCAACGCAAACAGGGGCTTCGTGAAAGGGAAGCATTGAAACCAGTGTGCGCTTCCATCCCTTGTCGCGTCCGAAAGAAAGCGCCCTCGTAATGAAATCGTACCGTGGCGCGATCTCGGAGAAAACTTTCTCGTTATAGAACTTCTTCTTTTCGGCATCATCGAGGTGATCGCGGATCTTCAAAACAAAGCGACCGGTCACTCGGGCTCCATTTCCAACAAGTCCTCGCAAACCAAGGGGGCGTGTCGTTTTGGTTCAGCTGGTCTTGTTCTCCCTTATACGCGAATGTGGGATTTCTGGTCGAAGTTATTTCAGATTGGAAGGGGTTTCCTAATGGCGCTAGTGTAGAAGTCGAGTGGGCCTGCGGTGGTTTGGCCAACTTCGATGAGGTATCCGACTCCAGCTTCGACGAATCTTTCGTCGCAAGCTTTCTGGCGCATAGACCGCCACAGCAAGCAATATCGCGATCACCCCGAGTAGTACGTCCTGTATTTTTCGGGAATGCAACAAGGATTGATCCGACGCGATCTCAAGTGCACCAGTTCGCTCGGACGCGTGCTTCGAGTGTAATTTGGTGAGTACGCCGGGCACACTCGGCTTCGAAGGTGGTGACTGCTGGGACCAGCAATTTAAGACGGCATCTCCGATGAAAGCTGTGAGGAGCGCCGCTCGCCCCATCGCTATGCCCTTTTCCCGAGAAAGCATCATAAGCATGCTTAAATTGATTCCTATCTGACAGCATAAGGGCTTGCAGCGAGAAGGGTGCTAGCTGCCTTTCGTAATCTCAGGACATCAACTGTTGCAAAATCCCATTTACACTCAAGTGCCCGTGAAAAAAGGCGACCGGAAAGGCCAAGCTTCGAGCTATTCATTGCTCCGTCGCGGAGTGCTAACGGTTGACAGTCGTTACTCCCCATTCATCAGAGCCTGGTGAATCCGTCGGCGCTCCACAGTTCTGAGCCGACGCCATTATGCACAAAGAACAGTCCTGTAGGATCATATTTCTTTTTCACCAATGCCAGCCGCGCATGGTTGCTACCCCAATATGAATCCTGCCAGTCTTCCTCGAAGTAATTGCTTTCCGAAACGTAAGCTCCGCTCTTGGGAGCCACCATGCGCAACTCGTTCATGCACCGACGGACCTGATCGCGTGATTTTCGTGCCGCATCGACATTGGGTTCGTGGCCGCGAATTCCTGGATACCCCCCTCCAGCGTCTCCGACAATGGCGAGCGCGAAGGCATGCAAGACCGCGGGGTTCGTCGCGGTATCTCGAGTTGCTTCGACAGCTTCCCTGGGCGCTCCTCCCAGTCCTTTGTTGAAATGCAATTCGATCATTTGGTAGCGGGAGCCGGCAAACAAGGCATTCGCGAGCCGCTCCTGAGATTTATCTTCGAGCAGCGATGCTGGGAGCCAGAGCGATTCGAAGCCGTAAATAGTCCAGGCTACCTGGCCTGCGTCTCCCGTCCACCATGCATTAACCGGGCTTGCACCAGGGCGTCTGTCTGATTCGAAAGCTTGTTGGTGCTGTTCCTTCCTCCACTCAGCATCCCACCAATGCCGCATTAGCATGCTGCCGAGATCCATACCCGGCTCAACCGTATAAGATCCGGAAGAACGCGTAATCCAATCGAAGAAGGGTTGCCAAACCTTTCTCGCCTCTTCTGTAGTCAGTCCCAGAGAAACCATGCTGATGCTCAGCACGTTATTGGAAGCGATGTGGGCCTGCTCACCCCAACGATCGTTAAAGAGATTGTCTCGGTAAAAGCCGACGAAGTAGTGCAACAGGCGGCGAAACGCGTCATCAGACGAAGCCTTAATCCGGAAAATCGCACCACCCGCGTATTCGGGAAGGTCATGCACGCGAAGCGTCACCTTGGTCACCACTCCGAAAGATCCGCCTCCTCCACCTTTGAGGGCCCAGAACAAATCCGGGTTCGTGCACCCGTTCGCGATTTGGACTTTTCCGTCCGCAGTTACAACTTCAGCCTCAAGCAAGTTTGCGGCGCAGGTTCCATAATGCTTTGAGAAACTGCCAAATCCTCCGCTTTGCACCAGTCCGCCGACCCCAACCGTGGTGCATCCGCCGCCTTGCACGTATGCGCCTGCTTTGGTGGTCACGCTGTCATATGCTTGCATCCAGATTGCGCCGGAGCCACATGTCACCGCACGCTGGGCTTGTTTTCCATCGCAGGCCCGGGGAACGAATACCTCGTGCATGGTGACATCGTGCATGTGCCGCGTCCAAATCAGCAGAGAATCCGCTGCATTCGACGTACCTTGATAGCTGTGGCCGCCGCCTTTCACCACCAGACGCAGATTATTTTCACGCGCAAAATTGACTGCTGCGGCAACGTGGTTGGCATCCTTTGCTGCTACGGCGTATACGCTCGGTTTCGTGAACCACGCATCCACCCATCCCAGAGTTTGAGTCAGGCCAGCCTGGTCGCCCACGTAGTACGGATTCTTGATATCGGCAATCAGGCTCTTGCAGGCAGCACCGTCGACATCTTTTATGCATGCCTCGAGCGGCCATTCCACAGAGATCAAATTTCCATCGACTGCATCATTGAGCTGTTTCCATGCCGTTTTGGAAGGCCAGTCGAAATCCGACGGCCGCCGCCGGCGAAAGGTTTCGCCGGCCAGAAGAGAACGAGGCCAGAGTGGCAGCAGTGCGGTCAGACTGGATCGCTTCAAAAATGTTCTTCGATCCATTCAGGTTCTTGTCTCCCTGCAACGCCTGTGCTGGGCTTCCATGGTCCGGTAGCGCGACAAAGTTCCCAGATTTCTCGCGCGAATCCTACGTTGTAGGAGCGGGCAAGTCAATGAATGCTGATATCGCCGATGCTTCGAAGACCGGTAAGCCCTCGGGTGCATACATGCCACCCGTTTTGCGCTAATGAAGTTCCCACCCGCGACGGCGAAACCGTGACGTGTGCCCGGAGAGAATGCCCCCG
>DATJNC010000052.1:0-8704 GCA_035508395.1 Terriglobales bacterium | reverse complement strand
TTTACGAATTCCACCAGGCTGCGCAGCGCGATTCCAGACGGGCCTTTCGCAATCCAGGGCTTCTGATCTTCCATCCAGGCGGTGCCGGCGATGTCTAGGTGAAGCCAGGGCGTATCCTCGGCGAATTCCTTGAGGAACATGGCGGCAAAGATGGCTCCGCCCCAGCGGCTGCCGGCATTGGCCATGTCAGCGATGCCCGATTTGATGAGTTCCTTGTATTCGTCGTCGAGGGGCATGCGCCACATTTTTTCACCAGCTTGCTTCAGAGCCTTGGCGAAACGATCGTAGATGGCGTCATCGCTGGCGAAGACTCCGGCGTTGATATAGCCGAGCGCGACAACAATGGCGCCGGTCAGCGTGGCGGCATCGACGAGATGAGTGCAGCCAAGCTGGCGCGCGTAGGTGAGGCCGTCGGCGAGGACGAGGCGGCCTTCGGCGTCGGTATTAATGATCTCGATGGACTTGCCGGACATTGCGATCTGAACGTCTCCGGGCTTTTGCGCCTTGCCGGAGGGCATGTTTTCGGTGGCCATGACGACGGCGGTGACTTTTACTTTTGGCTTCAGCAGGGCGATGGCGCGCATGACGCCGATCATGGTGGCGCCTCCGGCCATGTCGTATTTCATTTTCTCCATGCCGTCGGCGGGCTTGATGGAAATGCCTCCGGTGTCGAAAGTGATGCCTTTGCCGACGAGGCCGAGGTGAACGCCTTGGACCGCGTTCGGCGGATCGTAGCGAAGCACGATGAGCGCGGGAGGCTCGTCGGAACCTTGGGCGACTCCCCAGAATGCGCCCATCTTGAGTTCTTTAATTTTGTCGGTGCTGAAGGTCTCGCATTCGAGGCCGACCTCCTTCGCCATTTTTTTAGCGCGGTCGGCGAGCATGGTGGGTGTCATGCGGTTGGAGGGTTCGTTGACGAGGTCGCGGGTGAAGTTTTGCGATTCGGCGATGATGCGCCCATTGTCGAGGTCGTTCTCGAGGGACTTAGCGTCGCCCTGCGCGACGATGGTGAGCGAGTCAATTTTCTGTTCGTTCGCCGTGCGGTCGCTCTTGTAATAGCCGGGTTCAAATTCTCCAATGATGGCGCCTTCGACGATGGCGTTGATGGCTTCGGAGGCCGGAATGGAGGTTTCGGGGACGACGAAGGCGAAGCTGCGAATGCTTTTTGATTTCAATGTGCGGACGGCCGCGCCCGAGAGTTTGCGAAGATCGGAGGAGGAGAAAGATTTTGCTTTGCCTCCGCCGAGGAGGAGCAGGCGTTTGGCCTTGAGTCCCTGGGGACGGTGCAGCAGTGTCGTTTCAAAGGTCTTGCCGGTGACTTCGCCGCTGGAGACGACGTCCTTGGCAGCGTCCCGGACGGCAGCGTCGGAAGCGGAGACGGAGGGTGCAGGCTTTGATTTCGCGCTTTGGTCTTTCTTAGAGGTGGTTTCCTCGGTTTGGTCGAGGACTACGACAACAAGGCAATCGGTTTCGAGTTGCGAAGGGGATGAGGAAGAAAGATTTGTGTTCATGGTTGAGTGCATTCAGTATCCACGGCAGAGGCGGGAGCGCGCAACTGGGGGCAGGTGTGAGAACCGAGGCGCGACAGGTCCCGTCTCCACAAAGAATCCCGGCGTGAGAACTACGAACATTTAGCTGCGGTCGCGTTTGACGACGCGACCGGGTTTGGCGCCGGTGTGCTCTCCGTTGTGGACGACCTCGACGCCATTGACGAAGACTTCAGAGACGCCGGTAGCCAGTTGGCGCGGCTTGTCGAAGGTCGCACGATCCTGAATGGTGGAGGGATCGAAGACAGCGACGTCGGCGAAGTATCCGGGACGAAGCAGGCCACGAGTAGCGATGCCGAGATTGGAAGCGGGAAGGGAAGTCATCTTGCGGACGGCTTCGGGGACCGTCATGAGCTTCTCGTCGCGCACGTAACGGGCATAGACGCGGGCGAAATTTCCGAAGGTGCGAGGATGGGCGCTGAACTTGAGGAAGACGCCGTCGATGCCTTCGGGATCGGCGTCGGCTCCGAAGCTGACCCATGGAAGCACGATCTGCCTCCGGATGTTGTCCTCACTCATTTCGAAGTAAACGGTTTCGATGCGGGAATCGTCTTCGATGACCAGGTCCATTGCAGTGTCTTCGGGAGTGGAGTGGCGCATGCGTGCGACCTCGCCGAGAGTTTTGCCGGTGAGTGGCTTCAACTTGTCAGTTTTGAAGCCAACGAGCAGCACGCGATCGGGAGAGCCGGCGGTGAGAAGGGCGTTGTCGAAGCTGACGGTGGTGGTCTGCATCTCCTGCTTCACACGTTTGCGGATGGCGGGATCTTGCAGACGTTTGCGCCACGCCTCGAGACCTCCTTCTTGCACCCATGTGGGCATAGAGGCGTCGAGGCCGGTGGCGCTGGCGGGATAGTTGTACATGTCGGCCGTGATCTGGAGGCCTTCGGCGCGGGCGGCCTCGATTTTTTGGATCACTTCGGGGAGACGATTCCAGTTTTGGGCGCCAGCGACTTTGAAGTGATAGATCTCGGCTGGAATCTTGGCTTGGCGCGAGATCGTGATGAGTTCGTCGATCGCCTCCATTTCGTGATCGCTTTCATTGCGAATATGCGAGATGTAAATGCCCTTGTATTTGGAGGCAACTTCGGCGAGCGCGATGAGTTCGTCTGTCTTAGCATAGTTGCCGGGTTGATAAATCAGGGCTGAAGCGACGCCGAGAGCGCCATCCTGCATTGCTTTTGCGGTCAACTCGCGCATCTGGTCCAGTTCGGCGGGAGTGGGCGCGCGATTGGCGCGTCCGAGAACGTTGACGCGGGGCGTCGCGGCTCCGATGAAAGAGGCGATGTTGGGTGAAATGCCCTGCTGGACCAGCGTTTCAAGGCCTTCGTTGAGCGTGTGCCAGGTGATGTCGTACTTGATGTCTCCCTGCTGGCTCTGTTCTTCGGCACGCATGGATTCGGTGAGCGGGCCCATGGACTCGCCTTCCCCGAAGATTTCGAGGGTTACACCCTGCATCAAGTCGCTGAGGCCGCGGCCGTCGGCAAATAGGCCACTCTCACCCGACATGAGATTGATGAAGCCGGGAGCGATGACCTGGCCGTGGACGTCGATGTCAATGCGTCCGCGATCAGCGGAAACGTCACCGATTTTGGCGATCTTGTCGGCGGTGATGGCGAGGCCTCCGGAGGTGCAGGGGGAGCCGGTGCCGTCGCAGACGAGGCCGTTGCGCAGGACGACGTCGAAGTTCGGTTTGTGGGCGCAGGAAACGAGGGTGAAGGAGATTGCGAGAAGAACGAGGATGCGGCGCATCGAGAGATGATCAGGCAATCCTCGGGTTCACGTCAATCTGAGAACGGGCGGGAACACAAGGAAGCGGGGTGGGCCGCGGCTCTGTGGTTGCATGGATGCAAAACGCAAGGTCCCTCGACTCCCCATATCGCCCGCTATTAGCGGGCGATTCTGCTCCGCTCGGGATGACAGAAGTAGGATTTATTCAGGGTTTATCAGGCGTGCTTGCGGGCTCTGGAGATAGCCTCGCGGGCTTCGCGGTCGGCGGTGCGGCGGCGTTCGGTTTCGCGCTTATCCCACTGTTGCTTGCCGCGAGCGAGCGCAAGTTCTACTTTTACCCGGCCATCCTTGAAATACATGCGGGTAGGGATGAGGGTGAGGCCACGCTGCTGGGTTTTGCCGAAGAGCTTGCGGATCTCTTCGCGGTGAGCGAGAAGCTTGCGGGTGCGCTCGGCGGCGTGGTTGGAGTAGCTGCCGTGCTCGTAAGGACTGATGTGACAGTTGAGCAGCCAGAGCTCGTTGTCCTTAACTAAACCATAAGAATCTTTGAGGTTGGCCTTGCCGGCGCGAACGGATTTGACCTCGGTGCCGGTGAGAACAATGCCGGCTTCGAATTTTTCGAGCAAGAAGTAGTTGTGAGCCGCGTTCCTATTGCTAGCGGCATCTTTCTCCCCCGTAGCCGTCGGCTGACGGCGAGGATTCTTCTCCCGGTTGGATTGGGTCTGGTGGGTGGTGTGTTTGGCCATCTGTAATAAGAAGAAGCTAACACGATCGCGGAGGTCAGGTTGCGAAACGTCTTACGTCTTAGGAACACGAAGCCAGACGCAAGCGACGTTCCGGAGACTGAGAGGATCGCGCCTCGGCGATACGAAAATCGCTTCTTCTTTGACCTAGCGCATGACTGAGACCCAAGGCATGAGACCCAAGACCCGATCTCAGGTACAGGTACTAATGATTGTAAACATCGACCCACCAATAACTTCGGGAGCCAATTGAGGCGATGCTATAATCCGACCTTCGGGAAATTTTTGCGTGTAATGGCCGTTTTTTGGGCGCCCGCCCCACGGTTTTTAACGCATTTCTATGAGTGCGACGGGGTGAAATCCCGGCGAGAGGGAATCAAGATGAGGTTTATTGAATGACACGCCTGTTACGTCCGACTGCCGTCCTCTTAATTGTGCTTTGTTTTGGGCTTTCTGGCACTGCAGCCGACTCTGCCAAGAAGTTGTACGCGAAAGGCGAGGATGCGCAGGCCCGCCAGGACTATGAGAAGGCTTACGAATATTTCAAGCAGGCATATAACCTGCAACCGAAGGAGTTGAGGTATCGGACGGCGTATGAGCGGAACCGGTTCTTGGCGGCGTCGTCACACGTGCATCGCGGGCAAGTGGCCAGGGACGAGGGCAAACTGGACGAAGCGAAAACGGAGTTCGAGAAGGCGCTGGAGATCGATCCTTCGTCGTACATCGCGCAGCAGGAGTTGCGGCGCACGATGCAGATGATTAAAGAAGGACCGAACGCGCCGCCGCAGGCGTCGGGCGGACCTCCCTCGATGTTGCGGCGGATGCTGGATCAGGCGCAAGGCCCGGTGGAACTGGCGCCGATTTCGAATGCGCCGATCACGTTGAAGCTGACGGAGAAGACGAACGTCATTTACGAGACGGTGGGCAAGCTGGCGGGGATCAATGTGCTGTTCGATCCGGAGTATACGCCGCGCCAAGTCCGGATCGAGCTGAACGGAGTGACCCTTGAGCAGGCGCTACAGATCATTTCGCTGGAGTCGAAGACGTTCTGGCGGCCGGTAACGCCGAACACGATTTTCGTCGCGCAAGACAATCCCGCAAAACGGAAAGAGCTGGAGCAAAACGTCCTTAAAACTTTCTATCTTTCCAATCTTTCGCAGCCGACCGAATTGCAGGACGTCGTGAACGCGATGCGCACGATACTGGAGGTGAGCCGGATTCAGCAACTGCCGTCGCAGAGCGCGATTGTGGTGCGCGGCACGCCGGACCAAGTTGCATTGGCGCAGAAGCTAGTGGACGACCTTGATAAGGCGAAGCCAGAAGTGTTGATCGATGTGGCGGTGATGGAAGTCAGCCGGGACAAGATGAAACAACTCGGCATCAGCCCGCCGACGAGCGTGAGTGTGCAATTGCAGCCCAACGTTTCGACGACCACGCCGACGACGAGCACGACATCCGGGACGACGACAACGACAGGGACAACGAGTAACGGACTCAACCTGAACACATTTGACCAGCTGAACGCGACGGATTTCCAAGTGACGCTGGGGCAGGCGACGGCGACGGCTCTGCTGAGCGATAGCACATCGAAGATCGTGCAGAATCCGCAGGTGCGGGCGTTGGATGGGCAGAAAGCGTCGCTGAAGATAGGGGAAAGGGTGCCGGTGGCGACGGGGTCATTCCAGCCTGGTATTGGAGGAGTGGGTATTAACCCCCTGGTAAACACACAGTTTCAGTACCTGGATGTGGGCGTGAATATCGATATCACGCCGCGGGTGCACGCGGGGCGCGAGGTTTCGCTGAAGCTTTCGATGGATGTTTCGGCGGTAACCAGCTATCAGAATATTGGCGGCATCAGCCAGCCGGTAATCGGGCAGAGAAAGGTGGAGAACGAAATCCGGCTGAAGGATGGCGAGGTGAACCTGTTGGGAGGAATCCTGGAAAACCAGCAGACGAAGGCAATCAGCGGCATCCCGGGGCTAGCGTCGATACCGATCTTGAAGTACCTGTTTTCGCAGGTCAACACGGAGAACCAGGAGACGGAAATTGTTTTTGTTCTGGTGCCGCACATTATCCGCGGGCCGGAAGTCTCGCGTAGCGCGGAGCTGCTTGATGTGGGGACAGCGAATGCGATCCAGCTGACGCTGGGAGGGACGAAAGCGGCAAACCCGGCGGCTCCGTCGGGTGCGACGCCGGTACCGCAGGCTCCGATTGTGACGCCGCCGCAGGGGGCATCGGGACAGGGCCAGAATCCGACCGGGGCGTCGTTCCTGTTTGATCCGCCGGTTGTGAACCAAACGAAAGGCTCCACATTCACGGTGAACGTGATGGTCAGCGGCGGGCAGAATGTGTCATCGGTTCCGGTGCAGGTGAGCTACGACCCGAACCAGTTGCAGGTGCTGAATGTATCCAATGGAGGGTTCCTGTCACAGGACGGGCAAGCGGTGGCACTAGCATTCCGCGATGATCCGACGAGCGGCAACTTGCAGATCACGGCATCGCGGCCACCAGGTTCGGGAGCGGTTTCAGGACAGGGGGCGGTGGTCACGCTGACAATGATGGCGAAGTCGCCGGGGCAATCGGCCCTGGTGATTACACGGGGCGGGGCGCGAGATCCGGGGATGCAGCCCATCCCGATGAATGGGGCGCAAGCGGCAGTTACGATTCAGTAACCACTCGTTATGAGAGCTGGCGGCATCAAACCAGGTATGGGCCGAAGAAGCGGGAAGGGACAGTGCGGATTCACGCTGATTGAGCTGATTGTGGCGACGACCATCCTGGTGCTGTTGACGGGGATGGCCGTGCCCGCCTTGAAGTTTGCCTACAAGCGCGAGCGGGAACACGAGCTGCGCGAGGCGTTGTGGACGATACGGGACGCGATTGATCGTTACAAGGATGCGGCGGACCACAGCGCGTTCCGGACGAAATTAGGCAGTGACAACTATCCGCCTGACCTGGAGACCCTGGTGAAAGGCGAGGACGTGAACGGGAAGAAGCTGAAGTTCCTGCGAAAGATTCCGATCGATCCGATGACGGGCAAGGCGGAATGGGGGATGCGCTCAGAGCAGGATGATCCGGATTCGGATTCGTGGGGCGAGCAGAACGTTTTCGATGTGTATACGAAGTCGCAGGACACAGCTTTGGACGGAACGAAATACAAGGATTGGTAGATGAGAAGGCGGGGCGAAGCGCGCGAGCAAGGATTCACGCTGATCGAGATGGTCATCGTGATCGTGCTGATGGGCGTGCTGATGGCGATCGCGCTGCCCATGTATAACCAGAGCATCACGCGGGCGAGAGAAGCGCGGCTGCATCAGAATCTGAAGGTCCTCAACGAAGTCATCCAACAATATTCCTACGACAAGAAGAAAGCGCCGCAATCGCTGCAGGACCTGGTGGACGCGGGCTATCTGAAATTCATTCCTGACGACATCACCGGCAACAACGGGAGCTGGCAACTGGAGCAGGAGGATCCGCAGAATGCGTGGAATGCGGAAGAATTGGGAATTGCGGGCGTGCACAGCGGCTCGGATGAGATGGCCAGCGATGGGTCGGGCACGTATTCGAGCTGGAAGAAGTGACGGGGAATGACGATCGCGCGCAAAGGTGGCAGCCGCGGGTTCACGCTGATCGAGATGATGGTGGTGATCAGCATCATCGTCATTTTGCTGGCGGTGGCCATGCCGATCTACAGCCGCAGTGTCAACGTGGCGAACGAAGACGCGTTCCGGCAGAGCCTGGAGACGCTGAACAAGGTTATCTTCCAGTACACGCTGGATAAACAAAAGCCGCCGCAGTCGCTGGAAGACCTGCGAACGGCGGGCTACATCAGCGAAATTCCGAATGACATTACGGGGAGTAAAACCTGGGTGGTGGAAGACGATCCGCCGTCTCTGCTATCGCTGTATCAGACGGATACCGGGATTTATGGCGTGCACAGCGGCTCGGATAAAATCGGAAGCGATGGCCGGCCATATTCGGAGTGGTAGGTTTTCAAGGGTAGAGGCTACAGGCTTCAGGCTACAGGTTTCGGTTCGCGGCTTTTGTGGAATCCCGCCCTTCGCTTCTCCACCCTAGCGTACGAACAGCGCGTGCGCTGCGGGCCTCCGGCTCGCGAGAGGACGGGGCACCCGGCTCCGCTCAGGATGACATCGCTTATCAGAAGGCGCATCCTATTTGGTAATTCAGTCATCTTCTAGCTCCGGCCATCTGCTAACTTAGTCATCTGCCGGCTAATCATTAGAACTGGATCAATCACTGCGGAGGTGAGGTGTGAACTTTGACTTTCTGAATCGACTCCAGCCATTGGCGTTATTGGTGATGAGACTCGTATTGGGGTCGATCCTGATCGCGCACGGGTATCACAAGGTGTTTGGCGGCTTTCATCATCATATGGACATGGTGGGATCGCTGGGGCTGCCGCGACAACTGGCATATCTTTCGGCGGGGACGGAATTTTTTGGAGGAATCGGGATTGTGCTGGGCCTGTTCATGCGCTTCTTTTCTCTCGCGTTTGTGATCGAGATGTGCGTGGCGATCTGGAAAGTTCACTTCAAGAACGGGTTGACCGGGCAGGGAGGGTACGAGTTTCCGATGTCGGTGGCTACGATCGCGTTCGCACTGATGTGCTTTGGCGGAGGGCCTTGGGGATTGAATTTCGGGCGCTCTGGAGGAGCAAGAAAAGCG
>DATJNC010000051.1:0-6748 GCA_035508395.1 Terriglobales bacterium | reverse complement strand
GAGCCGATGCGTTCTCCGAAAATGTCGTCTTCCACCGCTGGCGCACTGATCGCGGATGGATGCGCGATTCCGGCTGTATTTTCCTCACACGATGTCATCCTGAGCGAAGTGAGATCATCCGCGAAGCAGATGATCCCGCGGAATCGAAAGATCCCTATTCCCTCAACCGAACTGACGCAGAGGCCCGAAAGGTAGCTTCCAGCGCGCTCCTCGCCCTTCACTTCCGCTTCAACGCCTGGGCCAAGTACGACAACTACAAGCTCGACGCCAAAATTGGCGCGCGCATGGCCAAGACGGCAGGAGCGCGAGTCGTGGAACCGAGTTTCACCGACCAGAATTCCGAAGCGCACAGAGTCGTGCTGGAAGGCGGCTCCATCGACGTCAACGGCCGCGGAATGCTCCTCACAACAGAAGAGTGCCTGCTTTCGACCACGCAGCAGCGCAATCCCGCCATGAATCGCGCTGCGTACGAGCACATGTTGGCTGACTATTTAGGAATTCAGGTGGTTATCTGGCTCGGCGACGGAATTGAGGGCGATGACACGCACGGCCACGTTGACGATCTCGCGCGCTTTGTCGCGCCCGACACAGTCGTCACCATGGTCGAGCCCAACGCGCAGAACGCCAACTATTCGGCGCTTAACCACAATCTCGGCCGTCTGCGCGCGGCTCGCGATCAGGATGGCAAACGCCTGAATGTCGTCGAAATTCCCATGCCTCGCCCCGTCGTCTTCGAAGGCCGCCGATTGCCCGCGAGCTATGCCAACTTCTACATCGGCAATGGAGCGGTGCTGGTGCCGGTCTTCAACGATCCCAACGACCGCATTGCCCTCGACATTCTCGCCGCGCACTTCCCCACCCGCGAGATCGTTCCGATCTATTCCGGCGATCTTATCTGGGGATTTGGGGCCATTCACTGCATGACGCAGCAGGAGCCAGTTGCTAGGGATTAGTGGTCAGTGATCAGTCACCCGGGAGCAAGCATTTTCCTCCTGTTCCGTTGGTCCTCTCATGCCCAGCATGATTCATTTACACTTTTACCCGTGAACGCCGAGATCATTGCCGTCGGCTCCGAGCTGCTCACGCCTCATCGCCAGGACACCAACTCGCTCTACCTGACCGAGAAGCTGAACGAACTTGGCGTTGAAGTCCGTTTCAAGTCCATCGTGGGCGATGACCGCGAGAATCTTACGTCCGCAACTAAGTTGGCGATGCGGCGATCGGACATCGTCATCTTCTCTGGTGGCCTTGGTCCTACCGAAGATGACCTGACGCGCGAATCAGTCGCCGAAGCGCTGGGACTTGGAATGACTCGCGATCCCGCCATCATCGCAAAGCTCGAAGAGCGATTCGCCAAACGCGGCTACAAGCTGACCCCGAACAATCTGAAGCAGGCAGATGTGATTGCCAATGCCGTAGTACTTCCGAACCCGATGGGATCCGCCCCCGGGCAGTGGATCAGCGGCAGATACGACGGCCACGAACGCATCCTGATTCTCCTTCCCGGTGTGCCTTATGAACTCAAGGCGCTGATGGAAGGCGAGTGCATGTCCCGTCTGCGCGCGAAGGTTCCAGCCGAACACATCGCCACCCGAACGCTGAAGTTGGCAATGATTGCCGAGTCCCAGGTAGACGCACGTGTGGCCCCGATCTACACGACGTACAAGGATGTGGAAACGACGATTCTCGCGGGTGGCGGAGAGATTCAGCTGCACCTGCGATGCCGCAAGGATTCGCAATCTGATGCGGAAGCACGCGTTGAGGAACTCGCCGAGAAGATCGAGGACGAGATGGGCGACTTCGTCTTCTCGCGTAAGGGAGAGACCATCGAGCAGATCGTGAGCTATCTGCTGCAGATGCGCGGTATGACATTGGCAACCGCAGAGTCGTGTACCGGAGGAATGCTGGCCGAGCGGATCACTTCGCTGAGCGGCAGTTCGCGCTATTTCCTCGGTGGAGCAGTCGTTTATTCAAATGCGCTGAAGACGCAGTTCGCCAACGTCCCCAAGACAATGATCGATAAGCACGGCGCCGTAAGCCCTGAAGTCGCCCGAGCCCTTGCGGAAGGCATTCGGAAGCGCTGCTTATCGAGCTATGGAGTTGGAATTACCGGAGTTGCTGGACCAACCGGCGGAACGGAGCAAAAGCCAGTCGGTTTAGTATACATCGCCTTAGCGGGAGATGAAGGAACGCAGGTAGTCGAACGGAATTTCCCGGGCGATCGCGCGCGCATCCGCCAGTTTGCTACGCAGCAGGCGCTGGATATGATTCGCAGGGCTCTGCTGTAAACGATATGCGGATCTTCATCGGGATCGATCTTGACGACGCAATCCGGAGGAAGATTGCGCGTTTCATGGAAGGTGTCAGCGGGTTTTCGCCAGAAGCTAGATGGGTAACTGCCGAGTCGCTGCACATCACCCTGAAGTTCATCGGGGAACAAAAGCCGGAACAGGCAGCCGCGATTGGGGAACGGCTGAGGAGGATTCAAAGCGAGCCGATTGAAATTGGCGTGTCGGGTTATGGGTTCTTTCCGACGGCAAATGCTCCGCGCGTCTTCTGGATCGGGATATATGCAGGGCCAGTTCTTGCCGAACTGGCGGCGGAAATTGATAAGGCAGTAAACGAATTCGGCATTCCACGCGAAGAACGGGGGTTCAGCCCGCATTTGACCCTGGCCCGCGCGGGCGCACACGGGAAAATGCGGTCGGGCGATCCAAAGTGGAGAAAAGGCGACAAGCCGAATTCAGTCTTTGCCACGCTTCAGAAGCGGCTAGCCGGTATGAGCGAATCTGAAAGCGGGAGGATCGACTTCGGCACGATGATCGCAGACAAGTTTATCCTCTACCAGAGCCATTTATCGCCGACAGGATCGAGGTACACCATGCTGGAGAGGTTTCCGATGACGCGGAACGAGTAGGTCCCTTTCGCAGTCGCACGAAGACCAGCTGACGAGGCCCGAAATCAGCCAGCAATAGAATCGACGAGGCCGATTCCGCCTGAAAGCTAGCACTGATGGCAAACGTTGTTGCTAAGACAAGGTATTACTGCACGAAACGATGACTCCCTATCTGTTAACGGCCGCATTCAGCTACCTATTGGGCTCCATTCCGTTCGGCTATCTGCTGGTACGAATATTCACGGGCGACGATGTGCGCGCCAGCGGAAGCGGGAACATCGGTGCCACAAACGTGGCGCGCAAATCGCCGGGGCTCGGATTGGCCACGCTCATTTTCGATGCCGCAAAAGGATTCGCCGCGGTCGTGCTCGCGCGCACCGTATTCGACCGACCGGATCGTCACCTGCTGATGTCAGTGGCGGCGATGTTTGCGGTGGTTGGACATTTGTATCCCGTGTGGCTCAAGTTTCGCGGAGGCAAAGGCGTAGCCACGAGCCTGGGAGCTTTCATGCTGCTTACCCCCAAGTCAATCGTCTGCATGCTGCTGCTCTTTGTGATTTTGGCCGCGGCCTTCCGCTACGTCTCGCTCGGATCGGTCACGGCGGCAGCAGCCTTCCCGCTGCTGGCATGGGCTATCGGGGAATATCAGAGTCCGCCGGAGCTGCTGATTATCGCGATCGTCTCGGTGCTCATTATCTGGAAACACCGCCGCAACATCGGCCGGCTGATCGCGGGAACGGAACCGAGACTCGGCGAGAAACTCGGCGCTAAATCGGGGGCAGAACGCGGATGAGTCGCATGGCTATCATCGGGGCGGGCGCCTGGGGTACGGCCCTGGCACTTGCCTTGGCCCGGAAGGAAACGCACACAATTTGTCTGTGGGCCCATGAGCCTGAGGTCGTGGAAAGCATTGCAAATCACCGCGTGAACGAGTTATTCCTGCCCGGCTTCCAACTGGCGGAATCGATTCATGCTACGCGCGATTTGAAAACCGCACTCGAGGATGCCGAAATCGTGGTAAGCGTCATGCCGTCGCAGCATTGCCGCGCCATCTTCGAGCGGATGGCGTCATCTCTGCGTGAGGACAAGCTCATCGTCAGTTGCACAAAAGGACTTGAGGGCTCGACTCTGCTGCGCATGACGGAAGTGATCGAAGATGTGCTGCGTAAGCGGCATTTCTCTCCGCGCTTGGGAGCGCTGAGCGGGCCTTCGTTTGCGAAGGAGGTCGCACGAGGTGATCCAACTGCCGTAACCGTGGCCTCGGTCGACACCGAACTGGCGCGCGACGTGCAGCAGGCCTTCAATGGCTCGCGCTTTCGCGTCTACACGAATGACGACGTGGTCGGAGTTGAGCTGGGCGGGGCGTTGAAAAATGTCGTCGCCATCGCGGCTGGAGTTTGTGATGGCCTTGGGCTCGGACATAACTCGATTGCCGCGCTGGTAACGCGAGGACTGGCCGAGATTGCGCGGCTGGTCGTCGCCTGCGGCGGACGTCTCGATACGATGGCGGGATTGGCGGGGCTCGGCGATCTGGTGCTGACGTGCACCGGCGACCTTTCGCGCAACCGCACTGTCGGAGTTGAGCTAGGCAGGGGCCGCAAGTTGCCAGAGATCATTCAGGGCATGCATGGCGCGGTCGCCGAAGGTGTCTTTACGACCAAAGCGGCGGTTGGACTGGCTCGCAAGAACGACATCGAGATGCCAATCACCGAGCAGATGTTCGCCATCCTCGAAGAAGGAAAATCGCCACAGCAAGCCATTGAGGAGTTAATGACCAGGACGGCAAAAAGCGAAATCTGATGGCCCTGCTTCGACCCAAGAGACCAGCAGGCCTGGAGAAGACCGCCGGAGGTCCACCAAAACAACGGCAGAGAACGCGGAGCGCGAGACGGCCGGCAAGAGGATTATGAAGAATCCGATCCGTTCGAGAGAGTTCCGCGTTCTCTGCGATTCGACGTTTTTTAACCTTCCATCGTCGAAATGTCCCCGGCGTCCTGGCCGAGTTCTTTCGCCTTGAGGAAACGCCGTAAGATTTTGCCCGATCGCGTTTTCGGGAGAGCCGCCACAAATTCGATCGCGGATGGGGTTGCGATGGGCCCCAGTTCGCGCCGAACATGCTCGGTCAACGTGGCCGCAAGCGCCTCGGATGGGGTGTGATCGGCGCGACATTGGACGAAGCACTTGATCGTCTCACCCTTCAAGGTATCCGGAATTCCGATCGCCGCAGCCTCGGCAACGGCAGGATGCGAAACCAGCGCGCTCTCGACTTCCGCGGTGCCGATGCGGTGGCCGGCGACGTTGAGCACGTCATCGGCACGGCCGAGCACAGTGATGTAGCCGTCCTTATCCTTCACGGCCACATCGCCCGTCACATAGCAGCCTGGGATCATTTGCCAATCACGCTCATATCGCGCCGCGTTTCCCCAAACCGTGCGCAGCATGTAGGGGAATGGACGCTTTAACACGAGGCGGCCACCAACTCCCGGAGGGACCGGCTTGCCCTGCTCGTCGACCACATCGGCCTCTGACCCGGGAACAGAAACACCACATTTTCCCGGACGCATGGGAAATGTAGGTGGGGTCCCGATCGCCGGACCGGCGAGTTCCGTCTGCCACCAGTTGTCGACGACGTACCCCCACTTGCCATCGCCCGCAAGATACGTCTGTGCCCAGCGCCAGGCCTCGGGATTCAGGGGCTCTCCGGCGCAAGCAATCACGCGCAAAGAGGTCAGATCGTATTTCTGCGGATATTGCTCTCCAAAGCGCATGAACATGCGTAGTGCCGTCGGAGCAGTGAACATCTTGCTGACGCCGTAACGCTCGACGATCTCCCATGCAATACCTGGATGCGGATAGTCGATCGCACCTTCGCGAAACAGCGTCGTGACTCCGGCACAGAGCGGGGCATAGACGATATAAGAATGTCCGACGACCCAGCCGATGTCGGAGGTGCACCAGAAGATATCGCGCTCGCCGACGTCGAAGAAGCTGCGGAGGTGGTAGGTAGTGCCCACCATGTATCCGCCATGCACGTGGAGGACGCCTTTGGGTTTGCCAGTGGAACCGGATGTGTAGAGCAGGAATAGGGGGTCTTCCGAATCCATCTCCTCGGCAGGACACTCGGGAGGAAATTTCATGAGTTCGGCAAAATCGATTTCGCGGCCTCGCAGCTCGGTGGGATGGCGCGCGTAAACAACTACCTTTTCCACAAACTCGACGCCGTCGAGGGCCTCATCAACAATGGGCTTCAGTGGAACCGTCTTCCCCCGCCGGAATCCAACATCGCCAACAATGACGACCTTAGCCTCTGCGTCGGTGATGCGCTCGCGCAGCGCGGCATGACCCAAGCCGGCATAAACCACGGAGTGAATGGCGCCGATGCGGGCGCAAGCAAGCATCGAGATCACGCCCTCTACCGTAAGCGGCATGTAGATGACGACGCGATCGCCTTTTCGCACGCCAAGAGACTTCAATCCGTTGGCGAAGCGGCAAACGTGGCGATACAGCTGACCATAGGTGACGATGCGCTCGGTACCATCCTCGCCGAGCCAGATGAATGCAGCGCGATTGCGGCGCTCGGTGTTGGCGTGGCGGTCGAGCGCATTGATGGTGATATTGGTCTTGCCACCAAGGAACCACTTGTGGTGCACGCCGTCCCAGTCGAGGATCTTCGACCAGGGTTGAGTCCAGGCAAACTTGCGCGCCTGTTCGGCCCAGAAACTTTCGGGATCGTGGACGGAGCGATCGTAATCGGCTTTCCAGTTTTTGTTGAGCACCTGGTCGACCACGATTTGTGGCGGGGGATATTCCTCTTCGATCGAGAGCAGATTGGAAATGTTGTTGGGTGTGGTG
>DATJNC010000050.1:0-8029 GCA_035508395.1 Terriglobales bacterium | reverse complement strand
CGACGGCGATGCAATTGTGTGGGGCCTGGGATTCATCGCGACAATAGTATCGCCATTGGGTGCGACCTGCTGTGGAAGAGCGATGCAGCAACCGAGCCAAACCGGGAAGAAATGGGTCGAAAGCGGGAAGCGATTACACGAACGCGGTGAATTCCGAGCGGAGAGGATCGTAGGGGGAACCACGGAAATCCCTATAAAATCCGGGATTTCCACAGCACTGAGAACGAAAGTCGGGAGTAGAATCGTTTTGGCTACCGAAATGCGGCGGTAATTGTGAATCCCTTAATCAGGAAAGGATTTTTAGCACAATGTGGAAGCCCACGAATCAACCTGCGACACCTGCCCGGCCGGCTGAGCCGGAACGTCCGAGCGCGCCTGCTCCAACCTCGTCAGTGGTAAGCGAACCGCCTGCTGCTCCGCGACCGGTGACGACCACGACTTCGGACCAAGCCACGATTGGCAAATCACTGGTGATCAAAGGTGAAGTGACCGGTTCGGAATCTCTGTACATCGATGGAAGGGTCGAGGGATCGATCAATCTTTCGGGTAATCGCGTGACGGTGGGCCGCAATGGCGTGGTCGCGGCGAACATCAACGCGCGAGAGATCGTGGTTCTCGGCAAAGTGCGTGGCAACCTGACCGCCAGTGACCGCGTAGATATCCGAAGCGATGGCTCGCTGACCGGCGACGTCGTGGCGGCGCGCATTTCGATCGAAGATGGCGCGTTCTTCAAGGGCGGCATCGACATCCGCAAGGCCGGATCGAAGCCTGAAGACTCCAAGGCCGCTGCGGCTTCCATTGCTGAGCCGGCGATTGCGGCGAGAGCATAATAAACCGGACCCTCGCCTCTGGCCTCTCGGCCTCAGGCCGTCGGCCATGGGCCACCCGGCTGAATCGTAAAAATAATGGGCATTCCTGTCGAATGGGAATGCCCTTTTTGTTTTTCGCTTCTCGCTAAATCGCTGTTTTCTTTTCGCCGCTCGTCTTCTCGGGACTTCGCTCCTTGCTGATCGCCGCTGCTTTTTGTTGTCTTAGCTGCTGGATATTTCGCCGCATAGAACTACAAGGCAGAAGCGAATAGCGAAAGCCTTCTCACGGTTCTTTTCCCGCCTGCAAGGTCTCCGTTGCCTGTCTCTCGGCCACGCGCGGAAAAGCTGTTGGCCGTTTTCTCCTAAGATCGCCCGGCAGTTCCGAGCGCAACAGCCAAAGTCCTGCCGCGACGGCCGCTGCCCATGTGAGTGAGCCAAGAGCGACCGCCATGAGGTCGCCTTTTCGGCTGCCGTTCAACGCTACACCTTTGATTACCTCGTAGCTGAGCACGGCCGAGACTGCTCCCGTCAGCGCTGACTTGCCTAATTCTTTCCAGTTGAGTCCGCCGAGCGGCACCATTCCTCGAATGTGTAGCAGCAGCGCGATAACGATGGTATTGGCCGCGATGCCAAGATCCGATGCTACTGCCAAGCCCGTGACCGAGAAGGTATGGAAAAGCAGCTTATACATGGGCAGCGACGCGATCGTGATCAAACTGCTGGCGACCATGGGCGTGAGCGTATTGCCCGAGGCATAGAAGGCGCGCGCGTAGAGTGCCTGGCTCGACCACATGGCGAGCGACAGCGAGAACCAAAGGAAGTAGAGCGCGGTGGATTGCGAATCGGCAAAAGTAAAGCTGCCGCGTCGGTAGACGAGATCGACGACGGGCAGCGCCATGGCGACCATCCCGCCGGTCATCAGCAGAGACGCGGCCGTGATGCGATAGACCGACGCGTTCACCGTGGCGGCAAATTCCTCGAATTTCTTCTCGCCGTAGAGGCGCGTGAAAAACGGCAGCGAAGCTTGTCCGGCGGCCTGCCCGAGAATCGCGATGGGCACGGCAAACAGGCGCTTGGCGAAATTCAGCCGGGCAATATCACCGATGCCGCTCGAAGCGAAGTAGCGCAGGATCCAGTCATCGGCGGCCACGAGCGAGACGCCGAGCATGAGTGGGATCGACAGACGCACCCACTCGCGAAAGGCAGGGTTCTTGATGTCGAACGAGGGCCGATATCCCGTGCCGATCTGTGCCGCGCCGATGGCGTTAATGAGAAACGGTCCGACCACGCTTCCGACCAGCGCGCCATAAGCGAGAGAGGCGATGCCGAACTGGCGTCCGCCAATTACGCCTCCTCCAATGATGAAGACGTTGTAAAGCAGCGGTCCGAATGCCGGGAAAAGAAACAGCCGATGCGAGAGCAAGACCGCTGAAACAACTCCGCCAACGTAAAAGAAAATCTGCGCCGGCAGCAAAATACGTGTGAGGTGAATGCAAAGATCGAGTTGTCGCGGATTGAAGCCGTGGAACATCCAGCCGGTGAATTGCGGCGTGAAGATTTCGGCAATGATGGTGCCGATAACCAGCACGGTCGTCATGACCGTAATGACGATGGAAAAGGTCTTCTGCGCTTCTTCCTTGCGGTTTTCAGCCACAAAGCGCGTGTAGATCGCAATAAAGGTAATCGCTGCGCTGCCTCCGGCGACGATGTAATTCAGCCAGTCGGGCAGAGTGAATGCCGCCACATAGGCATCGGTTTGCTGCCCCGCGCCAAAGGCATATGCAATGTAAGCCTCGCGGACGTATCCGATCACGCGCGAGAGCGTGATGGTCGACATCAGCAGCAGCGTGGCCGACAGCGCCGTGTGCTGATGCGAAGGGCGGAAGAATCGGAGCAGGCGCATCTTAGAGACGAAGTAAGAGATGACTCCTTGGCAGATTAACGCATAAAGACGCCGGCACGTTGGTGCCTTGGTAACTACGAATCGGGAATGTCAATTACCCGTCCCAATCTGGTTCCCTCGCAACACGATTCATCACGTTTTTCGTGTAAGCCCGATCACAGGATTCGGAGAGATTTAAGGCTAGGCTGGATGAGTTGCATACATGCCCGTCGCCGACACCCTGAAATCGCTGATCAATCGTAAAGGCCTGCAATCCGTCTCGCTGCCGCTGCTGAACCGGCTCGCCCGTCTGCAGGGCAACGGCCTCCGCCGCATCTTCGTTGAAGACGGCATCTGGATGCACGAAACTTCGCGCGGCTACTTCGCCTACCATCAACCTTACCTGCGGCTCAACCTTGGGCGGATTGATGCCACCGCGCGTCAAAATTTTCTCTGGGGATACACGCCGAAACCCGGCGACACAATCGTCGATATCGGCGCCGGCGTCGGCGAAGAGACGCTCACCTTTTCACGCGCTGTCGGCGAGAACGGAAAGCTCATTTGCGTGGAAGCGCATCCCCGTACTTTTCGCTGTCTGGCAAAGATGGCGAGGCACAACCGGCTAGAGAACGTCACTCCCATTTTTGCCGCGGTGACCCAACCCGGCGTCTCGGTTGTGACGATCCAGGATGACACCGAATATCTCGCCAATCGCGTCGGGGGGATCGTAGGAGTCACTGTTCCGGCAATGACGGTCGATGACCTCCATCGCCGATTGAATCTCGGCCGCGTGCATTTTCTCAAAATGAACATAGAGGGGTCGGAGCGCGAGGCAATTCAGGGTATGGCCGAGATTCTGAAACAGACAGAGGCAGTGTGTATCTCGTGCCACGACTTTCTTGCGCAGAAGGCTGGGGATTCCCGGCTGCGGACGAAAAAACTAGTGCGAGATTTTCTCCGCCAGAGCGGTTTCAACGTGGTCGAGCGATTCGAGTCCACGCTCCCGCCGTATGTTCGCGATCAGCTGTGGGGATACAACTGCGAACTTATTCGGAGAGCATGCTGAGAAGGGTCGAACTGGCTCACGGCGCCAGGTAGAAGTGCTCGAGATAAAACAAAGCTGCGAACGCAAGAGCCAGAAATCCGGCCGGAAGGGCTAAAAGTCGCGTGCTTTGCCATAGATGTTTCCAACCCCCACTCGCGAGAAACACCAGGATCATGACCGCCACCAGGACAATGGAAATCTGAAAGATGTGAGCGGCCGCGCCTTCGTCGCCTTCAGGAGTATGAGCTGGCTGCAGGTAGCCCGTGAGAACTGTGAGAAGCGCAATGAGCGATAACGCGATTACGAGCCTGCCGCTGATTCTGTGAATTTGTTCCCCACCCATATCGTCACCTTGTTGTGATCGATAATAGCGCTCCTCGAGAGCCCTGAGTAGTCTCAACTTTTTTCTCGAAAATCATTCGGTGAAGCCCGGATCTTCTAAAGATATCGCCACCTATCTTGCTGATAAACAACCATCTTCGCGATTGATGTCCGTTTTACCGGCGGTGCATTGTTCTGCTGGCCGCCCGGGTGTCTTATCGCGCCAGAACGGAGGTGGTATGGCCATCGCGTCCACGCTCAGAACGGTTCCCATGACAGATTTTGCAGAACAGATCAATCCAGCCATCCTGGCCGAGATTCGAGAGGCTGAGGTCCGGCCGACTGAGTTTCAGCAGCCTGTACGTGTGCATGGTAGTTGGCTGGCGGGGGTCGAAAAGCGCGCTCTGCTATGGATGGCAGAGCGCATGCCGGTAGGGGTGAACTCCGATCACCTTACCGCCCTTAGTTTCGGGGCGCAGGTCGCGACCGGCGTCTGTTATGCGCTCGCGGGCTGGGACCGTCGCATGCTGCTCGCCGCCATCATTTGCCTGGCGCTGAACTGGTTTGGCGACTCGCTCGACGGAACGCTAGCCCGCGTGCGCCAGCAGCAGAGGCCGCGCTACGGGTTCTACGTCGATCACATGATCGACTCGATTGGCACGGTTGCGCTGATGGGCGGGCTGGCGTTATCCGGGTACATGCATCCGGTAATTGCGGTCGGGCTTCTGACAGCGTTCCTTTTGCTCTCGATCCAGTCGTATCTCGCCACCTACGCGCTCGGTGAATTTCATCTTTCTTTCTGGCGCTTCGGCCCGACCGAGCTTCGCCTGCTCCTCGCAGTTGGCAACCTTGCCCTGTTCAAGTGGGCCTGGGTGATTCATGGCAAGTTCCGCCTCTTCGATATCGGCGGAACGATTGGCATAGCAGGAATGGTCGCCATGCTCGTCTTCTTTTGTTTGAAGAATACTGTACGGCTCTACCGCGAAGAGAGGATCTGGTGAACGTCAACCCTCAGGTCTTGGGCCTTAGTTGGGGTTTTAGGTCCCGCGTGTCGGCACTTGCTCGAGGCAAATTGCAGTGGGGTCGTAAATGTCTGCGTGCGCGATGATCCAGATTTCCCGCGAACCTGAAACCTTAAGACCTAACACCTAAAACCTAACACCTGACACCCAGCGCAATGTTGCGTTGTCTCAAATTTAACCTCGTCGGCGGAATCGGCATCGCGGTCCAGCTGGGTGTGCTCAGCTTGCTGCACTCTGGGTTTCATCTCGACTATCTCGTTGCCACGATCCTGGCGGTCGAAGCAGCGGTGATTCACAACTTTCTCTGGCATGAACGCTTCACCTGGCGCGATCGGCCGAGCGCGCACCTGCGGCAATCTTTGGCAAGATTCGTCCGCTTTAACCTATCCAATGGGGCCGTCTCAATCGCCGGCAATCTCGCCATCATGCGGGCGCTCGTTGGAGGGCTTCGGGTGAACTACCTGATCGCCAATCTGGCCGCCGTGACGGTCTGTTCCTTGCTCAATTTCCTGTTAAGCGATCGCTGGGTTTTTCGGAATAAGCCGTCAAGCTGTCTAGGGTGAGGGGGGTCTGCGTTCATCCGTGCGTTTTCCGAGAACCTAATGCCTAACGCCTAACACCCAAGACCTAGGACCCAAGACCTAAGATCCGGTTTTAGGGGGTTACGCCGCGCGAAAATCCGGGCTATAATTTTTATGTAATCCTTATGCGTTCGAACGGCTCCATTCCGCGCATCTGCTGGATCGAAGGGCGTGCCTGCCCTCGCCGCTATTTGTCTGTCCTGCCTTCGCATGTGCGCGCCAATCTCTTTGGCAGCGACTAATTCTTCTCCTCGCTCACGTTTTTCCGTAGAGCAATTTTTGTTTAGGTTTCGATATTTCGAAACCGCTTGAAGGGCTACGAGCTACGAGCTTCGAGCCACGAGCAAGCAAAACCAATAAGTACAAAGAGCAAAGTTCTCAAGTCCAGTTCTCTGACGACTGTATTTTTCCCGAGAAACTGACTGAGAACTGAAGTCTAGGAGAAACTGCCATGACGACCAAAACATTGACGATCGGACCGAAGATCAACACCGCTCTTCCCGGGCCGAACGCGCGACGAATTCTCGCCGGCGACGAAAAATATATTTCGCCCTCTTACACACGCTCCTATCCCATGGTGGCCAAGCACGGCCACGGCATTGTGGTGGAAGACGTCGACGGCAACGAGTTTTTCGATTTTTCCGCAGGTATCGCCGTGACCTCCACCGGCCATTGCCATCCGGAAGTGGTGGCCGCCATTCAGAAACAGGCGTCCGAACTGATCCACATGTCGGGCACTGATTTTTATTACGAAGGCATGGTAACGCTCGCCGAGCGGCTCTCGAAGATTGCGCCCATGCCCGGGCCGCACAGGATCTACTACGGCAACTCTGGAGCCGAAGCGATCGAGTGCGCGTTGAAGCTGGCTCGCTATCACACTAAGCGCCAGCAGGTGATCGCTTTTCTCGGCGCCTTTCACGGGCGCACCATGGGCGCGCTTTCGCTAACCGCGTCAAAGCCGCAGCAGAAGCGCCGTTTCTCGCCGCTTGTTCCCGGCGTAACCCACGTGCGCTATCCCGATGTGTATCGCGGATGCGTTGGAGGTCCGCAGGAAGCGGAGGCGTTCGCACTCGGTTGTGCCCGCTACATTGAAGACAAGCTCTTCAAAACCGTGCTCCCACCAGAAGAAGTGGCAGCCATCTTTGTCGAGCCGATCCAGGGCGAGGGCGGATACATCGTCGCTCCTACCGTCTTCATGCAGGAGTTGCGGAGGATCTGCGACAAGCACGGAATCCTGCTCGTCGTCGATGAAGTGCAGAGTGGCATCGGCCGTACCGGCAAGTGGTTCGCAGTGGAACACACGGGCGTGCAGCCGGACATGGTTTGCATCGCCAAAGGCATCGCATCCGGTATGCCACTCGGCGTCACCATGACCAAAGCCGAGCTCATGGATTGGGTGCCGGGATCGCATGCTTCGACTTTCGGCGGCAATCCGGTTTGCATTGCAGCCGCGCTCGCCACGCTTGGTGTGATCGAAAACGAAAGCCTGCTGCAGAACGCGCACGAGGTCGGCGGCCACATGATGAAACGCATGGCCGACTGGCCGAAAAAGCATGCCATTGTCGGCGATGTGCGCGGCCGCGGTCTGATGCTCGGCGTTGATATCGTGAAAGATCAGAAGACTCGTGAGTATGGCGCCGCCGAACGCGATCGCGTCGTCGAAATGGCCTTCGAACGTGGAGTGCTCTTCCTCGGCTGCGGTCCGAGCACGGTGCGTATTGCTCCGCCGCTCATCGTTACCAGGGATGAAGCCGATGTTGCGATGGACGCGCTTGAAGAGTCCATCGCCGCGGTCCAAAGAAGTCTGTAGTCGTAAGCGATCGGCGTGGGAAGTTTGGGATGCAGATTTCAAGGTTTCAGGGTTTCAATTTTTCAGAGTGAAAAATCGCCAGCCAAAGCTCTTTGAGATTTTGAAGCCTTGAAACTTGCAACCTTGAGACCTGAAGGGTTTAAGAAATGTTTAGCGGAATTCTCGAATCCATCTATATCGCAGCGGCCGCAGAGGGCGCGATGCATCAGGTGCCCAGCGCCAAGGCAGTCCCCGGCGTCGGCCTCGAGGGAGACCGCTACGCTCTGAAGACCGGAACCTTTTACAAGCCCGAGCCGGATTTCGAACTCACGCTGATCGAAGCCGAGGCGATTGAGGCGATGCGCCGGGATTATTCCATTGACCTGCTTGCCGGTGACGCCCGCCGCAACCTGGTCACCCGTGGGGTCCCGCTCAACCATCTGGTCGGACGCGAGTTTTCAATTGGAGATGTGCGGATCCGCGGTATACGGCTCTGCGAACCCTGCGATCATTTGCAACGAGTCACGGGCAAACCGGTGATCAAGGGGTTGCTCCATCGTGGAGGCCTCCGGGCGCAGAT
>DATJNC010000049.1:0-13977 GCA_035508395.1 Terriglobales bacterium | reverse complement strand
CGAACCGATGCGACGGCGGACGACTCGTTCGCCGCAATACGTGCACGCAACAGGTTCGGGATAGCGATCGCAGCGATGATCAGGATGATCGCGACCACGATCAGCAATTCGATCAGTGAGAAGCCCTTCTGTTTCCGCATTGATATTTTCCTCGTCTCCGTTTCTGTCTTGGTTGGATGACCAACTCGGCTGTTACTATCGCACTCCGCATGCCACACCCCCAAGTGACGGAAGTCAGATACCCTTTTGACTTCAACTCCCATTGTTTCAACGTCCTCTGGCCGAGAGTCACCTCGTCAGTTCCTCCTCATTCCTCCCACAATGACACTTTCAGGGATTGCAACTGACAAATTTTGCCAGTCGGTCAATGCGCCGAAATCGCCCGCCCCGAGCCCACTCTGCTCCTATTGCCTCCGGGCTTCCCCGGCCTTCTTGTTGCGCTAGAATGATTTCCGTCGGAAACGATATGTCCAACATCCCCCTGCTCTCTCCGCGCGATATTGCCCACGCCTTCACTCTTGCGGCGCCGCTCTACTTTTCTCCCGCCACTTTTGAAGAAGAAAAGTCCCGCGTGTTCTCCACCACCTGGCAACTCGTGGGACATGTGCGTCAGCTTACCAATCCGGGCGACTATTTCACCTGCGACCTGATCGGAGAGCCGCTCGTGATCGTGCGTGACGATGACCGACAGCTCCGCGCCTTCTATAACGTTTGTCGCCACCGGGCCGGCAACCCGGCTTCCGGCTGCGGCAATCGCAAGCTTTTCCGCTGTGGCTACCATGGCTGGACTTACCGGCTTGACGGCGCTTTGCTGGTTACACCAGAGTTCGACGGGGTTAAGGATTTCGACCCCGCCGACTTCGGCCTTGCTCCGGTCCGCGTCGAAGAATGGTTCAACCTGATCTTCGTTAATCTTGATCCCGAAGCCTCGCCTCTACAGCAAACGCTGGGCCAGTTGCCGGCGCAGGCAGAGAAATTCGACTTCCGCAAGATGCAATTCTCCGCCCGGCGTACTTACGAGATGAAATGTAACTGGAAGACTTACATTGATAATTATCTCGAGGGTTATCACGTTCCCAGCATTCATCCTGCACTGAATCGCGAGATCAACTACAGCCAGTACACGGTCGAGGCCTATCCTCAATATGTTCGGCAATGGACGCCGATTCGCGGCGCCCAGCCCGGTGACCCGAGCCCGCGCCGCTATGAAAAGGGCGGCGAAGACCTGACCGCCGATTATTTCTGGATTTTTCCCAACTGGATGCTCAACTGTTATCCCGACAACGTCTCCATCAATATGATCCTGCCGCTTGCCCCGGAACTGACCCTCGCCATTTTCGAGTGGTATTTGCCGGAGAAGGATCTTGAGAGCGAGGCCGCTCGAAAGGCGATTGAATTCAGCGACGAGATTCAGCTGGAAGATATGTCGATCTGCGACATCGTTCAGAAGAACCTGCACTCCCGCAGCTATCATAGTGGCCGCTACAGCGTGAAACAGGAAAAGGGTGTCCACGCCTTCCACCAGCTGTATCGCGACTTCATGCCGGGAGCTTAAACGCGCTTCGGCATCCGCAGAAACCTGCTGCCCCCGACCGTAACGTGGGACTCTCACCGCCCGTCACGTTAAAATCGTGCCAGACGGCAGGAACAATCATTGGCCTCAACCAATACAACGATCAATAAAGCTGCGCCGCCGCACGCGGCTATCAATGTGAAGCCCGCACCGCACACCGCGGTGTTCTGCTTGCTGCTGGCCGTCATCACCCTGGTGTCATACAGTTCCATTGAGCGCAATCACTTCATCGCCTTCGATGACGCCGGCTACATCTTCATGAACCTTCATGTTCAGGAAGGTCTCACCTGGAGCACTCTGAGGTGGTCGTTCACCACCTTCCATGAAGGCAACTGGCACCCGCTGACCTGGCTCTCGCACGCGCTCGACTATCAACTCTTTCATTCGAATCCCATCGGCCATCACTACACCAATCTTCTGTTTCATTGCGCGAACGCGGTCTTGCTGTTTCTCTTGCTGATCCGCGCCACGGGCGCTCGATGGGCAAGCTGGTTGGTCGCTGCCTTATTCGCGCTCCATCCCATCAATGTTGAATCCATAGCCTGGGCCGCCGAGCGCAAGAACGTGCTCAGCATGTTGTTCTTCTTGCTGGCCCTGTTCGCCTACGACCGCTACGCCCATTGCGAAGCGGGAGGCGAGGCGACCCGGGATCCCGCCGGCCTGCACTTATCCCCCTCTTTATTATTTACCGCTGTTGTCGTTTGCTTTGCCCTTGGCCTGATGGCGAAGGCGCAGATCGTGACCCTGCCATTCGTCCTGCTGCTCTGGGATTATTGGCCCCTGGGACGGATGTCGCCTGTGCGCGAGCCCTCGGCTCGGGGCAACTCGCTCGCTCCGCCTTGCTTCTGGTCTTTGGTCTGGGAGAAGTGGCCGCTCTTCGCGCTTGCCGCAGCCGATTCAGTAATTACAGTCATTGCACAGAGAGCTGGCAACGCGGTGCGCACGGTTTCGCAGGTCCCGCTGGCGGCACGGCTTGAAAATGCAATCGTCTCGTACGTGCGCTATCTGGGAAAAGCTTTCTGGCCCGTCCACCTCGCGGCACTTTATCCACGTCCGGGAAGCTCGCTTCCGCTCTGGCAAGTAGGCGCGTCGCTCGCGTTACTCGTCCTCATCTCCGCTTTTGTTCTGCGCGAACGCGATCGTCGCTATCTCGCCATGGGTTGGTTCTGGTTTCTCGGGACGCTGATCCCAATGATCGGCATCATCACTGTCGGCGAGCAAGGCATGGCTGACCGCTATGCCTATTTGCCTTTTGTGGGACTCTTCATCGCGGTCGTGTGGGCCGTCCGCGACCTGGGCTCGCGATATGAAATGGAACCGATGTGGTTGGCGATTCCCGGCGCCGCTGTGCTCTGTATATTGGGTTTTCTGACTCACCGTCAGGTCCACTACTGGTTCGACGATGAAACCCTTTGGCGATACACCCTGAGCGTCACCGACAAGAATTACATGGCGGACAACAATCTTGCGCTCGCGCTGGCCGATCAGGGACGCATCGACGAAGCCATTCCGCATTTTCGGGCGGCGTATGCCATTCACCAATATCCCGCCGATCAGCTGCTGAAACTCGGACTCTATGAGCTGCGCATGGGACAGTTCGATGCGGCTCTGGAAGCGGCGAAAACCGGGCTGGCGGCTGCACAAGATCCGGCGACGCGAGCAGCTGCGTTGCGCGAGATTGGCCGCGCACTCCTTTCTCTCCACAGGTTTGACGAGGCGGATGAAGCCTATCGCGACGCGTTGGGGTTGAATCCGGATGACGCCGACACCCTGGTGAACAGCGGCCTGCTCGCTCTGCACTTCGGCAATACGAATCAGGCGGTCGACAACTTTGCGCGAGCCGCGAAACTCGATCCGCGCGACGTGAACTTTCTCCTGCTCGAGCAGGCGTTGCTTTATGCCGGCCGCACCGCCGAGGCCGATGCCGCTCTCGCCCAGGCGCGCAGCTCTTCCGCCAACTTCACTGATTCCCAGCAGGCGGTCGCCACTTTCCTGGGGATGGCCAGCGTACCGTTTCTTACCACTCCTTCACGTCCGCTTCAGTAACAAACACGTCATGTCGTCGTGCTGGGGCGTGCTGCCAACAAACCAGTCCAATCCCGCCAGCAGATTCTTCAGCAAATCCGCGGGAGTAAGTCCCGACCCGCGATCGATCAGGCGAATCAGCTCCGGCTCTTCATACTCGTCCCCATTCGCATTCAGGGCCTCCACCACGCCGTCGGTAAAAATCACCAGCCAATCGCCATTTCCCAATCGTGCCGCACCGACTTCGTAAGTAGCGCTCGCCATGACGCCGATCGGAAGTCCACCGACATCAGGTCGCTCGATCACTCCCGAACTTCGCCTCAAGATGGGCACGTTGTGGCCGGCATTCACGTAGGAAATCTCTCCGGTTGCAGGATCGAGTTCAGCCAGAAACGCGGTCGTGAAGCGCGCTCCACCCTGGCTGTTCGAGCACGCATACTGATTGAGTTGCGCCAGCAGTTGCCCAAGCGGCGCCGGGCTCGCGGCGAGGGTGCGCAAGCTTGCCTGGAAGGTAGCCATGAGCATCGCCGCTGGAATGCTTTTGCCCGCAACATCGGCGACCACGAGAAGCACTCGATCCTCTTCGCGGGTGGCCCCGGGCCGCAGGATGACATCGTAATAATCGCCCGCTACCGTATTTGCCGGCCGCGTGGCATAGGCAAGCGCGTATCCGGGAAGCTGGAGCGGCACTCCCGGCAATAGCCACGACTGAATATCCTTCGCGATTTCCAGATCGCGCTTCATCACTACTCGATCCGCCAGTTCGAGCAGCAGAACAATAAAAATCAGCGCCGCGCCCCAGAAATGCAGGTCCAGATCAAAGGACACATTCTGCCCGGCGTTGTTTCGATACTCGCAGCTGCCCGATGGGATGAACGCGAGGAGGAGTCCGATGAGTAGCAGCACGCGCCGCGCCGGCGATAACTTTTCAATGATCGCCCAGAACAGCGTTCTAACGATGTACCATGCGCGCTGTAGCGGAGGTTGCCCGGCCTCCCGCTCGGCCATGCCGGCCGAATACAGCCGATAGCTCGATTGCGCGTCCCTTTTGAGTTGCGACCAGAGCTGATGTACCTCCAGCCCCTCGCTGACGCGCCGCCAGAAATGCTCGGCACGAGTCTTTAAACCTAGTTTCTGCGGAACGTGTTGCGCTGTGCCCATGGTGAAGCATCATTATATGCACCTGAAATCCTCATCCGAACATTTCCATCTGCGGGCCGGCCAGCGCGGGGTGCGCGCGACGGCTGGTTCGCGCATGCCGGCTGTCGAATCCATATTTTTTTCGCAGGACTGACATCAATTGCGAGATTCGCTCGCTATACGCCTTCGGCAAGAAAGCCCGATCACGAAATCGCGCGCGATAAGGAGCCACCAGGGCAGGGAAGTGCTCTTCCAGAAATGGCAGAAACACCGCGGCCGAACACGGCTTCAAGAACAGCGGATTAGCCCATACGTATTTCGCGCCCGCCTCGCTCGCCGCTTTCACCAAAGCCTCGAGATCGGCCGGGCGATCGGTGATTTCAGGCAGCACGGGAGCGCACCCCACGCCGGCATTGATGCCAGCCAGATTAAGCTGCCGCACCGCTTCCAGCCGCAAATCCGGACGCGGCGCCCGCGGTTCCAGCTTCCGCGCCAGCTCCGCGTTCACGGTGGTGACCGTCAGATTCACAAACAGCTTGTTATTCGCCGCGATCCTCCTCAGTACGTCGGCATCACGGACCACGAGATTCGATTTCGTAACGATTCCCAGCTCAAAGCCGGAGTGCCGCGCGAATTCCTCCAATATGGCGCGCGTCACTTCGTATCTACGCTCCGCCGGCTGATAGGGATCGGTTGCCGTCCCGATGGCGATCGCCTCGCCGCGTTTTACTTTCTTCAGCTCGTGGCGGAGCAAATCTGCCGCCCGCTGCTTGACGAAAATCTTCCGCTCAAAGTCCACTCGCGCACGCAGCTCCGGGTCCGCATGCGGGCCCGGCATTGACTCGGCTTGAGCTTGCGCCGGAGGTTGGATTGGAGTTTGCACGGGAAAGATGAACTCGTGCGTGTAGCGCGCATAGCAGTATTTGCACGCGAACTCGCATCCGCGATAAGGGTTGATGGCCCAGGTGAAAGGAAGTTCACGGCGGCTCACCACGCGGCTCAGCAGCGATCGCGAATCGAGCGTGAAATATTCAACGTTGTGCCCTTCGCGCAGCGACTCCCCCTCCGCTGCCATGCGGGCGATCCCCAGCAATTTCGGCTTCGAATCGAATTCGGGCAGCAGGGGGAGAGAGGCCATGACGGAGACTGTAAGTTTCGCTATTTGTTCGCCTATGCTAGCTCTGGAAAATGGGGCTGTCAAGGGTGGGCAGGGGTAGTACTCTTCGGGAAAAATCCGCTCGCGGGGCTGGCGGCCCTAGCGCGGCGGGCAAAATACGCGCCGAACAAACGGCGCAAAGTTCCGGGAACGCACGATTCGAGAAGTCAGAAAACTTCGCGCATGAATGGTTTGACCTCTGACTATTGCAGCTTCGCGTACTCCGCCTTCGCTTCTTTCAGGATGGGGATGTCCGAATCAGCGTCCTTCCAGAGCGAGAGGAAATCCTGATACGCGGTGCGGGCTTTTGTTTTATCACCGCCGACCGCATACGCCCGGCCCAGACCCAAATGCGCGAGCACGCCGACGGGATCATTCTGCGTCGCGCCGGGGTGGTCAATGATCTTCTGGAACTCCGTGGCAGCCGCGCTTCCTTGCCCCAGCTTGAGGTAAGCCTCCCCTCGAATGTAGGCGGGATAAAGCGCTTGTCCGAGCTCGTAGGGCGCAGCCGCTGCGAGCGCCTCGATGGCTTTGGCAGCATTGCCGCTTTCAAGAGCTACCGCCCCATGGATCATCGGCAAGTACTCCGACTGCACCAAAGTATCCTGCGGGAAGCGTTTGGCAAGATCATCGGCCAAACGCAAGGCTTGCCCAGAATCGCCTGCGAGTGCGAGAGCGATGGCCGTGTTGCCTATAACATCCCTGCCATTGGAAAGCGCCAACGCCGCCTGCGCTTGCTGTTTGGCTAGGGCCGCATTGCCAACGAGGGCTTCGTGAGAAGCGCCGCTACTGAGATAGAGTGCTGCCGTCTCCTTTTCGTCGGCGCGGATCGCGGAGTCGACGGCGCGCTGCAGCATCTCCCTCTTTTTTGCAAACTGTCCGGCGTACCCGAAGGTCTGGGATTGAGCGTTCAGCATTACATCCTCGAACCCGGGCTTGCCCATGAGGGCCGCGGCTTCACGCTCCATCCCAGCCACGTCGTGCTGAAAAAACGCAACCACATAGAGGTTGAAATGAATGTTGGGAGAATCCAGGTGGTGCGCTTGAGCCTCCTGCGCCGTAGCCTTGGCTTCATCCAGCCGATTCAGTGTCAGATAGCTGCTGACAATATTCGAGTAACCAAGCCCGCTTTCCGGATTGAGCTTCAGCGCTTCCTGGTTCGCGGCCAATTGCTTTTCGTACTCGCCGAGCGCCCCATAGATGAAGCCCAGATTGATAATCGGGGTGCTGTCGCGTGGATAGGTTTGCGCCCAAAGTTCGTAGGTTTTACGGGCTGCTTCGAGGTCTCCAAGCACCTGTTGCTGATAATGCCCATCGATGTAGAACTTCTCCCGCTCGCTCACGCGCTCGCGCAGTTCATAAGCCTTGCGCTGATTTTCTGCGGCGCGTGAAGGCTGGCTCAAATTGCTGTAGCTGGTACCCAACCGTGCATAGGCCATGGCAAAGTTAGGATCCAGGCTGATGGCCCGCTGGAAAAACGGAATCGCCGCCGCGGCATCGTTCTTCACGGTCAGCGCCTGGACGCCCAACGTATAAGCTTGCAAGGCCTCGAGCGATGGCGTCGTCACACCGTCGGCCGGCGCGTCATACTTCTGCAACGAGGCCAGAGATTCGCCCAGCTTCTCGCGCAGCTTTGTGGCCGCTTCACCCAGCGCCTTCAGAACCTGCTCCTTACTGTTGGCCGTAGCCTGCGCGCTGGCCAGCAAATCGCCGCTGTGGCAGTTCACCGCCTTGAGACCGACCACATATTCACTGCCTAGATTGGAAATCGAGCCGTCAATCGTGGCCGCACTGGCCGTCCGTTGGCAGATCTCCCGAGCCAACTCGCTGGTCAGGCGCGCGTCTTTGGGCTGGGACATGAGAGCAAGCGTTTTCGCAATCTGCTGATCGGAGAGCAGATTCAGAAATGGCGACTGCTCCAGTTGCGCCGAAAGTCCCTGGCGCAACGTGCCATCAAAAACGGAGTCGCTGGTGGTGTTGGTGAAATCAGCCAGGATGACCGTGTCTTTGTCGCTCAGGGGCTTCGCCCGATGCGAGAGGTAGTAGACTCCGGCGGCGATCAATGCGACCACCGCTACAACTGCGGGCACCGCAATTTTCCAGAGGCTTTTCTTGTTGCGAACGGGAACTTCAGCGGCTTTCAGCGCGCTGGAAGAGGGCGAACTGGCCGCTGTCGCCTCTGGGGCCGCGGCTTGGAATGATTGTGACACTGCCGATTGCGAGTCGCTTGCATGCGCAACCGGCACGCTCCCACTGGTGACTGCGGGCACGGCGCCGGAACTCGCTGCCGGCGTGCGGCCAGTTTCCGTGTCACGCTTTAGACGTTGCAGGTCAGTTCGAATTTCCGACGCATGCTGATAGCGGAGGTTGCGATCCTTCTCCAGGCATTTATTAATGATGTCTTCCAACTTGATTGGAAGATTCGGATTCAGGCGAACAGCGGGAATCGGAGCCAATTCCAAAATGGCATGGGAAATCACCCCCGACGTTTCGCCACGGTAGGGCAAAGTACCGGTGGCCATTTCGTAAAGGACAGCGCCGAAGGAGAACAGGTCGGTGCGAGCATCCAGTTCTTTTCCGCGCACTTGCTCTGGCGACATGTAGGCCACCGTCCCCAGAGCCGAACCAGGACTGGTCAAATGTTGTTGATCCAGCGAGCCGGTCTGCGTACCTGCGGCAGCGATGTTGCCCGGTGAACCGGTCAGCACAACCTTGGCCAGTCCGAAGTCGAGAATCTTGGCGTGTCCGCGCTTGGTGATGAAGATATTGGCGGGTTTGATGTCGCGGTGAATAATGCCTTCGCTGTGCGCGGCGTCCAAGGCATCTGCGATCTCGATGGTGACGGAGAGGATCTGGTCGGCCTCCATCGGACGATTGCCAATCCGATGTTTCAGCGTCATGCCATCCAGATATTCCATGGCAATGAAGACTTGTTCCTGCTGGTCGTCGATCTCGAAAACCATGCAGATGTTCGGGTGGTTCAGTGCCGAGGCAGCCTGCGCCTCACGCTGGAAGCGGGCGAGGGCTTGTGCATCCTTGGCTACATCGTCAGGCAGGAACTTGAGGGCGACGAAGCGATGCAGCTTCACATCCTCGGCCTTGTAGACGACACCCATCCCACCGCCGCCGAGCTTTTCGACAATGCGGTAGTGGGAGATGGTTTGGCCGATCATGGCGAGTCGCCATGTTATGCGTCGCCCCTATGGCAAGTCAATCCAAGTTCAAGGGTTGATTGGTCTTCTAGACCCTAGAGAGCGGTAAATCGCACTATCGATGCCGCGCTGGTTCGCTGGCTGCTGAAAAGAATCTGGCAAGGGCAATTCATGCGATTGTGCGTTCTTCGCGAGCCGATCGGGCATATAATGTTGCGATTTTGGCTCGGCCGGTCGAGCCCGCAGGAGGCCACTTGCTGCTCTCGCTCGATACCCGCGAAGTGGGACGCGTTACTGTTGTCCGTTGCCAGGGAAGAATCGTCGCCGGCAAAGAAAGCGAGTCGTTGCGCTCGCACATCTCCGGCTTGTTGCAGGAGCGTCGCTCCATTCTTCTTCATCTTGGCGATGTTGGCTTTGTCGATAGCAGCGGCCTTGGAACTATGGTCCGCGCTCACGCCAGCACGCGGCAGGTGCGCGGCGATCTGAAACTCTGCAATGTGCCCGAGCATTTGAGGAAAGTGCTGGAGATGACTCGCCTGACCTCCGTTTTTGATCTGCACGAGTCGGAGGAGAAAGCGCTGGCGGCGTTCTATCGCCCTGTCAGTTCGACCGAGGTCACGGCTGCGCGCGGGCCGAGTATTCTCTGCCTCGATTCGAATCTTGACGTGCTCGCTTATCTGCGCGAGTTCCTGCGCCGCGCCGGATACGAAGTGCAAACCACCGATCGCATCAGCGATGCGACGCTGCTGATGAAGGTCACGCACGTCGATCTTTTGTTGTTGGGTCCGGATAAAGTCGCGTCAGCCGCGTCTCCGCAAGCCTTTCAGAATGCATGCGCCAAAGTTCCGGTGGTCGAACTGGGGAACGATTTTTCCACCTGCCACGCCGGAGAAGCGGGCTCCGCGTTGCTGGCCACGATCGATCGGCGCCTCAATGCCAAGCTGTCGTAGCCGGGAATCTGCGCTCGACTTGTTCGGCGCGACTGAAGTTGCGCTCAAATCAATCGTTCTATGAAGCCTGCTCAGATGGCTCCAAACTAACGTCCTTGCCCGGGCGCAGATCGCAGCACAAAGGGCAACCCTCGCGGCGCATTCTCCGCCACTGTGCTTTCCAGATCGAGCGAGTCCAGAGGAACCTGGCTGCGCGTGCCATCGGTGATCGTGTATTCGAGATAGCCGTCCGAAACCCAATAGTCAGTCACGGCGTAGCGGACACCATTCTTCAGCACCAGCATGAACTCGGCTTTACCGATGGCCGCACCGGCAGAATCCGCCGCTGCATCTGAAGGTTCCCCGTCCGCTCGCCCATAATCCGAAGAACCATTCGACGGTGGAACCACATCTAGTTGCGCCTGGGCGGATTGGTCCGAGTTGTCACCGGAGGCGTCGCCCGAATCAGTCCATGCGCCATCAAACTCGCTGTCAAAGTAAAGGACGTTGCCAAAACCGCAGAAGGCAAACAGCGGGACGAAGAAACAAACCTGCGTCGATCCGTTAAAGAAACAACCCGATGACGGGTAACGGCCAAAAGGACGGTGAGGAAAGTGATGGAAGTAAAAAGCTCCGCCAGGCCGCGCTGAAGAAGAATTGTATGAACCCACAAAATGCCGCTCGTTTAGTCCAACCGAGGGGCGGCTCATCAGCAAGGTTGGCGGAGCGGAGAAACTTCGGCGGAAGCCGATCGAACTCCACAGCGATGACGATCGAAATGGAGAGGAGTCGGCCATCGATGATGCGCTGAATCTGCCGTTCCGGCCGGAATGCCCAAGATGCAGCCATCCGAAGTGTCCGCCCGATTTACTTCCGGACCTTCCGCCAGAGTGTCCTCCGAAATGGCCTCCGCCAAATCCGTGGCCGCCGCCAAAACCTCCGCCGCCGAATCCGCCTCCGCCTGCTCCGCCGGGTGGGAGTGCGGCTCCAGAATTCACAAGAATGGTGAAGCACAGAAGAATCGCGAGAGCGGGGAAACAGCGCACCAGGAAGGCAGTTCGGGTAGGCATGGCCTTCCACCCAAGGAAAATCTAGCTATATTTTACTCCCGGGCCGAACCGCCCGCCTGAGACAAAACAGCGGCATGACCGGCCGGGCGGGGTCTAACGCGCTGTTCGGGTCGAGTACAGACTCACTGCTCCGCGCCCGGTTGCTCTGCCAGCAACCCCTTGGGTGGCGGCGGGATTGCGATGTTGATCTTGTTGACCGCGCCCAAAGACGCCAGAGGCTTATCGAATTCCGCCGGGTTACCGACTACGAGCACCGACATCTGATTGCGATGCAGATACTTTGCTGCAACCTTCGCGACATCGTCTTTCGTTACCTGCTCCACCCGCTTCTGGAAAGTCTCCAGGAAATCGAGCGGATAACCATAAAACTCATACGACATCTTCTCCTGCAAGACTTTCGCCGGCGAATCGAATCGGAAAATAAACGAATTCAGAATATTGTCTTTCGCGCGCCGGATATCTTCATCGGTCAGCGGATTTGTCGCCAGTCCAGCGATCTCCTCATCGAGCGCTTTGATGGCTTCGAAGGTGGTCGCGCTTTTCGTGCCCAATTCAATGCGCAAAATGCCATCGTGGTCCCACGAAGTTCCAATTCCGCCTCCAACTCCATAGGCGAGGCCGCGCGTAGTGCGAATGTCATTCAGCAGGCGTGAAGAAAATCCTCCGCCGAAAGCGTCATTGAACACGGTAATTGCGTAGTAATCGGGATTGCGCCGCGTCGTGCCCAGGGCCAGCATTTGCACGTTGCTCTGATTCACGTCTGTTTTTTCGACCAGGTAATACGCAGGCTTGGCAGGATCGGGTTTTGTCTCCAGTTCTTTGAACGCCGTACCCTTGGCCCACGATCCATAAGCCTCGCGCAGCCGCGCTTCCATCTTTGCCGAGTCGAAGTCGCCCACAATGCCGAGAATAATGTTGTTCGGATTTACGGTGCGCGCGTGCCAATCGATCAGATCTTGTCGGCTGACGGCGGCTACTGTCGCATATTCGGGAACCCGCGCGTACGGACTATTTGCCCCGTACACCAGCTTTGCCGCCTCGCGATTCGCCACCTGCGAAGGATCATCGTTGCGTCGCGAGATCGCGTCATATAACCCTTTCTGCGCGATCTCGATTTTGTCGGCACGAAACTCCGGATTCCGCAACACATCATCGAACACGCGGAAGACGTCCTCGAAATCTTCCTTCAGGCAGGAAAAGCTGATCGTGGTCGAATCGCCCCTTCCCCCCGTTTCCACCTTGGCCGCGCGCTGCTCGAGATAATCGTCCAGCTGATCGCCGGTCTGCGTTTTTGTGCCGCCGGTTCGCCATGCCTCGCCGTAGACATCGATGAGACCGGTTTTCCCGGCGGGAACGTCGCGCTCCCCGCCGCGAATGCGCATGACGCCGTCAATGAGCGGCAGCTCGTGATCTTCCTGCAGAAAGACCACCATGCCATTGATCTCGATCCGTTTTGGCGAGGGAGGACTGAACGCCGGCAGCTTCGGTATCGGGATCTGTTGCCAGGTTGTTTGCGCCAGGAGTTGGGTGGCGCCGCTGAAAAAGCTCGCGGCCACACACATCATGAGGAGTGAGAGCAGTACGCGCTTCATTGCCCACCTCCCTGCGGCTTCGCCGGCGCAGCTCCCGGCCGCTCACCCGGGCTTTCTCCCGCATGTGGCGGAGCGAACTCGATGATTCCAACCGTCCGATTCTCAGCCACAAACGTCTGGTTGGCGACCCGCCGGATGTCCGCCTTGGTCACCTTCTCAATGCGATCCACCGATTTGAACAGCTCCCGCCAATCGTCATAGCGCGCCTGATTCAGTCCCAGCGCTGACGCCAGCCCTTCGTTCGACCCAAGCGATCGAATCAGGTCCGCCCGGGCGCGCGTCTTGATCATCTTCAGCTCTTCATCGCTGATATCTTCTTTCTTCAGCCGCTCGATCTCCGCATGAATTGCATCGGCCACTTCTTGCGTTGTGTGCCCGGGAAGCGGAAAAGCGTAAAACGCGAACAGATGCGGATACTTATTGCCCGGTAATCCCGTGAACCCCGCCGAATCGGATGCGATCTGCTTGTCGCGAACCAGCGAACGATAAAGCCGAGACGTGCGCCCGTTCGACATCAGGTCGCTGATCGCGTCGTACACCTGATCGTCAGGGCTTCGATAATCAGGCCGGTGATAACCCTCGAGATAAAGCGGCTGCGCCTGCTCATGCAGCACCACGCGCCGCTCGGAGTTCTGCGGCGGCTCAACCGTCACCCATTCATCCGGCTTCGGCTTCGTCGGCAGCCGCGAGAAATACTTCTCGATGATCGGCATCGCCTCAGCCGCCTTCAGATCTCCAACCACCGTCACTACCATGTTCGACGGCACATAGTATTTATCGAAAAAATTCGACGCATCGGTGGCCGAGAACGAGTTCAAATCCGAAATCCATCCAATCGTCGGCCGATGGTAAGAATGGGCCGCGAAAGCCTCCTGCGTAAATTGTTCGATCAGCCGCCCGATCGGATTGCTGTCGGTGCGCATCCGCCGCTCTTCAATCACCACGTCGCGCTCTTTGTAAAATTGCCGCATCACCGGATGCAGAAATCGCTCCGATTCCAGATAGGCCCAAAGCTCCAGCCGGTTCACCGGAAACGAGTAGTAATAAGAGGTTTCATCCCAATTGGTGGAGGCGTTCATGTCCTCGCCGCCCTCCGATTCGACGATCTTCCCGAACTCATTGTTATAAGGAGCCGAAAATTTGTCAGCCGCGGCCACCGCATCCTTCCACTGCTGCTGCAACTGCTTCACCTTCTGATCGTCGCGATCAATGCGCTTATCGCGTTCGTGAATGTACTCGGCGTAGATCGTCTCCACCTTTGCCAGCGCGACTTTTTCGTCGGCGTAGTCGCGTGTGCCGATCGTGTCGGTGCCTTTGAAGGCCATGTGCTCGAACATGTG
>DATJNC010000048.1:0-8055 GCA_035508395.1 Terriglobales bacterium | reverse complement strand
CTCAGGAAAAGCCACCGGCAATCAGGTCGTTTCATGGTTTCCTGAAAAAATGCTCCTTGACGTTGGTACTATAGTTCTGGAATTATAGAAATATGGAAATGGCGATCGCAAAGAAATCCGAAGAGCAGGTTGCCCGGTTCGCCGACATGTTTTCGGCGATGGGAACGGAGGCGCGGCTGCGCATCATGCAAGTCCTGCTTTCCGCTCACCCGGAAGGACTCGTAGTTTCCGAAATTCAGCAAGAACTGGAGATACCGAATTCGACGCTCTCCCACCATCTCGACAAGCTCAAGAACGAAGGACTGGTTCAGGTGCGCCGCGAAAGCACGTTTCTGCGATACACGGCCGACACGGCCGCGCTGCAGGAATTGCTGCAATTCCTCTACGCCGAGTGCTGCACGCGCAACAAGGCAGTCAAACCACGAGACATCATCCAGATTTGCAAATAGGAGACTTCATGAGCAGTATGGACATCAAGGAAGTTGTCAAAGAAAAGTACGGGCAAGCCGCCCTTCGGGTGAAAACGGGTGGAAGCAGCTGTTGTGGGGCTGTGCCGTCTGGAATTGGTCGAGGCTGCGACCCGATTACCTCCAACCTTTACGACGCCGCGCAGGGCAGAGAGGTTCCTGAGGAAGCCATGCTCGCCTCGCTGGGATGCGGGAATCCGACGGCGCTGGCAAAGCTTAATCCGGGCGAGGTGGTGCTCGATCTGGGATCGGGCGGCGGCATCGACGTTTTGCTCTCGGCGCGGCGGGTTGGACCGGCCGGGAAGGCCTACGGTCTGGATATGACCGACGAGATGCTGGCGCTCGCAAATGAGAACAAGCGAAAAGCGGGCGTTGAGAACGTCGAATTTTTGAAAGGCGAAATCGAGAACATTCCCCTACCCGACAATACGGTTGACGTAATCATTTCGAATTGCGTGATCAATCTTTCTGCCGACAAAGATCGCGTACTTCGGGAGGCATTTCGGGTGTTGAAGCCGGGCGGCCGGTTTGCTGTCTCAGACGTGGTTACGCGCGGCGCCATCCCCGATGAAATCCGCCAGAAAGTTCTGCTGTGGGTGGGCTGCATTGCCGGAGCGCTCGATGAGACGGAATACCGATCGAAGCTCAGGGCGGCCGGATTTGAGCAGGTCGAGGTCGAGCCAACGCGGATTTACAAAGTCGAGGATGCCAGGGAGTTCCTCTCGTCTGCTGGCGTCGACGTCGAGAGCATCGCTTCTCAAGTTGACGAAAAGTTCATGAGCGCATTCGTCCGGGCGGTCAAACCAGGCAACGACACGACGAAGGCGTGTTGCGGGCCGGCCTGCTGCAAGTAGCGAAGAGCAATCACCATGCACAGACATTACAACGTTCTTTTTCTGTGCACTGGCAACTCGGCCCGCTCGATCATGGCTGAAGCCATCATGAATTTCCGAGGACGGCCCTCATTTACAGCTTACAGTGCCGGCAGCCATCCAACCGGAACGGTACGGGCCGAAGCGCTTCGGCAACTGCAACGGGCGAATGTTCCCATCGGGAACCTTCGCAGCAAGAGTTGGGAGGAGTTCTCCAGGGCTGACGCGCCCAAACTCGACTTCGTTTTCACTGTCTGCGATAACGCGGCGAAAGAAGTCTGCCCGGTATGGCCGGGACAGCCGATGACATCGCATTGGGGGATTCCCGACCCCGCGGCAGTTGGCGGCAGCGAAGCTGACATTCGACGGGCCTTTCGCGATGCTTACTTTCTCCTCGACCGCAGGATCTGTCTGTTTCTCGCGCTTCCGATAAAGGCCCTGGACAACCTGACCCTGAAGAGGGAACTCGACGATATCGGGAAATCAACACCTTCTGTTGCGCCCGCAAGCCAAGCGTGAGAGGACCTATGAAGACAAGCGGCCGTCTTAAATTTCTCGACCGGTATCTCACGGCGTGGATCTTCGCGGCCATGGCTTCTGGCATCGGGCTCGGCTGGCTGGTTCCGGGAGTGGTGCCTTTCCTGAACCGCTTCAGCGTCGGTACCACTTCGGTTCCCATCGCAGCCGGACTGATCGTCATGATGTACCCGCCGTTCACGAAGGTGCGGTACGAGGAACTGCCAGAGGTCTTCAGGAATAAGAGGGTGCTCGGGCTTTCGTTGCTGCAGAACTGGGTGGTGGGGCCGGTTCTAATGTTTATTCTGGCGATTGCTTTCCTCCGGGACTATCCCGAGTACATGGCTGGATTGATCATGATCGGCTTGGCTCGGTGCATCGCGATGGTCATCGTATGGAATGAACTAGCCAAAGGTGACACAGACTATGCAGCTGGGCTGGTAGCGTTCAACTCACTCTTCCAGGTGTTCTTTTACTCGCTGTATGCATGGGTGTTCATTACGGTGCTCCCGGCGAAACTCGGCCTGCGCGGGGCGGCGGTGAACGTTTCCATCGCTGAGATCGCGAAGAGCGTTTTCGTCTATCTAGGCATTCCGTGTCTGGCCGGCTTCGCGACCCGGGCGAGTCTGATTCGCGCGCGCGGAGCGGAATGGTACCAGCACCATTTTGTTCCTCGTATCAGCCCGCTGACGTTGATCGCTTTGCTATTCACCATCGTCGTGATGTTCTCCCTGAAAGGGGAGTACATCATCCGGCTTCCGCTAGATGCTCTACGCATTGCTTTCCCGCTGTTGCTCTATTTCCTGCTGATGTTCCTGGTGTCGTTTTACATGGGCCGGAAACTTGGAGCCGACTATTCGAAGACAACCACGCTTTCCTTTACTGCGGCGTCGAACAACTTTGAATTAGCGATTGCGGTCGCAGTATCCGTCTTCGGAATCAATTCTGGGGCCGCGTTCGCAGCCGTGATCGGTCCATTGGTGGAAGTGCCGGTAATGATTGCCCTGGTGAACGTCGCGTTTTATTTCCAGCGACGGTATTTCTCGGTCGCTGAGGTTCAAGAGACTGCGTCGATATATAGCGCCAAACAGGCGAAATGAGACCCTGGGAGTTCCGGCAAATGGGCGTCACAAAGAGGTTTAAGAAGTGACTAACTCACCGCACGTCGTGGATGATGAGGATCATTCCCGGTCGGAGGATGGCGACGTTGCGATTATCGTGCTTGAGAGCGGTCACGGTGGTGTTGTAGGAGGTCGCAATCGAGTAGAGCGTCTCTCCGGCTTGTACTTTGTGATGGACGACGGAAGCGGCCTGCACTTGAGCGGAATGTTGCGAGCCGGGTTTCTGGCCGGCCGCAGTTCGCTGAGATGTAGTGGTCGGAGACGCGTGCGTCGCTGAGGCCACTGTCGATGCGCCATGAGCGGTTGACGTCCGATGCGAGGTCGAATGCTTTGAGGCGACTTCCTGGCGCGCTCCCGGAGAGACTGGCAGATGCACCAGCAACACCTTGCGTCCGGCAAGGCTATCGCCCTTAAGCCGATTCCACACACGAATCATCTTGGGAGAGACGCCGAAATTCTCAGCGACGGATGCGACCGTGTCCCCCTTGCGAATTTTGTAGCGGGTGATGGCGCGCGCGTAGGCCGAAGCATCGGTTTGTTTGCCGGGAGCGATCGGGATGATCAGCCTCGCCTCCGGACTCAGACGGCTTTCATCCAGGTCGTTCGCCTCAGCAATGGATCGCGCGGTCGTGTGATAGGTGCGCGCGATCGAGGCGAGAGTTTCGCCCTCCTGCACCTTGTGATAACGCCACCAGACGCGCTTATCGACGGGAATTGCGGCAACCGCGTTGTCAAAGCGATCGGATGTTCCGGCCGGCAGGTGCAATTCAAACTGTTGATCTTTGGGCGTGGTCAGGCGCAACAGGCTCGGATTCAAATCCTGCAGGTCGGCGGCGGAGGCGTCGACGCATTCGGCAACGAGCCGCAGATCGATCGGGTAGTTAATCTTCACCGTGTCAAACGGGACCGGCTCTTCTTTATTCACGTCAGAGAGCCCGTACTGATCGGGATTTTTCGCCATGATGGTGACGGCGAGAATAATCGGAACGTAGTTGCGCGTCTCCTTCGGCAAAGCATTTCGGTGATAGAGTTCCCAGAAATCGGCATAGCCGGTGCGCTTCACGGCTTCCTGCACGGTTCCGGGGCCGGAGTTGTAGGCGGCCATAGCCAGATACCAGTCGCCGAATTCGTTGTAGAGATCTTTCAGGTGACGGGCGGCGGCGTGTGTGGCCTTGACCGGATCCTGGCGGTCGTCGACCCACCAGCTGCGCTCGAGCCCGTACCCCTTGGCGCGGCTGCCCATGAACTGCCACATGCCGCGAGCGCCGGCGCGCGAGACGGCCAGCGGGTGGAATCCTGACTCGGCCTGGGCGAGATAGATCAGATCCTGCGGCACTCCTTCTTCTTTCAGCGTGGCCCGAATCATATCTTCATAACGGCCGGAGCGGGCGAGGCCGCGCTCGAGGACGCCGCGTCCGCGATTGGAGAAATACGTGATATAGCCGGCGACCTGGTCGGTCATCATCAGCGGCAGATCGGAGTGGGTGGACTGGATCTGCGCTTCGGCCTTGGCCTTGACGTTCTGGTCGACCGGCGGAGTAACCTCGTTGGCTTCGTCGATCGGCGCCGGCTCGGACTTTTGCTCGGCGAAGCCATCGCCCATCTGCAGGGCTTCGGCTTCGGTGCTGTTGGTGCCGTCGACAATGCGGTCAAGTTCAGCCTGCAGGCGATCGTCGGACTGGAGATCGAGACCGCTGCCCAGCAGCAGGTTGAAGGCGGCATCGAAATTCTGCTTGGCGGCTTCGAGGTGGCCGGCGCGGTAGTTATCCTGACCAGCGTTGTATTCCTTTTCGACCTGGGCGATCAGATCGGCAACGGGATCGGCGGCAAGGGCTTTGGCTGATTGGCTAACCGCGGGTTGGACGACCGTTCCGGTGGCGGGGGGCTGCGAGGTTTTGTCGTTGGCTGGTGCTGCGCTGGCCACCAGTGCCGGGGGCTGGGCCTGCGCGGGCGGCATGAATGAAGATTGCTTCTGGGCTGACTGGCAGCCGAGACACGCCGCGACCAGGCCGACGGTTAGGAAAACCCGATATGGGTGAGAACCAAACCTCATAGCTTCAGAAACTTGCGAAAAAACCTCCGGAGCCGACAGTTGTCTCCCGGTCCTTAACGATTCTTCTTAATGGTGAGATGGTACTACCCCAAAATTCGTTGGGTCAACGCTACGGAAGACACGACCAGCCCAGTACTTTGGGAACCGGGGGAGCATGTTACCATGCCTCGCGGAATGTGCAATCTTTTTCGCTCACCGGGCAGCCAGAAGGCAGCCAATACGAGAAGAATTCGCAACTGAATCCGACGTATCCGAGGAACATCCAACAGCCATGAAAGCCATCCAGGTACAGAAAACCGGCGGCCCGGAGGTCATGCAATTGGTAGATCTGCCGGTTCCGCAGCCCAAGCCCAATGAGGCGGTCGTCAAAATCCGGGCCGTGGGCGTGAACTTCATCGATATTTACAACCGCGAAGGCCGCTATAAACAGACGCTGCCGTTCGTTCTTGGACAGGAGGCGGCAGGGACCGTTTCGGCCGTGGGTGGCGATGTGCGCAACGTCGCTGTCGGTGATCGCGTCGCGTACTGCATGATCCTCGGCAGCTATGCCGAGTATGCCGCTGTGCCGGCCGAGAAGCTGGTGAGGATTCCGGAGGGTGTGAGCGAGCAAGCCGCGGCTGCGGCACTTCTGCAGGGGATGACCGCGCATTATCTGGCCCACGACACATTTCCACTGAAAAAGGGGCAAACCGCACTGGTTCATGCTGCCGCCGGCGGTGTGGGACTGCTGCTGGTGCAGATGGCGCACAACATTGGTGCCCGCGTGATTGGAACCGTTTCGACCGACGAGAAGGCGAAGCTGGCGAAAGAAGCCGGAGCGGACGACATCATTCCTTATACGAAGACCGACTTCGAGGTCGAGACCAAGCGCCTGATGAACGGCAAGGGCGTGGATGTTGTCTACGACTCGGTGGGCAAGGACACATTTGAAAAAGGTCTGAACCTGTTGCGGCCGCGCGGCATGATGGCTCTTTATGGTGGGTCGAGCGGAGCGGTCGCGCCACTTGATCCGATGGTCCTCACGCAGAAGGGATCGATTTTCCTGACCCGGCCTTCGCTGGGAGCTTATGTGCTGACTCCGGAGGAATTGGATCGTCGTGCGGCGGCAGTTTTTGAAATGGTGCGAGATGGTGCGCTCAAGCTGCGAATCGAACACATCTACAAGCTCGCCGACGCGCAGCAGGCCCATCGCGATCTGGCAGATCGGAAGACGACGGGGAAGGTATTGTTGATTCCGTAAAGGGCTTTGCGGGCCGAATCGCCTTGCGGGTAGGGATGCTTCGACTGCGCAATCCCGTTCGCTTCGCGAACCGGCTTACTCCGCTCAGGATGACATTTGGTCAGGTGTTCTCTTCCGAGTGTAGTTCTGCAAATACTTCGGAAAGTCGCGATCGCAGCGGTCGTCCCGGATGGGCGTGCCAGTTTTCAGTTCGAGCGGGATGACTCCGGCCCAGGTGGGGAACGAGTAGTCTTCTTCGTCGTCGATGGGCGAGCCGGTGCGAACCTTGGCCGAGCATTCGTCGAGTGGAATCTTCAAAACTGATGTAGCCTTCAATTCCTTTTCGTTAGGCTGGCGCACATCGTCCCAGCGATGCGGAAGAATGTGCTCGCTCAAAACTCGCAGTGCCGCGAGCTTTTCTTCTGGCCCGCTCATCAGGCTTGCCGTCCCGAGGATCACAACCGAGCGGTAATTCATCGAGTGATTGAATATCGAACGGGCCAGCACCAGCCCATCCAGCAGAGTGACAGTAACGCACACCGGGATTCCTTTGTCCAGGTTGCGCAGCATGCGACTCGCAGCCGAACCGTGGACATAAAGCACGTCGCCGTTTCGTCCGTAAGATGTGGGAATAACATAGGGCTGGCCATCGACCACGAATCCGATGTGGCAGATGAGGCCCTCGTCAAGGATTTGATGGATGGTATTGCGATCATAGACGCCGCGGTGCGGTTCGCGCACCACACGAGTGCGCGCGCTGGGAGTGAAGTTCTGAGTTGAGGACATGAGGCGGAAATCCTGGGCAAGCGCCAAGAATGATGAAGAGGAATCTTAGCAGGTCGGCCTGGATGAGTTTCGTGAAATTCGCTCTTTCGATTCCGCTTACCCTCGGTGCATCGCGGCGTGTTTCTGCGCCGGTCGTTGGACTGAAGCCTCACCTTTGGGAATTGTGTCTTCGGCTGTCGTTTTCATGCGCTCCACTACATCCTCCAGTGCCTTGGGCAGAAGGTTCTGTTCGCGCTGGGGCATCATCCGGCTTTTCTCAAAGTATTCTTCCGCGCCTGCGGCGATTAGTTTGTCACGATTCTTTTCTGAGAGGCTGCTGAGAATCACCACCGGAATATGAGCGGTCGCGGGATTTTTCTTCAGACGCTTCAGCACTTCGAGCCCGCTGATTCTCGGCAAGAGAAGGTCGAGCAGAATGATATCGACCGGGCACTGCTCGGCCAGAAGGAGTGCTCCTTCGCCATCATCGGCGCAGATGACTTCGTGGCCCGCTCGCTCCAGCGTACGGTGATTTTCGTGTTGAATGACGCGGCTGTCGTCCACGAGAAGAATTTTCACCTGCGACACCGTCCCTCTGTTCGTATCGGCAGTTAGGGGCGGGTGCTTTAGCGCGTGTGCAATACGGCGGTTTGTTTGGAGAATGGGTACGCAGCTTGCGTTATCGCCCTTTTTGGCGGGCGGGAGGCGCGGGCTCTTCGAGCAGAGCGAACTGGATCTTCTTTTCTACCGGATCGATGCGGTCGACCAGCACGCGCACGCGGTCGCCGAGGCGGTAGGTTTTGTTCGTGCGCTGGCCGATGATTTCGCGCGTGTTCTCATGGTAGACAAAACGGTCGTAGTTTCCGCTATCGCCAAGCGTGTTAAGCGGCACCAGGCCTTCGATAAAGAGATCAGTCAGCTCGACGAAGAAGCCGAACTTGGTGACGCTGATGATCAGGCCGTCGAAATCTTCGCCGATGCGGCGCTCCATGAATTTGACCTTCTTCCATTCCATCAGTTCACGTTCGGCATCGTCGGCGCG
>DATJNC010000047.1:0-35252 GCA_035508395.1 Terriglobales bacterium | reverse complement strand
GCATTGATCGTCAGCAGGCCCGCTTTTTGCATCGACTCGGGCATGAAATAACGCGGAAACATGCTCCCGCCGATCGACGACATCACTAGAATCACCAGCGTCGAGAGCGCGCCCAACTGCGCCCGCGTATGGCAAAAGCTCGCCAGCAGCAGTCCAAACGCCGCCACCGCCACTGACGTAAATACTCCCATCACAATGAAGCCCGGCACATGCGACCACAAATCGAGCTTGAAGACGGCCCATCCCCACAGAAACATCACCACCAGCTGCGCGAACGCCAGCAGCGAGTTATATGTCAGTTTGCCCAGCAATAATGAAGTCATCGTGACCTGCGAGCTGAGTACGCGATCAAGCGTCCCGCTTTCCGCCTCATCGAGCAAGGCCCCCGCCGCGCCGCTCGCCGTGAAGAGCAAAAACATCACTCCAATCGCCGCCGCATAGAACGAGACCATGTCCGGGTGATTCTCCCCGACCACTGCCCGCGCCTTCACCGGAACGATTTGTCCACTGCCCGCTGCGGCCGCCCCAGTATCCGGATGCTCGCGCAAATACCGCAATCCCTCATCCAGCCGCTCACGCTGCTCTTTCGTCAGTGCGCCCGCATACTGCTCCAGGCTCTTCGTTCCTTGCTCCGCCATCACATCCGGCATCGAAGTCATGCCCACCTTCTGGAGCAGCCCGGTCACCATCTCCGCCGCGATGATATCGCTCGGGTCCTTCAGCAACTGAATACTCGGATGGCTTTCGTCTCGCGGCCCAAACGAAATTGGATTCTCGCCATATCCCTTCGGAATGACCAGCGCCACCGGAACATCGCCGTCTTTTACCGCCGCCTGCGCGCTCGCCGCCGTGTACTCCGGCTGCTCCACGCCCTTCACCGGCGCGGGCCGCGTCCTCACCGAGAGCGAACTCTCGTCTCCTAATCCCTTCACAATCCGCTCCGAGGCGCGGCTGTGGTCTTCGTCGACGACAATAATTTTGACCTTTGGCGATGCGCCTCCGCGTCCGCCAAAGATCACCGCAAAAATGCTGAAGAACACGACCGGCAGGATGAAGCTCAGCGCGAGCGCTCCCCGATCGCGTCGCAGCGAAGTCATCGCCGTCCGAACTATCGCCGAAATCGTCATAGCCTTATTTAACTGTCAACCTGAGCGAGCTCGCAGTTACTTCTGCAATCTGACTTCTGACTTCTGCACTCAGGAGTTCACTCCCGCAGCTCTCTTCCCGTCAAATGCAGAAACACCGACTCCAGATTCGGCTTGCGCAACGACACATCGATCAGCTCGAATCCAGCCTTCGCCGAAGCCTCCAGCAAGCCCGCAATCTCCGTCGGATGATCCACAGTGAACTGCACCGCCCCATCCACCGTCTGTCCTCCGCTCTCCGCCACCCACGCCGCCAGTCGCTCCCCGCCATCCCCGGCAAACCGCGCCACGACCTGGCTGCGCGAGCCAAAAGCACTCTCCACCAATTTGGCGTGCGTGCCCTGAGCAATGATCTTGCCGTGATCGACGATTGCGATACGGTCGCACAGACGCTCGGCTTCCTCCATGTAGTGCGTCGTATAAATGATCGACATGCCCTCATCGCGCAGCTTTTCGATCATCCCGAAAATATGATTCCGCGACTGCGGATCGACTCCCACCGTCGGCTCGTCCATCAGCATCAGTTTCGGGTGATAAACCAGGCCCGCCGCCATGTTCAGCCGTCGCTTCATCCCTCCGGAAAGGTTTCTTACCACCTCATCGGCTCGATCCGTCAGTGTGGCCCACCCCAGGCACCGCTGCACCTGTTCATCCAGCGTCTTGCCCCCGAGCCCGTGATAACGGCCAAAAGCGACCAGATTCTCGCGGCATGTGAGCCGTGGATAGAGCGCCAGCTCTTGCGGAACCCAGCCCAACGCGTTGCGCGCCGCTGTAGAATCCGCGGGCGCGCCGAAAACAGAAATTGTCCCCGCGTCCGGAATCACGCGGCCCACGATGCTGCGGATGAGCGTGCTCTTGCCCGCGCCGTTTGGGCCAAGCAGGCCAAGGCATTCTCCACTACGCAGTTCGAGGGTAATGCCGTCGACCGCTGTAAGTCCGCCAAAACGCTTGACCAGAGCGTCAACACGAAGGGGTAGGACTTGGCTGGATGTGGTTGCACTCGACAACGCAGGAATCTCCAGGGGGGCACAACCATACTACGAACCTGCCGTGGATTCTGTCTATCGTCCGCCGATGCGATTCAATCCCAATGGTTGAGACTAACTCGTGACACGTGACACTGAGACCCAAGATCTAAGACCTAACACCTGTAGCCCGAAGCCTGCCTCTCATAGCACCTTCTCGTGTGCATATCCCGCCGCGCCCAGCGCCGAGAGAATCTCCGCAATGTGGTCGGGCCCACGCGTCTCCATCGTGATTTCAATCGCTGTTTCGCCGAGATTCACGCCGTGATACGCGCGGTCATATGCGGTCTCAACGATGTTGGCGCGATGCTGCGCCAGAATCGACGTCAGCTTATTCAGTGCCCCGGGAAAATCGCCTAGGTGGACGCGCAGCCGCACGAGCCGTCCATCTTTCACCAGACCGCGCTCGATGATACGCGCGAGCAGCGTCACATCGATGTTCCCTCCTCCGACCAGCACGGCCACTTTCTTTTCAATCACAGGCAGCTTCCGGTTCACCAGCGCCGCAATCGCCGCGGCTCCCGCTCCCTCAGCCAGTGTCTTCTCGCGCTCGAGCAGCAAAAGAATGGCGTTCGCGATCTCCTCTTCCTCGACCGTCAGAATGTCGTCGACATACTTTTGCACCAGGGGCAAGGTGCGCTCTCCCGCGCGACGAACCGCGATGCCATCCGCAATCGTAGACGCCGCGTTCAGCGTCACCGGAGTCCCTTCCGCCACCGCCACTTTCATCGAGGGCAACCGTGACGGCTGCACTCCAAAAACCTGAATTTTCGGATTCGATTCCTTTACCGCGCAGGCAATCCCGCCGATCAACCCGCCTCCCCCAATCGGCACCACGACAACCTCAAGATCCGGATGTTGCTGCAATAACTCCAGCCCAATCGTGCCCTGCCCCGCGATCACCGCGTCGTCGTCAAATGGATGTACAAACGTCATCCCGTCTTTATTGCTGCGGCGCACCGCTTCCTCACACGCTTCGTCATAATTTGCGCCGTGCAACACTACCTCTGCCCCATAACCGCGCGTGGCCGAAACCTTGATCAGCGGCGTGGTCAGCGGCATACAAATCTGGGCGCGAATGCCAAGCTTGCCCGCATGATACGCAACTCCCTGCGCATGATTTCCCGCCGATGCCGCGATCACTCCGCGCGAGCGTTCCTCGGCCGTCAGCAACAACAGTTTGTTCAGGGCCCCTCGCTCCTTGAAAGCGCCTGTGCGCTGCAAATTATCGAGCTTCAGATAAACATGGTTCGCCGTTGATTGTGAAAAGGTCTCTGACCTCGCACACGGCGATAAATAGATAGCACTGCGAATGCGGCTCAAGGCCGCCTGGATATCTTTGCGAGTGATCATTGTTGAAAATGCGAATTGAATGAACGAAACATATTAATTGAAAAGTAAATTTCAAGAAGCCTCGCCATCGGTAACCTTCACAAAGAATCAAAGGGACTAGGCGAGGTTACCGCTGCGTGGGACTTCGGTGATGTACCGATTGTCTCGTATCTACGCCCTTTCGAAACCTTTGCCTCCCCCAAATCGCCCGTCAGAATGGGCTTTTGGGAGTTCATTCCCTGGGACTCATGACAACATTGACCGGCACCTCCCCCATTCCCCAATCCGGCCAGCGCAAAAGTGTCGCTCGCGTTGCGCTATTTGATCTGCCCAAATCCCCACACAGTGTCATCGTGGAGTGCTTTCGGCAGTTCGGCATTGAACCCGTCTCGCTCGCGCGAACGGACTCGGCCCTGCTGCAAAACGAGAAATTCGAAGCCTGCGTGCTTCCTCTCGGACCTGCGGCCGGAGAAATCATCGAATTGGCGCGTGCTTCCGCTTCGAACAGCCGCATGGTCATTTTCGGGCTGGGCGGCAATGCGCAAGATGCCTTGCGCTATTCCAAACTCTGCCTGAACGCGGTCTTCCACGAACCGCTCGAACGCCCGGCTGCACTGAAACTGGTGCGCGCAACGCGCACGCTGGTAATGCAGGAATATCGCCGATATGTGCGGGTTCCCGTGATGACTGAGGTGGGAATCACCACCTCCGATGGCGGCCGCATGACCGCCACCAGCCAGGAGATCAGTTCTGGCGGCATGTCGCTCAAGTGCAACTTCCCTCCCGACCCTGGCAGCATGGTCGAAGTGTCGTTTTCGCTATTGACGCTGCCGCGGGTTTGGGTACGCGGCAATGTGGCGTGGAAAAAACCTAATAAGACATTCGGTATCCGCTTTGACACCACCGACGATCGCCGCCGTCGCCTGAAGGAGTGGATCACCGGCTACCTGGACGCGTGAGTCCGTCGTCTGCCGTTGGTCGTTAGTCGTTGGCAAATCCGCTTTCAGCGGCAGCAGCGACTAACGATCGGCGACTTCCTCCCCGCTACAATAGCAGCGTGCGATCTTCTCCCGTCGGCGATCGGGCTTTTGAAAGCCGGGTGCCTCAAGATCAGATGGACCAAAGGCCGGTCGAGAATTATCCGGTTGGCGATCGTGCCTCGCCTCTCGACCCGCACCGCTTCTCTCTTTGGCAGCGATTTCTCTTGTGGCTTATCAGCTGGGCAACGTATGCGGCGATCGCTCTCATTGGCCCAACATTGCGCTATTCCATCTCGTGGGAGGAACCGCCCTCTCCGCCCGGCGCCAGCCATGAAAAGCGAGTCATCTACTCTTTCTGGCATCGTGCCGTATTCCCCAGCGCCTGGCTGTGGAGAAGAATTGGCATCGCGGTCATGGTGAGCCGAAGTTTCGATGGCGAATATATCGCGCGAATTATTGAAAAGCTGGGATTCAAGGCAATTCGCGGATCAAGCAGCCGCGGTGGCGGCCCTGCTCTGCTAGGCATGAAGCGCGAGCTGGAGCAAGGCAACCTCGTCGCTTTTACCATCGATGGTCCGCGCGGGCCAAAGTATGTCGCCAAGCCCGGTCCGGTTGCGCTATCGCGCGCCACTGGCTTGCCGATGGCCGCCTTTTATGTCGCACTCGACAATCCCTGGGTGCTCAACACCTGGGATCAGCTCATGATTCCAAGGCCATTTTCCAAGGCTTTGGTTCGGCTCAGCGCCAAGATGCATGTGCCCGCCGAAGCGGATGATCAGCGCATGGCGGAATTTCATCGGCAGTTGCAAAGTGCGCTCGAACGCGTCACGACCTTCGCGGAAGCAAACGTGCGGCGGGTCGGCTCGCAACAATTTCCAATCTTGAAAACTAACGCTTGAGCTCCGGGCATCGCGCTTCAAGCGCTCACTGCTCGCGACTTGGACTTTGTCATGTGGCGAACTTATATCGCCGCGAGAAGCCATAGGCGAACAGCGAACGCAATTAGCAACAGCCAGGAGTCATTGACTTGTCTGTTCTCACAAATTACATTGGGCGCTCTGCTTTTTCGCTCTTTCTCAACATTGGGTTCGCGCATGATCGTAGGCCGGAAGAAATTCGGCACTATGGGAAGCGGGTGCAAATCCCGCGCTGCCGCGCAACTGTAAGCGAGGACACTCGCGGCCGTTCACTGGGGAATTATTCTCGGAATTCTTGAGAAGCCCGGGAAGGACGCCGCAATCACCGCCGGATAGCTCACTTTTTGCTGTCCGCGGTGGAATTGGTTCGGATTCGACCGAATCCTTACTCGCGAAGCCAGGAGACCGGCGCGAACCATCACCTAAAACCCTTTCGCGTGTAAAGGAGAATGGTATGTTTCGCTTTCGTTTCCTGTTTTTCTTTCTGTTTTTTGTGACGGCCACATTTTCGGCCAAGGCCGCCGACTCCAGCTCAGCTCGTTCGGACGCAGGTTCACGCCTTTTGCGCATTAAAGTCGTCGATCCGCAATCGGCCGCGATTGCTGGCGCAAGAATTTCAATCTATCGCCAAGATGAGAACAGTCCGGTTGAAGTACGCAACACTTCCAGCGAAGGCGAAGCTACCTTCACAATCGAAAATAATTCGGCGGGCGCGTCCAATCTTCGCGCAGAAGTGCTCGCGCCGGGCTTTGCGGTCGCCGCGGCGGACATCTCAAACCAAGCCGAGTTGACCATCGCTCTTCGCCTCGCACCGGCCTCGGAAACCGTAGTGGTCACGGGAACCCGCACACCGGTGCCTGGTGAAGTCGCTGGCGCCAGCGTCGACACGCTCAGCGGAAGCCAGCTGACATCAATGCAGCCGGCGGCTGCCAGTGATGCCATCCGCTTTCTTCCCGGCGCCATCATCAACGCCGCGGGCCAGCGCGGTGCACTCTCGTCGCTCTTCGTGCGCGGCGGCGAATCGACGTACAACAAAGTCATCGTCGACGGCGTTGCCATCGACAATCCCGGATTAACCTTCGACTTCGGAACCCTCCCCCTTACCGAAGCCGACCGGCTCGAATTTGCTCGTGGGGCGCAGAGCACTTTGTACGGCTCCGATGCCATGACCAGCGTGGTTCAGGTCTGGACCCGCAACGGCAGCACGCCCGTGCCCGAACTGCTTTTCGGGGCTGATGGTGGAAACTTCGGCACCGCCAATGGCTATGCTTCTTTTGCTGGCGTCGTCCGCCGGTTTGACTACAACTTCTTCGGCGATCAGTTCAACACCAACGGACAAGGAATCAACAACCAATATTCAAACTCGCTGCAAGGCGCGAACGTGGGCCTAGCTATCACCGATCAGGTCGCGCTGCGCGTGCGAGTCCGCCACTCCAACAGCTACAGCGGGGTGCCTGGGGAATGGAACTTCAACGGCGACCCCGTTCTCGCCCCCGATCCGAGCGAATGGTCACACCAGAACAATCTGCTCGGAAGTGTCGAACTCGCAATCAGCGCGCCTTCGGGCTGGCAGCATCGCATCACTGCCTTCGATTCGCTCTACCGCTATAACGACACGAACCTGAACAGCGATTTCACCAGCTATGATTCGTTTCCTGACAGTTACTCCACCCATGACAACCGCGCCGGGTTTGAATATCAGGGCGACTATTCCGAGCGCAGTTGGACCCACAGCACCTTCGGCTATCGCCTCGAAAACGAGAACGGCTTCGTCGACGATCAGGATTTCCCACCCGAAGCGAGCGGCCAGCGCCTGCAACAAGACGCTTACTTCCAGCAGCAAGCCACACTGGGCCGGCTCAACGTGATTGCCGGCGGCCGCTTCGTACACAACAGCGCGTACGGAAACACCGGCGTCCCACGCGTCGCGCTTAGTTTTCTGGCGCTGCGCGGCGGAAATGTTCTCTCAGGAACTCGTCTGCGGTTCTCTTATGCAACTGGTTTCATGACGCCCGCGCTCTATGAGGTTTACGGCGAGCCGGGATTTGGTTATGCGCCGAACCCGAATCTCTTGCCCGAGCGCACGCGCGCGTTCGAGGCTGGCATCGAGCAAAAACTCTTCGCCGGGCGTTGGGTCGCGAACGCCACCTATTTCAACAATCTCTTCCACGATCAGATCGAAGCCATCCCCAATCCAACTGGCGAATACCAGTTTTTCAATCTCAATCGCTCATTTGCTCAGGGAGCCGAATTTCAGCTGCAAGGGAAAATCAGTTCTCACCTCTTGCTCAACACTGCCTACACCTACACCTCAACCGAAGTTCTTGAGAGTCAGAACGCCTCGCCTTACGCCACCGGAGATCCGCTCCTCCGCCGTCCGAAACACGCCGGAACGCTTCTGCTCGATTATCTTGGGAGCCGGTGGGGCGCAAATTTAAGTGGAAGCTTTGTCGGGCGCCGCCCGGACGATGCCTTTCTATTTCCGCCCTATACAAACGTTGATTACGCCGCCGGCTACGCGCTCTTGAACCTTGGCGGCTGGTATGCGATCAACTCGCATGTCACCGCCTACGCGAATCTGGACAACGCGCTCAACCGCCACTACAACGAAGTGGTGGGATACCCTGCGCTCACGGCTAACTTTCGCGCCGGTTTCCGTTTCCGCATCGGCGGAGGCAGGTAGAGACTAAATGAAGTCCGAGGGGCCAGTCAGATTGAGGATTTGATTCGTTCGGGATCAACGGGAGTACGCCTGGAGGCTTTCACTTCTTCAATCTGACTTCTCACGCTTGACTTGCTTCCTAGCTGTTCGCTGTCTTCTCGTCAGCGCTGACCGTTTCCAATGCCTGCCCGGACACTGGCATGCGGGGCAGCGCTCCGTTATAGCGCAGGCGAACCTCGTGCAGTTTGGCCACTTCCTTTTCCCCAAGCGGCTGGGCTTTCCCGAGCATATGGCAGACCAGAGCAATTTTGGCAAAGTGCTCCACCGTCTCCATCCTCATGAAAGCGCTTTCGAGGGACGTACCGTACGTTACAACTCCATGATTCGCCATCAGGATGGCATCATGTCCCGGAATTAGCGGATCGAGCGCGTCAGTCAATTCGGGCGTGCCCGGCGTCCCATAACGGGCCAGCGGTATGGAGCCCAGTCCAACCACCACCTCGCATACCAGTGGACTGCTCAGCCCCAATCCCGACGCCGCAAATCCTGTAGCGGTCGGCGGATGCGCGTGCACAATCCCTCGAACCTCAGGCCGCAACCGGTAAATCAGCAGGTGCATGGCGAGCTCGCTCGAAACCCGGCGCTTGCCCGACGTTCGCTTCCCATCCATGTCGACAATAACCAGATCAGCCGGTTTCATTCTCCCTTTGCTGATGCAGGTCGGAGTGACCAGAATCCGGTCTTCACCCAGCCGCACGGAGAGGTTGCCGTCCGTGGCCGCCACAAAACCACTGGCATGCAATAGCTTGCCGTATTCGACGATGGCGAGGCGGGATTGGCGGTCGCTCGGCATGAGCACACCCAATGCGGCCATGGTACCGCAGGCCTCCGACGAGTGACAACCAGTCATCTGCTTTTTGCTAAACTTTGCAGTAAATTTTTTCTCATTTACGAAACAAAGCAGTCGTTAGCTCGCAGGCAGGAGCTTCACAGCAACACTGCCGTACGCACATTCTCCGGTTTGTGGTTGATGATGCTCCCTACGCCCCAGAAGCTCAGACCTATGTACTGAAAGGAATTCCATGCCCGAATCTCCGCAGTCTTACTCCCATCACACCCGCCGGGACCCGATTTTTCACTTCTTCATCCTTCCCATGTTTTTCATCGCTCTGGTTTTCTCGATCGGGCACCTTATTGCGGGCCACCATCACCACCCCCTGCATAGCGTATTGCTCATCTTGTTTGCGCTGGCAGCGGTCCTTCTCGTGTTCAGGGTCCGCCAGTACCCACTCAAGGTTCAAGACCGCGTCATTCGCCTTGAGGAACGCCTTCGCCTCGCCCTGTTGCTGCCTGAGTCCCTCCGATCCCGCATTCCGGAGCTCACTGAGCCCCAGCTGATCGCGTTACGCTTCGCCTCGGATGGCGAGGTTGCCGGGCTAGCGCAACGGGCGATGAATGAACACCTCTCGCCCGAAGATATCAAGAAGGCCATCCAGCACTGGCGGCCCGATAATTTGAGGGTTTGAGCGAAGTCAGAAGTTAGGAGTCAGATTGAAGAAGTAAAACCGGGGCGCTCCCGCTGCAATCTGACTTCTTACTTCTGCATTTCCACGTCGAGGCGCTTTGTTCTTCTCCTACAATAAGCAGTCTTGCTTCCAATGCTCGTCTCTGATTTCAACTTCCACCTGCCCCCTAACAGCATTGCGCAGGAACCGCCCGCCGACCGCGCCGGGTCCCGACTGCTGCATCTGATTCGGGCGCCTCAGCCGTCAATGGCCAGGACACCCGGCGTCTGGCATGACCGCGCCTTCCGTGACTTTCCCGATCTCTTGCGCCCGGACGATCTTCTGGTTCTCAACAACACCCGCGTCTTTCCCGCTCGGCTCTATGGACACCGAAGCGGCGAACGCGCACAAGCACTGAGCCCCCACAATCCCGCCTCTCGCGACTTTCTCCACGGACGCGTCGAGGTACTGCTCACGGGCCAAGTCAGCGAAGATCCCAACGAATGGGAATGCCTGGTTCGGCCGGGACGGAAAATTGGCGTGGGTGAGAAGCTTTTTTTTCGCGAAACTCCGGCCGACTCATCGAGCGCCACCGAGAGCCGAGCCGGCGAATCCCCTGCCGTCCTCGAAGCCGAGGTTCTCGCTCGCGGCACATTTGGCGAGCGGCGCATTCGCTTCCGTCCGGTTCCGGATTTCTTCGCACGCATCGAGCGGGTGGGCCATATTCCGCTGCCGCCCTACATCGATCGCGGCGATCTCCCCGCGGACCGCGACCGCTACCAGACGGTATATGCCAAGGCGCGAGGATCTGTGGCTGCGCCGACAGCTGGCTTGCATTTCACGCCCGAGATCCTCGATCGGATTCGCGCTCGCGGCATTGAAATTGCCGAAATCACCTTGCACGTCGGGCTGGGCACTTTTCAGCCAGTACGCGTCGAAAAAGTGGAAGACCACAAACTGCACCGCGAATACTTTGAAATCTCGCCGGCTGCGGCAACGGCGATCAATGCCGCCAAAGCGCGAGGCCGCAGGATTGTCGCCGTCGGTACGACCACCGTTCGCACGTTGGAGTTTGCGGCTCAACAATCCACGCAGGATGATGCCCAATCCCTCCACGGCGGGCTTCAGCCTCCACTCGGCAACGCATCGAGTGTGCAACCCGGCCGCGGAGAAGCCGATATCTTCATCTATCCCGGCTATCGCTTTCGCATCGTCGACGCGCTCCTCACCAACTTCCACCTGCCGCAATCCACGTTGCTCATGCTCGTTTCAGCCTTCGCTGGTCGCGACTTCGTTCTCGCCTCCTACCTCCACGCAGTCGACTCCGGATATCGCTTTTACTCCTACGGCGACTGCATGTTCATCGAGTGAAAGATGATGCGCCCCCGCTCCCAGTGGCCTGTCATCCCGAGCGAACGCGAGCTGGGGTAAGCGTGAGTCGAGGGACCTTGCGGTTTCCGCGCCCGGGCACACAATAACGGGCGAGCACGAACGCCCGAACCTCATTAGCTTGCCACCCGCTTCTGCAATCTAACTTCTTACTTCTGCAATTCCGATATACTCAATAATTTGCCGAGAACCTTATGACCATCGTGTCCGCACCCGCGCGTGTTCCGATTCAAGACCTTGTCGCGCGCTTGCACTCGCTTTCCGCGTCCGCCTTCCAGCCGACCGAACCCATTCGCGCGCTCCTTGCCGAACTCCCAGTCGAGGAGACCACGCTCGCTCCTTATCTCTGCTGGAACCGCCAGCACTACACCCGCAATCTCATCGACAAGACCGAACTCTACGAACTCCTCGCCATCTGCTGGGAGCCCGGCCAGGCCAGCTCTGTGCATAATCATCGCGATCAGAATTGCTGGATGGCTGCGCCCATCGGTCGCCTCCGCGTCGAAAATTTTCATCTTGAATTTCAGGATCTCGCCACGGGAAAGTGCCGCCTCATTGCATCTAACACCGTGGAATTGACTCCAGCACATCCTTGCGCCGTTGATCCTAACGATCCGGTGCACCGAGTTGTCAACCCGCGGGAGGCGAATGAGCGCGCGGTAACGCTCCACGTCTACTCCCGCCCGTTCGACACCTGTGTCGTGTACTCGCCCGAGCAGGGAACGTGCGGAGACATTCAGCTTCACTACAATACTGTTTTCGGAAAAGCAGTTGCCAATACCTAGTTGTCGGTTCTCAGTTCCCAGTTCTCAGCTGCCAGTTGGAACCGAGTCAGCGTTCCTCAGACCGGCAGAAGGAACCTGGCGCGCGACTCGACCGCTTGCGGTTCGGTTACTGAGAACTGAGAACTAACAGCTGAGAACTGGTACTTAGGAGGTCTCGTGAGGAAATGCCTGGGAGTTTTCGCCGGAGTCGCTTTGCTATGCGTGATGTCGTTCGCGCAGGCGCCCGCTCCGGGGTCCCCGGGCTTGGCGCGATGGGAGGCTCTGGATTCCGCTCCCGCTAAAGCTTTCGACGCGACACAAAGTCCCGCGCCGGATGCATCGCAAGCCCTCGCCCCCGCACCCGATAGCACCCAGAACACCCCGGCCTCAAATCAGAATTCCTCATCGCCTCCGCCTCCAGGGTCGGGCCAGGAACAGCCGTCGGCTCACCCGCAAGAAGCGACGCCCCTACCGACCGCCCCAGTTACGAAACAGGCCCCGCCGGTGCAATTCCCGCGCATCGAGTGGTCAGGAGGGTATTCTTTCGCGCAAGCTGGCTTCTTCAACGCCGGACACTGGGCGCAATTGAACGGATGGTATGGTTCTTTCGGTTTGAATGCCGCGCCCTGGCTTGGCCTCGTCTTTGAGGGCAGTGAATACTTTGGCGAGACGCCGATTCCGCGAGGCACCCCGCTGCCGTTTCCGACTTGTCCTCCATTTTGCCCCCAGGGCAGCGGGCCAACTTTCAATGCAGACACTCGTGAATACAACATTCTGTTCGGCGCCCAGTTTCCTTACCGCAAATATCTGACCTGGACGCCATTCGGCGAACTGATGTTCGGTCACGATGGCGTTCGCGGCGCAGCCAATGGGGTCAGCAACGTCACGCAATATGAAGTGAGTTCCGGTCTCGCTCTGTTGGCCGGAGCCGGCGTCGATCACAAAATCAACGAGCGTTTTGCGTTACGCGTCAAGGCCGACTATCTGCAGACGCGCACCGATTACCCCTTCCTCGGCAAGTCGAAGCAGGACAATGTGCGCTTTTCGGTAGGAATTGTCATCCGCAGCGTCAAGAAGAAGAAACGCAAGCTGGAAGATGAAGTCGGAGTGGAGCAGTAAGGTCGGTCGTTAGTCGCTCGTCGTTAGCATTCTTTGCATGACGAATGTTTACCAATGCCCAACGCCCATCGACTAACGACGGCTTTGCTAACGGCCAACGACGATCGGGTAATGAGGGGTTTCCCTACGACCGCTTCAGATAATCGGTAATCGGCTCGGCCTTCGCGCGCAGATCATCCGCCAGATCCGCGCCCTTCTCAACAGCGTCTTTGAATCGGTCCCGCGCTTCATCGGTCCAGTCGGAAACGGTCTCTACCGCATCGTCATACGATTGGCGCAGGTCTTTACGCAGCTGTCGCCCTGTCTTCGGAGCCAGCAACAAGCCCAGCGCCGCCCCCACTCCCAGCCCAATGAACAAAAAAGTAATCGCCGTCCCGACGTTGCTGTTATCAGAACTCTCGTATTTTCCAATGCGCATAAAGACCTCCAATACTAGTCACTATTCTAGTCCACAACCGACGCCTGTGGCCCGTACGTCTGCGTGGCGCGAACCCTCCCTGTCCGCAGTGTGTGATGCGGACATTACTTCTCGCCTCGCTGCTGTCACCCTCCCTCGCCTGTCATCCCGAACTCGGTATCTCTCGCCGGGTACTGGCCCCTGGGCACTGGCTACTGTTTTTACTTCTGCAATCGCAATGCCTCCAAAACCTCGTCTACATCCACCAACTGATCCAGGGGGTACACCTTAGCAAAAATAATCTTGCCAGACCTGTCAGCGACAAAAGCAGCGCGCTCGCTGATACCCGGAACAGGCGGGCCTTCGCGCAAGATGCCAAATTTGCCCGCTACCCCTCCATGTGGATAGAAATCAGCGCAGAGAGGCAGCTTCACTGGGCCGATCTCTCGTTCCCGCCATGCGCGATGGCTGGTGATCGAATCAACGCTGATGTCCAGAACCTGGGCATTGAGCGCCGCGAACTCTTTTTCCCGGGCATCGAGTTCCGGCACCTGCGCCGCTCAAGTCGGGGTCCAATCGAGCGGATGAAACGTCACAACCAGGCTCTGCTTACCCCGATAGTCGCGCGATCGGACCGTGATCCGCTCGTCTCGGGCAAGCGCGAGAAGGTCGAAATCGGGCACGGTATCGCCGGGCTTCAGCATTTGGTCTCCCATCTCGCCACGGAAAAAATCCCCACTCCGGCGGCCGGCAGCGCAAAATCAACCTGGCACTCCGAACATAAGTCTGCGGAAACTCTGGTCACTCGATTCTACGCCCGGCGCGAACCGTGGAAATTCACACGGTTTTAATGATTCCCTTTTCATTGCCCATTAACATCTCCCTTATGCCAGATCAGCCACTGCAAATTGATGAAATCCCCGGATCGAAGGAAGGAACCCGGGTTCTACGCCTCACTGGACCTTTGACCCTGTCGAACGTTTTCGGTTTTCAATCGAAGGTGCGCTCCGACACTTCCCGTGCCTTGATCCTGGACTTCAGCTCTGTGCCCCTTGCCGACTCAGCTGGTATCGGGGCCCTGGTGGGCGCGTACGTAACGCGCCAAAATAGTGGCCGTTCCCTTGGACTGGTCGGTGTGAATCAGCGCATCCACCAGGCTCTGGGAGTCACTCGGGTGGAGCATTTCTTTCAGTTTTTCGACACTGTGGACGACGCTGAGAAGGCCGCCGCCGCTTAGGGAGGGTCCGCAAAGAGAAAGGCGGCCTTTCGGCCGCCCTTCCGGAATCTTCGAATTGTGAAGTGGTTTAAACGCCTTTGACGTTTTCTGCCTGCCAGCCCTTCGGGCCTTTCACTACGTCGAATTGCACTTGCTGCCCTTCCTGAAGGCTGCGGAAACCATTCGCCTGAATCGCGGAGAAATGCACGAATACATCCTCGCCATTCTGGCGGCTGATAAACCCGTAACCCTTTGCGTCGTTAAACCACTTTACTGTTCCTGTTTCCATGGTGGTACTGTGTTCCTTTTGTGTTGAAATATGCGCTGAAGCTTGTTGGAATGTGCAGGCAGGTCACGCTGTAGAGCGGGGTACTGCTTTACAACCTCAAAGATCAAACGCCTCTATAGTATACCGAACTTAGACGTTAATAGCTAGTCAATTCCAGTTATACCTTGGTAATCGCTCATTCCCTCGGAAAGGCCGAACCGCCGCCGGTTTGCAACTTTCCAATCTCTCCCTCATCATTGGTTTATGGTTCAGCGGGCGGGAAAATTATTCTTACTTGCAGTTGGTGTTTTGCTTCTCGGCATGGCCCTGAAAGCCCAAGCCGATATCATATCCGACGTCCGTAACTCCCTGGCCAACAATAGCTTCCCGTCCGCCGAGGTGGAACTGGCCAACTACAAGTCCCTTCACGGCGCGGATGCAGAATACCTCGAGGCGCTCTCCTGGATGGCCCGCGCCGCTGCCTCTGTCGGCCAGTGGGATAGAGCCACCTCCTACGCCACCGAAACCCGTACCCTCGCCGAGCAGCAACTCACCAAGCGCAAGCTCGACGCCGAGTCCCACCTGCCCATGGCCCTCGGTGCTGCCTACGAAGTCCTCGCTCAGGGCATGGCGGAAAAAGGCCAGCAACCTGCCGCCATCCGGCTCCTCCGCACGGCGCTGACCAAATACGGCTTGACTTCAATCGGTCCACGCCTGCAGAAGAACCTCAACCTGCTCTCGCTGGTCGGACATCCGGCTCCGCCGCTCCAGTCCACCCAATTTCTCGGCCCCAAGCCCCCGACGCTTGGCTCACTTAAAGGGTCGCCCGTGCTCTTGTTTTTCTGGGCCCACTGGTGCGTCGACTGCAAAGCCGAAGTGCCCATCATCGCCCGCCTGCGCCAGGAATTCTCCCCTCAAGGTCTAGTCGTAATCGGCCCCACGCAGTTCTATGGCTACGCCGCTTACGGCAACGACGCCACGCCCGACGCCGAACGCGCCTACATAGAGTCAGTGCGACAACGCTATTACTCCAGCCTGCTCGATATGCCCGTCCCGCTGAGTAAGCAGAACTTCAGCATCTATGGAGCCAGCACCACTCCCACCCTTGTCGTGCTTAACCGCGCCGGGCAAGTCTCCCTATATCACCCGGGCGCGATGCACTACGACGACCTCCGCGCTGCTATCGAAAAAGCCGTCGCCCGTTAGCCTGTATGGGGCGAACACTCCCGTCCGCCTGCTCTTGGTGTTGACTCGTGTGCCGCGAACCCCTCGTGCGCACAGAATGTCTGCCGGGTACCGGCACTAGCAACTAGCAACTGATTTGACCTTCATGTGCTATCGTTGTTTCCCCCAAATTACTTAACGGGGCTCACATTCATCGCAAGGAGCGAACTATGTCTCGCCATCCCGTCCTCTCATTAGCAACGCGACTTCTAGTTGTGGCTCTCGCCGTCATCGGCCTCACTCCAAGCGCCTCCGCCCAGAACCGCCTGAGCGATAAAGATATCGAAGCGCTGATGAACAACTTAAAGAACGACACTCATTCCTTCCGCCCGCAATTCAACAATGCCGTCCACAAGTCAATCATCCGCAAAACCAGCCGGGAAAAAGACGCCAAAACTCTCGTCCTCAACTTCGAGAATCAAACCAAGGGCTTGTTGGAGAATTTCAAGAAAACCAGGAAGGGAACTGAGTTGCCCGCAGTCCTCAGCACGTCTGATCAAATTGACAAGCTCATCAACGAACTTAAGCTCGATACCAACATCACATCCCGATGGCAGAAGATTCGCGCGGAACTGACCCAGCTTTCCTCCGCTTTCGGCATTACCCAACCAGCAGCCCAACCCTGAGCAGCGGCCCATCCTCATCCGAGCCTCGGGCGCCGACCATTCGAGTCTGCCTTTGGCTTGCCTCCCCGATTACCCGAACCTCTGTACCTTGCAGTAAACACCTGATCAACGGTACCGCTTCGACTCTCATCTTATCCGTGCGCGTGCGGCGAATCGGATTCTCCGACGTCCCTGCGCGGAAAGTCTGTATCACGGAGAACACCAGAATGTCGGAAAGGTTACGCATTCATCGATCGCTCGCTGTCATCGCCATCACTTTCTTAATCGCTGCTCTGCCAGCCCTCGCTCAGGAAATCACTGGAGTCGCCGGTACGGCAGAGACTGGTTTTCACATGCACACCGTCTCCCGCAGCACTGAGGCCATCGATTATCGGCACAAAGGCTCAACCAGCGTTGATCTTCGCGGCACCGATCTCATGCCCAAAGTTAAGGGCGACGCCCATGTCGAAGGCCGCGCCAATGGAGTCAAAATCGGCCTCCATCTCGAGCATCTCGGCTCCCCCCGCGATTTCGGATTGGCTTACCTCACTTACGTTCTCTGGGCGATCACTCCGGAGGGCCGGGCCCATAATCTGGGCGAGTTGAGTGTGCACGACGGTAAAACGGCCTTTGAAACTACTACTGACCTCCAGACCTTTGCCCTCATCGTCACCGCCGAGCCTGACTTTGCGGTCGCCGAGCCCAGTGAACTCGTCGTGGCCCAAAACACAATTAAAAACGGAGCCGCAGGCTACGAACCCATCGAGGTCAAATACGAGCTGATTTCGCGCGAGTATTACCGATCCCAGGTCCAACCGGTCGATGAGCCAATGTTCGGCATCGACCGCAAGCTGCCGCTCGACCTCCTTGAAGCTCGCAATGCCGTCCGCATCGCTCGCGATGCGCATGCCGACCAATACGCCTCTGATACCTACGCTAAAGCCGAAGCACTTCTAAACGAATCCAACGAACAATTCCGTCGCCACAAAGGTCCCGGACACATTGGCACCACGGCGCGCCTCGCAGTCCAGACCGCTGAGGCCGCCCGCGTAATCACAATTAAGAAAGAGGAAGACGAAGAGGCCGAACGCGAGCGCCGAGAGCAGCAAGAGCGCACCGCCCAGGCTCAAGCCGAGGCCCAGCATCAACAGGAAGAAGCGGCTCAGGCTCAAGCCCAGGCCGCTCAGGCTCAAGCTCAGGCTGATGCCGAGGCGCAACGCCGCCAGCAGGAGGAGCAAGCTCGTCAGCAAGCTCAATTGGCCAAAGATCAAGCCGACGCCCAAGCGGCACTGGCCACTCAGCAGGCTCAGGCGGCCGAACTCGCTCGCCAGCAGGCCGAGCAGGCTCGTCAGCAGGCTGAGCAGGAAAAAGCTGACATGCGCGCCCGCATGCTGCAGCAACTCAATCAGGTTCTCGAAACGCGAGACAGCGCCCGGGGCCTCATCGTCTCCATGCCTGATGTTTTGTTCGATACCGCCAAGGCCGATCTGAAATCCGGAGCCCGCGAGCGCCTCGCCAAGGTTTCGGGAATTCTGATTTCCTATCCCGACATCCACGTCGAGATCGATGGCTATACCGACTCAACCGGCAGTCTGGAGTTCAATGAGCATCTTTCACAGGAGCGTGCCGATTCCGTTCAAGCTTTCTTGGTCAGCCAGGGAGTGAATCCGTCTGTCGTTACCACAAAAGGTTTTGGACCGGAGGATCCCGTTGCCTCCAACGACACCGCACAAGGGCGCCAGCAGAATCGTCGCGTGGAACTCGTCGTCAGCGGCTCTTCGATTGGCCAGGTTCAGCCACCGCGATAGCGGCGTTAGAACTTGAATGTAAAGGTTGAAATAAGAAATGGACCGGTATCCCCGCTGCTGGGAGCTTGCGGCTGGGAACTTGGAGCTTGTAGCTGCGAGCTTTTTTCCGGGCGCCCGAAGGCGCCAGCCTGGAGGGTTTCTAATCACTAACCACTGCCACTGACCACTAACCCCTTCAGTTCTTCCCGTTCGTCATCGGAATCCGCACCTGGAACCTTGTGTTTCCTGGCTCCGAGTTCATTTGGATATTCCCTCGATGCTTCTTCACAATCCGTTGCACTGTGTCGAGTCCTAGTCCCGTCCCCTCGCCTACACCCTTCGTCGTAAAAAACGGCTCAAAGATATGCGGCTTCACATCCTCCGGAATCCCCGGACCACTATCGGCAATCTCGACCACCGCGCATCCGTCGTCGCGAAACGTCCGCACTCGCAAATCGCCCTTCCCGTTCATCGCATCAATCGCGTTGTCGATCAAATTCGTCCACACCTGATTCAGCTCGCTTCCGAATGAATCCACCAGCAGCGGTATGGGCTGGTAGTCGCGATGCACGGTCACGCCGCGTTTTAGCTTGTGGTTCAGGATGGTCAACGTCGTCTCGATGCTCTTCACGATGTCGACGTTTTGCACCGGCGACTGGTCCATATATGTATATCGCTTGATCGCGCCAACCAGATCGGAGATTCGCGATGTGCTGCTTTCGATCTCATTTAACAGGCTGGCGATCTCGACTGAAGCCGCAATTCGCACGAGAGCCGCTCGCGCCGTTCCTGCATCCAGGTTCTCGAACAACGACTCTAGCGTCGCCGGTTGGATTCCCCTCTGCGCCAGCTCCGAAGCCAACTCCCACAAGTCGTTCTGGCCATGACTTCGCAGCAACGAGTCAATTTTGTCTTCCAGATCGCTGACCGCCAGAGGATCCGGTGGCAGCTCATCGCGCTGCTGCGTAAAAAACGATTCCAGTTTTTCGATCTCTGCTTTTTGCGTCGACGTCAGCTCGAGGCGCCCTAACTCGTGCGCTGCCTCTTTGAGCCGGTGCAAGGTCTCTCGCAACTGGGCAGACGCTCTTCTGGCAGCCGATGCCGGATTATTCAGCTCATGCGCCAGCCCCGCGGAAAGCTTACCCAGCCCAACCAGCCGATCCCGTTGCTGCTCGATCCGCGTCGCCTCCCGTATGCGGTCGGCCATCAATCCCACAAGACGCTTAGCCAGTTCCGGCATTTTCTGGATCAGCTCCGGAAACTTTTCCGCCGGAAACCGCAAAATTCGCGCGCCGGTAACGGCTTTTGCCGTCACCGTGTACACCTTCATACGTGAGAACGGCAATGCGCCTGTCACACCGCCCGCTTTGATCGGCAGCACCACCAGCTCCCCGCCCAGCTCGCCCCGCCATTCGAACTCCCCTTCGAGCAGCACGAACATCGACGCCGGAGGATCACCCTGCTTCACGTAAACATCTCCGGGGTCGAGGTGCACTTCTTGCGATTGACCAAGAAACCACTCGATCTGGTCCTCAGGCAAATCCGTGAACGCCGGAACTCTCAACAACTCTTCTGCCGTCGCCATTTTTGAACCCTGATGAATCCTGTCATCCCGAGCCACGCTCGAGCGCTCAACTCCACAACCCTACCCCGCCGTTTGTCGTTCGCGAGTTCCCGCTAAGGACTAAGGACCAACGACGAACGACGGTTCTTCAATCTGACTTCTTCCTTCTGACTTGCCTTTACACCTTGCTCAAATACTGATGAATAAACTGCACCGCCACCGACCCTTCACCAACTCCCGAGGCCACTCGCTTCACCGACCCATGCCGCACATCGCCCACCCCAAAAATTCCCGGCACATTCGTCTCCAGCAGAAACGGATCGCGATCCAGCGTCCACCCCTTCGGCCGCTGGCCCTCTCTGATCAAATCCGGCCCCGTCAAAAGGAACCCGTGGTCGTCCCTTTCCACCAGCCCCGCCAGCCAATCGGTTCTCGGAAGCGCTCCAATAAAGATGAACATCGCGCTCGCAGGAACGCGCTCTACTTTATCCGTGTCCGAGCACAGCACAGAAATCTCTTCCAGGTGCGTGTCGCCGTGCACCTCGGCCACGCTGGCGTGCGACCAGATCTGAATATTCGGCGTCTCCTTGATCTGATCGATCAGGTATTGCGACATCGTGCTCGCCAGCCCATCGCTGCGAACCAGCATCACGACCTTGTCCGCATACTTGGCGAAGTTCATCGCGGCCTGCCCCGCCGAATTCGCGCCACCGACAACGTAGATGATTTCGCCTTTGCAGGAAAGAGCTTCAGTCGCCCCGCCTCCGTAGTAAACCCCCGCTCCCTGAAACTTTTCGATTCCCGGAGCTTCCAACCGTCTCCACTGCACGCCGGTTGCAACCATCAGCGCGTGACAGGAAAGCTCGCTCCCATCGGCCAGCCTGATGATTCGATACGATCCCTCCGTCCGCACGCTCACCGCCTCTTGCGGCGAAAGAATCTCCACTCCAAAACGCTGTGCCTGCACCACTGCGCGTCGGGCCAGGTCCCCGCCGCTTAGTCCGGTCGGAAATCCCAGGTAATTCTCGATCCTCGAACTCATTCCCGCCTGCCCACCCGGAGCTTCGCGCTCAATCATCACCGTGTGCAGACCTTCCGAGGCTCCATACACCGCCGCCGCCAATCCAGCCGGCCCGCCGCCAATGATCGCCAGATCATAAAAATTGGTTTGCGCTCGCGTGCGCAGCCCCACCTTCTGCGCCACCTCGGCCGGCACGCCCTCGAGAAGCTTTGTGCCATCAGGGAACAAGACAACTGGAAGATCCTTCCCCTCCGGTCCCAGCACATCCAGCAACCGCTTCGTCTCCGGATCATTCGCCGTCAGCTCCACGTCGATCCACTGATACGGAACATGATTCCGCGCCAGAAAATCGCGCAGCTCGTACGATCGCGGAGACCACCTTGTCCCCAGCACCCGAATGCCCTCAAAAGCAGGCTTATAGGTCGCTCGCCAATCGTCGAGCAAGTCGTCCAGTTGCGGATAGAGATGATCCGTCGGAGGGTCCCACGGCTTCATAAAAAAATAATTGATGTTGGCTTCGTTGATCGCGCTGATTGCCGCGCTCGTGTCGGCATAAGCGGTCAGCAGTGCCCTCTTCGCATCAGGAAAGACTCGCATCCCCTCCTGTAGAAACTCCACACCGTTCATCCCTGGCATGCGCTGATCCGCCAGCATTAGAGCGACATCGTCGCTGCGTACCTTCAGTTGCTTCAGAATCTCCAACCCTCGTTCCGGAGAGTCGCTGCCAATCACACGATAATCACCTCCGTAGCGGGAGCGCAGGTCTCGTTCGATCGCCCGCAGCACATCGGAGTCGTCGTCTACACTAAGCAAAATTGGTTTTGGCATGAAAAATTCCTGGTTTGGATGCCGGGGCCCGGCCAACGACCGGATTTCTTTCCCGAATGCTTCCTTAGATACCCGAACCTCCCAATTGGTCGCGCCACTCGCCGAAGAATTCTAGCCCCTGGCGAGATCTTATCTTGAGCGGCGGAAACTCATTCGACCCCACATATCTGTTTTACTAACGGCCATTCCCGGCTATACTGCTCCGTCCACTTGGACCGCCCTCTGATTCCACACGCGGAGTCGGGACGAACGAAGCATCGCCTGGCGCGGAACACACCCTCTCCCCGTCGCGTCCGGCTGTAGTTCGGGCTCGATCAGCTTTTATTCGGAGAAATACTTATGTTCAGACTCGGCAAATGGCTGCTGCTCAGCTTCCTCTGCGGCTTGGCGGTCCCGTCTGCGCACGCCGGATTTCAGCCGCCATCCCCCGATGAACTCAAAATGACCAGTGAGCCTCAGGCTCCCGGTGCGCCCGCTATCATTTTGTTCCGGCAGGTGGATCGCGACGATAACATCCACACGCCTCACGAAGACAACTACATCCGAATCAAGATTCTCACTGAAGAAGGGCGCAAATACGCCGACGTCGAAATTCCTTTCTTCAAAGAAAATTCCGACATTGTCAACATCCGCGCCCGCTCCATCCGCCCCGATGGCTCCGTCAAGGAGTTCGACGGCAAAGTCTTCGAGAAATCGCTCGTCAAAGGAAGGTTTGAAGGCCGCCAGGAAAGATATCTGGCCAAGACTTTCACTCTTCCGGATGTCGAAGTCGGCAGCATCATCGAGTACTACTACACCATCGACTTTCGCGAATACACCCTTTTCGACTCGCATTGGTTCTTGAGCCATGAGTTATTCACGAAGAAGGCGGCATTCACGCTAAAGCCCTTTGTCGGCGGAGGCATGTATCCCAATTACTATGTGCGTTGGAGTTGGAACAACTTGCCCGTCGGCACCACGCCGCCCAAAGAAGGACCCCGCGGCACCATCGATATGGAAGCCAGCAACATCCCTGCATTTCCCAGCGAAGATTACATGCCTCCCCCTGACGAGTTGAAGTCGCGCGTCGATTTCATTTATGAGGAAGGCATCGTCAATCGAGACCAGGCCAAGTACTGGAAGGATTTAGGCAAAAAGAGGGACGGCCAACTCGAGTCCTTTGTGGGGAAGCAGAAAGAGATGCAACAAGTGGTGGCGCAGATTGTCTCGCCTGCCGACGCGCCCGAAGTAAAACTGCGCAAGATCTACGATCGCGTCCAGCAAATTAGAAACACTTCGTTTGAAGTCGAGAAAACCGAACAACAACAGAAACGCGAGAAAGAGAAACCTGCAGAAAACGTCGCGGAAGTCTGGAAGCGCGGCTACGGAAACGGCGTTCAGTTGACCTGGCTGTTCTTGGCCCTGGCCCGCGCCGCTGGTTTTGAGGCCTACGGTTGTTGGGTCTCGGGTCGCAACGAGTATTTCTTCACCCCTGTCACCATGCAGGGCGAGAAACTAAACGCCAACGTTGTGCTCGTCAAACTGAACGGAAAGGACCTCTATCTCGACCCGGGAGGCGCCTTCACTCCTTTCGGTTTGCTCGAATGGTATGAAACCGGAGTTTCCGGTCTGAAGCTCGATCGAGATGGCGGCAGCTGGATCGTCACCACGCTTCCGCTGCCATCCGAGTCCCGCATCGAAAAAGTCGCCAAACTGACTCTCTCCGACACCGGCGAACTGGAAGGCCAATTAACCATTACCTACACCGGTCTGGAAGCAGCCTCCCGCCGAATTCAGGAACGGCACTCCGATGATGTCGCTCGCAAGAAGTATCTCGAAGATTCTGCCATTTCTGAAATCGCAGCTGCCGGCGAAGCCGAACTGACAAATAAGCCCGACTGGGCCAACTCAGAAACGCCGCTGGTTGCCGAATTCAAGCTGAAGGTCCCCGGTTGGATCTCGAACGCCGGCAGCCGCGCCATGATACCCGCAGCGATGTTCACCGCTGGCGAGAGAACCACATTCGAGCACACGAATCGCGTCCACCCTATCTATTTTCAATTTCCTCATGAGAAGGTAGACGACATTACCATCCAGCTTCCACCCGGATGGCGCGTAAGTAGCATTCCCAAGTCGCAGGAAAAGGATGCCCACGTCATTAACTACCAGATGAAGGTCGAGGCCGATCCCTCGTCCCTGCACCTGACTCGAAAAGTATCCATCGATATCATGATGCTTCAGGCCAAGTATTATCCTGCGCTGCGCGATTTCTTCGAGATTGTCAGAACTGGCGACGGAGAACAGATCATGTTGCAACCGGGAGAAGTTCATGCCGGCACCAACTAGGAACGGGATTCGAGCCGCGTGCGGCCTCTTTTGTTGGATCATCTCGTGCGCCCTCGCCACGACCTCACTTGTCTATGCGAGCGGCGGTGACTCCGCGCCTCCTTGGATGCATGCCCTCGTCGGGGTCAATCTCCCCTCCTACGACGAGAAGACCGACGCTGTGCTCCTCTACTCCGAGAGGAACGTGACCGTTCTCTCGCAGGATAAAATTCGCACCCACGTTCGTGAGGCTTACAAGATCCTCCGTCCCGGCGGTCGCGAGCGCGGAACCGCCTGGCTCGATTTCGGCCCTTCCAAGAAAATCATCAGTTTCCACGGCTGGTGCATTCCCGCTCAGGGCAAGGATTATGAGGTCAAAGAGAAGGACGCCGTGGATGTCGCCGCTCCCGCCGAGGGCGGCTATTTGATGAATGACACAAAATTTCGCTTCCTTCGCATCCCCGCCCCCGATCCCGGCAACATCGTCGGCTACGAATATGAAGTCGAGGAGCGGCCGTTCTGGTTGCAGGACAAGTGGGAATTTCAAGGAGAAGATCCCGTCCGCGAAACTCATTATTCGCTGCAACTCCCGGCCGGCTGGGTCTTCAAATCTTCCTGGATCGCCCACGAAGAAACCAAGCCCGACGAAGTTGGTGGCGTTTTGCAGTGGAAAATTGCAGACCTGAAAGCCATTCGCCCCGAGCCCGAAATGCCGCCTTGGCAAGGCCTGGCGGGGCAGATGATTGTCTCTTTTTTCCCTTCAGGCGGCACGCCCCAAAAAAGGGAGTTCGCTACCTGGGACGACATCGGCATCTGGCAGGGACAACTGTACAGCTCGCAAATGGATGCCTCCGAACCGATCAAGCAGGAAGTCAAAACCTTAACTGATGGCAAGCCCACAACCCTCTCCAAAATGCAGGCCCTCGCCTCCTTCGTGCAGCACGATATCCGCTACGTCGCCATCGAACTTGGAATCGGAGGCTGGCAACCTCACGCAGCTCCCGACGTCTTCGCTCACCGCTACGGCGACTGTAAAGACAAGGCAACCCTGCTTCGCACCATGCTCCATGAAATTGGCGTAAGTTCCTATCAGGTAGTAATTAATACCGAGCGAGGCTCGGTCACACGCGACACGCCCCCGCATAGCGCATTTAACCATGTCATTCTCGCTGTTCATCTCCCCGATGACGTCCACGACCCTTCCCTGATGGCCGTCATCGTTCACCCCAAACTCGGGCGGCTCCTCTTTTTCGATCCCACCAGCGAGATTATGCCTTTCGGCCAAATTCGCGGTCACTTGCAGGCAAACTTCGGCCTGCTCGTCACGCCCGATGGAGGAGAACTGGTTCAGCTCCCGCAGCAGCCTCCCGACCTGAACGGCATCTCCCGCCAGGCAAACCTCAAACTCGATGCCAACGGAATTCTGAAGGGTGACGTCAAGGAATCGCGGATTGGCGATCGCGCATGGCACGAGCGCTGGCGGATCCGCACCGTCACCAAGAGCGAAGATCGCATCAAGCCTATCGAGGAGTTGCTCGGCGCCTCGCTTCCCAACTTTCGCATCACGCAGGCGAGCATGATCAATCCCACGCAGACCGACCAGCCTTTCGGCTTCAAGTATTCCTTCCTCTCCGAAAACTATGCCAAGCTCGCCGGAAACCTTCTGCTCGTTCGCCCACGCGTCCTGGGAAACAAGTCTTCGGGGATTTTGGAAACCAAGGAGCCGCGGAAATTTCCCGTCGAGTTTGAAGGTCCCGAGCGCGATACCGATTCCTTCGACATCACCCTTCCCGAGGGCTACGTAGTCGACGAGCTGCCTCCGCAGATGGATGCGGACTACAGTTTCGCCAGTTATCACAGCAAAACCGAAGCCGTCGGACACACCCTGCACTACACCCGCACCATGGAAATCAAGGAACTTACCGTCCCGGTCAGCAAAATGGATGAATTGAAGAAGTTCTATCGGATTATCGCTTCCGACGAACGAAACACCGCCGTCCTCAAGCCATCCGACAATGCGCACTAATTCCGGTCTCCCTTTTCACGCTCCTCTCACGTCAGCCCGGTGACTTCGATCACTGCGCACAAGTAGAACTCACCCCAGAATTACCTCTGAAACCGAGCGACGCGGAGCGCCACTCACTGCCTTTAAGCTTTCAGATCTCACCGAGGTGACCCGCATGGTCATCGCATCCGATTTGCGCGAAGGAATGGTCGTTCATATCGAGGGCAATATCTTCAAAGTCCTCGAGATCGAATCCAAAGCCGGAGCCGCCAAAATGGGCGGCGTGGTCAAGACCAAGCTCATGAATGTGCGCACCGGCCGCCTCTGGGAGCCGCATTTCCGCCCTCAGGAAAAACTGGAAAACCTCCAACTCGAATCTCACATGATGCAGTTTCTCTATTCCGAGCGCGGCGCTTGCACCTTCATGCGCCCCGATACCTACGAACAGATCGACATTCCCGCCGCCATCGTCGGCCCCGGAGCGAAATTTCTGCAATCAGGCATGGAGCTGCCCGTCGAATTCTTTGCCGGCGAGCCAATCAGCGTTGTCTTCCCTGAAATCGCAGAAGCTCGCGTCGCTACCACCCTGCCGCCCTCGCACGCGCACCAGGAAAGCGCCTGGAAAGAAGCCACGCTCGAGAATGGGCTTGACCTTCTCGTTCCGCTCTTCATTGCTCCCGGAGAAACCGTGCGCGTCGAAGTGAAAACCGGCCGCTACGTCGAGCGCGCGCATCCCGAACGCAGACGCATTGCCTAAAAACTGCTCTTATGCCGAGTTTTTGCGCCTCGAATGAAAATCCAACTTCCTTGGTCCGCTTTCCTCTGCTGCCCGCAAGGAGAAAAACCCGTGGAACCCGAACTATTAAGCCGATTGAAACGTGTGGCGAGCAAACAGACTCTCATCTTGTCACACTACGGTCGCAAGACCGGTGCGCTCCACCAGGTCACCATCTGGTTTATGTTAGATTAACGAGCGGTTCTATATCAGCACCGCGAATACCCAGCGACAGTGGGTGCGCAACGTGCAAAAAAACTCCGCAGATAAAACTGTCCATCGGCGGCGAAAAATTCGAAGGCACGGCGCGATTCCTCACCGGCCGCAGCGAGCATGAGCACGCCATGGCTGCCATTCGGCGCAAGTATTGGATCTATGCGCCAATCATGGGGCTCTGGCGTCTGCTCATTGCTCTCGGGGCTATGCGCGATACCACAGGATCATTCGAGGTCACGTTTGCCGGACAGTAAACCGGACACTAACCATCCCTGATAGGCAAATCACGCGCCAGTCATCGCCGAATTTCCAACGAATCTCAGCCTCACACGCACGAACAGACCAGCTGTGCGCATGCGGCTTCCACCGTCTCGCAATCCACCAATCCGGCCGCCCCATAAAGCACCGGCAGCAACTGAGCCGCCTGATATTTCCGCCGCAGTTCCGCAACCTTCTCTGTGCCGCAACGATATGCCGGCAGATACATCCTGCCCAGCAGCGGATGCCTCCCCCAGGCGCCCGAAAGTTTGTCGGCCCGCTCCTCGGTGACCAGATAATCCCGCCGCAAAATCGGCGCCACCTCTTCCTTCGGCATCTTCTCGCGCCACGTTAGATATGACGCCTCATTCTTCGCGTCATCTTGCAAAAGTGCGAGCAGCACGCCAATCTGCAAGTCTTCGTCCGGAAGCTGATCGATTTCCGTCACCCCGTGCGCAATCAGGATTGCATTGTTCGCGATCCCTTCAAAAAGAGTCGCGGCGCGGGTGTTCATGGTAAGCACTGTGGCCTCGAAACCGATCATCCCTCGCACGTACAAATCTTGCAGATACGCAAATGTCGTCACGTGCCCTGGCACCACTTCATGGCTCACCAATTGCACGAACTCCGGGAATGACATTTGTAGCGATGCGTTGATCTCGTATGTCGCCTCATATTTCGGCGTGCCATCCGCATTGCGCGCCCGCCCAATATAGTTCATCGAGCCAGAGAACCACGCGTCCTTGATCGGCAAAAAATCGATATTCGCGCGCGGCACTCGAACCAGTTCCGACGGAAGATGAGGCGCCAGGTTCTTCTCGCATAGCTCATTCATTTCTGCGATCACTGCTGCGCTAATCGCGCGCACCGACGCCATCGGCACCAGCCGTTCACGTCGCCACGCATCCACCGCGTTCAGTACGCTCGATGGGCCGCCGTTTTGATATCCGTTCCGTGTAAGCAACTCGGCCACGCGATTTCGCTTGCTTTGCGGCTGCGAGGGTTCCGGCGCGCGCCCGATTGCCGACATCACACACCGTTCATACGACACCGGATCGCCCTTTCCGAGCATCTCCAGCGCCAGGTCCCACATCACGCGAAGCGAATCCGCCAGGCCTTCCAGGTATTCCCCGCGCAAGCCACCAATTTTTTTCGCCTCGTTTTCAATGCCCTCGATCGCCGCGACCACATGAATGTGTCTGAGATACTCCTCAACCGCAGCGCGATCGATCGTCTTGCTGGCAACGCCGCCCGTCGACCTGATCTTCGCCGCCGCCGGCAAAGTGTATGCCGGAGGCAAGGGCTCATCCGAAAACCAGGAATCCGCGATGAACCGCCCCGTTCCCGAGGGGCACATTACGTCGCCGCCCCAGAGAGTGTCGATCGCCAGAATTGCATCCGCCACGAACTTCCCTGCCTTATCCATCACGCCTCCTTTTCTTTTTTCAGCGATGTGAACCAGACGTAAAGGCACAGGGCCACAAAACCCAATGCCGAAATAGTCTGCGACAGCGGGAGGTTGTCGTAGAACGGCGTCTGAATCCACTCCTCTTTGAAATGGGGCAGCACGCGCAGTGCCGCTCCGATTACTCCGCCGAGCGCCCCGCCCGCCATCAACCCGCCCGCAATGATGATGCCGCGCTCGCGAATTGTTTTGCCCTGCTCGCCGCCCTTCTTTTCGGCGCGCTTGTTCACCAGATGCGACAGAAATCCGCCAACCAGAATCGGCGTGGTCAACTGCAGCGGCAAATAGATTCCCAGCGCAAAGACCATCGATGAAAGTCCGAGCATCTCCAGCACTACCGTGACCATCGCGCCCAGTCCGAACAATATATAAGGAGCCGGCTGCCCGCTCATGAAGCCCGAAACCACCGCTTTCAGCGCCGATGCCTGCGGCGCAACCAGAACCTGCCTCGCGTCCCCCGGCACCGCTTCTCCAAACTGAAATGCCTTCGCCAGCAGGATAATTGTGAAGCCCGCCGTGATCGCCGATGCGATGACCGCAATGAATTTCACTTTCTCCTGAGCCCCCGGCGTCGAACCGACCCAATATCCCGCCTTCAAATCGGTCACAAACTGTCCCGACGAGCACAGCGCCACGCACACCATCCCCGCCAGCGCCATCACAAAAAACATTCCCGTCGCCCCCGACAAGCCAAATTTCAGCAGCACCACTGCCGAAACAATCACCGTGAGCAGCGTCATGCCGCTCGCCGGATTATTCGCCGTCGTGGCAATCGCATTCGCCGCTACGGTGGTAAAGAAGAATGAGAACAGCAGCGTCAGCGCCAGCCCCAATCCAACCACCGTCCATGAAACATGCAACTGTCCAAAGAAAGCGGCCACCGCGATGGCGCCGATCACCACTCCCAGCAGAATCGCAATGATCGGAATGTCACGATCCGTCCGTTCCATCTGCCGTCCTTCACCGTGGCGAAAGGCCTTGAGAGCGATTCCAAAGGAACTTGCCACCACGCGCAGCGACTTCAGAATTCCCACCAGCCCCGCGCTCGCAATCGCGCCCACGCCGATGAACCGCACGTAGTTCCGGTAGATGTCCGCCGCCGCCATGTGGGAAATCGGAATCGTCGCCGGATACACAATCACCTCGCCCATGTGGCTGCCCACGAACCAGATCAACGGCACCAGCAGGAAGTTCACCAGCACTCCGCCCGCGCAAAAGATGAGCGCGACCCGCAAGCCCATCACGTATCCCAGACCGAGAATGAAGCTCACCGCGTCGAAATTGAAAACCATCCGGCTGCGCTCGGCGAGCGACTTCATCACCGGCAAAAACTGAAAATTCAGATACTCCTTCCACACATGAAATGTCGTGACAAAAAAGTCATAGATCGCTGCAATCACCGTCGCCTGCAAAAGAAGCTTTGCCTGCGACCCTCCTCGTTCCCCCGTCACCAGCACTTCGGTGATCGCCGTCGCCTCCGGAAACGGAAACTTCCCGTGCATTTCCCGCACAAAATAGCGCCGCAGCGGAATCAGAAACAGCACACCCAGGCAGCCGCCAGCCAGGCAGATGAATATGGTCTGCACCGGATGCGGATCCAGATGAAGCGCATAAAGCGCCGGCACGGTAAACACAGCGCCCGACACCACCGCCGCCGACGCGCCGCCCATCCCGGTAATGATCACGTTCTCCAGCAACGACGATCGCCGCGGATACAACCTCGCCAGCCCAATCGCCAGAATCGAGATCGGTATCGCCGCCTCCATCCCCTGCCCCACCTTCAGAGTCGAATACGCCGACGCCACCGTAAATATCACGCAAAATAGCACGCCCCAGAAAATCGCGCGCGTCGTGACTTCTGGCAGCTCGGCAGGAGCCGGAACGATGGGCAGATAAAGCTCCCCATCATGCAGCGGCTTGTACGCGTTTTCAGGAAGAGTCTTGGTGTCGATCAGCTCGGCGCGCATGGGAAGTCCCTCGCTGTAAGTGGACTCTCGCCTCCAGCCGCAGTTCAATGACGTGGATCACAACCCTCCTGTGCGTACGAGGCCCCGGGATGAGGACGCGCGAGGAATCTGCAGTTTCTCCCAACTGCATCAGCCCTTCCACTCCGGGTGGTGGAGAGCGGCCCTTCTGAGGCCGCTTAATTGAACCTCTCTCTTGTGATCTGGCTCCCTGACAACCGCCGCCGAGCGTGACTATGCTGGAGAGCTCAATCACAGTGCTCTACGCCGTGACCGAAAGGAACTCGACATCATGGATAACTTCAATAACGTAAAAGGCGTAATCGGCATTCTTACCGGCGGAGGCGATGTCCCCGGCCTCAATCCGGCTATCCGTGCCGTCACCATCCGCGCACTGCGCGAGGGTTATCGGGTCATCGGCCTGCGCCGCGGATGGGCGGGCCTGGTCGAGATCATCCGCGAGAAAGACTACGACAATAGCGACAACTTCCAGGTTCTCACCGAAGAACTCGTGAACCGCGCCGGCCGCACCGGAGGCACCTTCCTTCACACCTCCCGCACCAATGCCAGCCAGGTGAAAAAATCCCACGTTCCCCCGCACCTCGTGAGCGCCTACAACGCCGAGAAGAACGACCTCACGCCCGAGGTCCTCAAAAATCTCGAATGGCTCGGCATCGATTACCTGATCCCGATCGGCGGCGACGACACGCTCAGCTATGCGGTCCGTCTCTATCGCGAAGGCGTCAAGGTGGTCGCCATTCCCAAGACCATGGACAACGATGTTCCCGGCACCGATTACTGCATCGGCTTCAGCACCTGTGTCACCCGCACCATTCAAATGGCCAACAACCTGCGCACCTCCGCTGGTTCGCACGAACGCTTCCTGGTGCTCGAAGTTTTCGGACGTTACGCCGGCTTCACCGCCATGCTCCCCACCATGGCCGGAGCTGCGAACCGATGCGTCATTCCCGAGCACAAATTCAATATCGAGCATCTGACCGAACTGCTCGTCAACGACCGCCGCAAAAATCCCAGCCGCTATTCGGTCGTATTGGTCTCAGAAGGAGCGATGTTCGAAGGCGGCGAAATGATCTACGAAAAGGAAACCACCGATGCCTTCGGCCACAAGAAACTCGGCGGCATCGGCGATCTTGTCTCAGAAAAACTTCAGGAACTCTCCCCGAAATACAACAACGGCATGCTCATCCACGTCATCAATCAAAAGCTCGGCTACCTCGTCCGCGGGGGCGATCCCGACGCCATCGATTCCATCGTGCCCATGGCCTACGGCAATCTCGCCCTCGACCTCATCCTCAAACAAATTCACGGCCGCCTCGTCGTCCTCAAAAACGGACGTTACGACAACATGCCCATCGACGTGGTCACCTCTTCGAAGAAAGTCGTGAACGTCAAAGAGCAGTACAATGCCGACCGTTTGCGGCCGCACTACAAGAGCTTCGAAATGAAGCCGCTCTTCATCATGACCAGCGATCTTTCTTAGACGGTCTTTACTGAAACGAGTCCTTGTCCAGAGCGCAACTGCCAGAGAGACTCGGACCAAGTCCAGGTTTGTCATTCCGGGCGAAGTTTTCTTCGCGGCGTCGCAGCCTCACCGACTCCGCATAGCACCCCCTTGTCCGACCGGCCACCGCACCTCTCTGCGCCAAAACGTAATCTGGCCGGACTATCGTAACCTCGCCCCCTCTATCCACAACGCAAAACCCTTGGCATCATTGCAGCACGCCGCTTTCCTGGAGTGGGGACATGAATCTGCGACAGCTAACCAACGTAGTGTGCTTTCTTACTGTTAGCTTGACTCTCTCAGGTTGCGGAGCGACGTCCGGAACCAAAAGCGATAGTGCAACTGCTCCCTCCATTACGGCCCAGCCCGTGAGCCAGTCCGTCACCGCCGGCCAGACCGCAACCTTCGCCGTAACGGCGGCAGGAACCGCGCCTCTGACCTACCAGTGGCAAAAGGGCTCGACTCCGATTTCCGGCGCGATGTCGTCCACCTACACCACTCCAGCCACCACCACATCCGATAACGGCTCAACCTTCAGCGTCACCGTCACCAACTCCGCCGGACACGCCACCAGCAACCCAGCGACGCTTACCGTCAACGGGAATAGCAGCCCCGTTGCTCCTTCCATCACCCAGCAGCCATCGAACCAGACCGTCACCGCCGGCCAGACCGCAGCCTTCTCTGTCACCGCAACAGGCACCGCGCCTCTCTCCTATCAGTGGCAAAAGGGTACAACCGCAATTTCCGGCGCAACCTCCGCCACCTACACCACCCCCGCAACTACCACCTCTGACAGCGGCTCAACTTTCAGCGTCGTGGTCAGCAATTCACTCGGAAACGCAACCAGCAACGCTGCCACGCTCACCGTCAACGCAGCGCCACCTGCCACCACCGATGTCCTCACTTATCACAACGATATCGCCCGCACCGGCCAAAACATTACCGAAACCACACTCACCACCGGCAACGTGAATTCCGCTCAGTTCGGCAAGCTGGGTTTCTATGCCGTCGACGGACTGGTCGATGCCGAGCCCCTTTACGCCTCGAACGTCTCCGTGCCCAGCAATGGCACACACAATCTTCTGATCGTTCCCACCGAAAATGACTCGGTCTACGCCTTCGACGCCGACTCCGGCTCGACCATCTGGCAAAGCACCACGCTCAAGAACAACGAGGCTCCCTCCGACGATCGCGGCTGCGGCCAGGTCTCCCCTCAAATCGGAGTCACCTCTACCCCCGTCATCGATCGCTCCCAGGGTCCAAACGGCGCTGTCTACGTCGTCGCCATGTCGAAAGACTCGTCCGGCAACTACCATCAGCGCCTTCACGCCTTCGACCTCGCCCTCGGCACAGAATTATTCGGAGGCCCCGTCGATATCGCCGCCACCTATCCCGGCACCGGCGACAACTCCAGCGGCGGCAACGTCGTCTTCGACCCCAAACAATACAAAGAGCGCGCTGCGCTGCTGCTCCTGAACGGCATCATCTACACGGCCTGGGCCTCGCATTGTGACGATCGCCCCTACACCGGTTGGATCATGGGTTACAGCGAGGCCACGCTGGAGCAGTCGAGCGTGCTCAACGTCACTCCGAATGGCAACGAAGGCGCCATCTGGATGGCCGGCGACGGCCTCGCCGCCGACAGTTCCGGCAACATTTATTTTCTCGACGCCAATGGAGACTTCGACACAACTCTCAACGCCCAGGGCTTCCCCAACGACGGCGACTACGGCAACGCCTTCATGAAGCTTTCCACCGCCGGTAATCAACTCGCCGTCGCCGACTATTTCGAAATGGATAACGAGGCCTCGGAGAACGGCAGCGACACCGATCTCGGCTCCGGCGGCGAACTCCTGCTGCCCGACCTGCGCGATGGCTCCGGCACTACGTGGCATCTCGCCGTCGGCGCCGGCAAAGATGGCAACCTCTACCTCGTCAATCGCGATTCCATGGGCAAATTCAGCCCCAACAACAACAACATTTATCAGGAACTCGCGGGTGCCCTGCCTGGCGGCGTTTGGGCCATGCCCGCCTATTTCAACAACACCGTTTACTACGGATCCGTCGGCAGCCCCATCCAGGCCTTCACCATCACCAACGCGAAACTTTCCACCAGCTCAACCGCCCAAACCAGCAACAGCTTTGGATATCCCGGTGCTACGCCGAGCATCTCAGCCAATGGAACAAACAACGGAATCGTCTGGGCCGTCGAGAACACCAGCCCCGCCGTTCTCCACGCCTACAACGCCACGACGCTCACCGAGCTTTACAACAGCAATCAGGCCAGCGGCAGCCGCGACCAGTTCGGCAATGGCAACAAATTCATTACTCCAATGATCGTGAATGGCAAAGTCTTCGTAGGAACGCCGAATGGCGTGGCCGTCTTCGGCCTGCTGCCTTGAACCCAGTTGTCAGTGGTTAGTGGTTAGTGGTAAGTGGTAAGTGGTAAGTGGTTCGTTGTTCAGTAGCTAGTAGCTAGTGTCTAGTAACTAATAACTAGCAACTGGTTCTTCACTTCTGCAATCTGACTTCTGACTTCTAACTTGCTCCAAACAACGCTTCCTCAATCAATTCACACAAAATATGTCCAGTGAGTATGTGCCCCTCCTGAATTCTCGGCGTCTCATCGCTCGGGATGCAGATGCACATCTCGACTGCCTTCCGCAGCTTCTCGCCCGTCCCCCCCGTCAGTCCGATCGTCACCAATCCCTTTTCCCGCGCCGCCTCCACCGCTCGCAGCACATTCGGAGAGTTCCCGCTCGTCGTGATTGCGAACGCTATATCCCCGCCGCTTCCAATGCCCCGCACCTGCCGCGCGAACACCTCGTCGAACGAGTAGTCGTTACCAATCGCCGTCAGCACCGACGTGTTCGTCGTTAGCGCCAGCCCCGGCAAACTCCTCCGCTCCTTCAAAAATCGCCCGCTCAGCTCCGCCGCCAGATGCTGTGCATCCGCCGCGCTCCCGCCATTCCCAAAAAACAGAATCTTGTTCCCC
>DATJNC010000046.1:0-23101 GCA_035508395.1 Terriglobales bacterium | reverse complement strand
AAAGTCGCCGATCATCGATGTGCACATGTTCAAGAACTTCAACTTCGCAGGCGCGAGCCTCATGATGTTCAATCTCGGCATCCTGCTCTTCAGCAGCCTGGTGTTGATGCCGCAGTTTCTGCAGACACTTTTGGGGTACACCGCGCAACTCGCCGGATTAGCGCTTTCCGCGGGCGGTGTCGTCTTGCTTATAGAAATGCCGATCATGGGCCAATTAACCACGAAAATACAGGCGCGGCGCCTTATCGGGTTTGGCTGGCTCGCTCTATCCATCGCAATGTTCTATTCGACCAAGCGAATCGACCTGGATATCAGCTTTAGTGCCGCAACCTGGTTGCGCATCGCTCAGGTGATCGGCCTGGGATTTCTGTTTGTCCCGATTACGCTTGTGGCTTACATTGGAATTGCTCCGGAGAAAAATAATTCGGTCGCCGGAATCATCAATTTCATGCGCAATATGGGAAGTAGCGTGGGCACATCGATCGTTACTACGCTGATTGCGCGGCGCTCCCAATTTCACCAGTTGAGACTTGTAGAAAAAGCCAGAGTCGATAATCCAAATTTTGCGAACCTGAGCCAGGGGCTTGCCCGATCCGCTGAGCTTTCGGGCTTGAGTAAGCATGATGCGCTTGCCCAGGCCTATGCCAGAATTTATCAATCGGTCCAGGCGGAGGCAGCGACCCTGGCCTATATCGACACGTTTATGGTTCTCTCTGTGATGGCGGGAATCATGTTCTTGCTGACTTTCATGTTGAAGAAGAACGACCCGGGCGGCGGCGGCGCGCAAATGGCGGAGTGATGATTCATAGAACAGTGCTCTGCCGCAACCAGGTTGCTTCGCTGGCAAGAGGAATGAATGCAGATTAAGAAGATCCTTTGCCCTGTTGATTTCTCCGAATTTTCTGTAAGAGCCTATCGGCACGCCCTCTCGTTGGCCGCGCACTATGACGCCGCGGTGCTGGCGATGCATGTCGTCGAACTCTGGAAGTATCCTTATGCCGAATATGCGGCCAGTTCGGGTGACTACGCCAATTTCCAGCGGGCGTTGGATAAAGGCGGCAAGGAACTACTTCAGGAGTTCGTGAAAAAATATCCTCACGACAAAATCAAGCCGGAACTGGCGATCTGCGAGGGCAGAGCGCCGGATTCGATTCTCGCCTTTGCCAGGGAACAAAAAGTTGATGGCATCGTCATGGGAACCCACGGCCGCCGCGGGTTTGACCGCCTGATGCTTGGTTCGACAACGGATCGCGTGATGCGCGAGGCGTCGTGCCCCATAATCGCGGTGTGCAAACCAACGCATGAGTCAATCGCCCATGTGGGGGAACACCCCGTTCACCACTTGCACCGGGTTTTGCTTTGTACCGATTTTTCGGAGCATGCAGAACGTGCGCTGGAGTGGGCGATTTCCGTCACAGAGGAATACGATGCGGAACTGACCATGTTGCACATTGTCGAAGGCGCCCAGAGTCGGCAGGGACAGGCGATGGCGACAGCCGAAAAACAGCTCAGTACTCTGATACCAGCTGAGAAACGAAACACTCTAAAGGTCCAAACCGCCGTGCGTATGGGCAAGCCATATCAGTGCATAATTGACTATGCGAGGGAAGCTTCGACGGATCTTATCGCCATGGGCGCACGCGGCGCCGGCGCCCTGGATCGTGCGATCTTTGGTTCAACAACTTATCGCGTGATACAGTTAGGACCCTGCCCGGTTCTCTCTGTCCACGTCTAAAGCTATATCGGATGTATTGGCCATGATTAAGCTCATCACGATTGAACGCGAATATGGATGCGGTGGAGGCGAGATCGCCCAGGCCCTGTCAAGGCGCCTCGGCTGGCACCTTTGGGATCAGCAACTGACCGAAGAGATCGCCCGGCTGGCCCGTTGCCCTAAGGCGGTGGTTGAGGTTCGCGAGGAACGGACCGATCCTCTTTATTACCGGCTTTTCAAATCGTTCTTGCGGGGAAGCTTCGAGGGAAGCCTCAACGCGTATAAGCTCAAAGAAGTCGACAGCGAAAGTATTTTGAGGTTTACCCAGCGGGTGGTTGAGCACGCGGCGGAACGGGGGAACTCCGTTATTGTCGGGAGGGGAGCCCAGCACTTTCTCCGCAACCGCCGTGACACGCTGCGCGTGTTTCTCTACGCTCCAAGAGAAGAGAAAATACGGCGTCTGCTGGGTCGCGGAAAAACAGAACTGGAAGCCGAACAGCTCGTGGACACCGTGGATCGCGAGCGCTCGGATTTTATTGATCAGTATTTTCATGTCGAATGGCCGAATCGCGCTGTCTATCACACCATGCTGAATACCGCGGTCGGCGACGACGCGGTCATTCAAATGATCATGAATTCCATGCAGATATACGATGCCGTTCCCGCCTGAGATCGCCTTTGACGTGCGATGATCGACCTGGCTGCGTGATATTGTTTAGGCGATGCGTGCGGAAATCGAGAACGCAATCGAATTGTTGCGCACCGGCGACGAGTCCAGCATAGATCAGGCGCTCGCATTGCTCCAAAGCACGGTTTTTTCTTTCAGCATGCGTGTGTGCGGTCACCGAGAGGATGCCGAAGACACGATGCAGGAAGTTCTGCTCAAATCCGTTCCGCAACTATCCAAGTTCGACAGTCCAAAGGCGCTTGTGGTGTGGCTGTACAAAGTGGCGAAGAATCGCTGTCTGATGAATCGCCGTAAGAGCAAATTCGCTCCCGCGCAGGAGTTGTCGCTGGAAGAGCTGATGCCGGATCGCAAAGAGCTGGAGCAACTCACCGCTGATGGCAGAGTGAACCCGGAATTGTTCGCAATTCGCAGTGAGCAGGCCTCTCGTCTGCGCGAGGCCGTGCAGAAGCTGCCTCCGCCGTACCGCATCGTCCTCGTGCTTCGCGATATGGAGGGACTGACAGACGAAGAGGTGGCGGAGATCACCGGCGTTCGTTCCGGAACTGTACGCGTGCGGGTGCACCGAGCCCGCTTGTTCGTCAGAAAAGAGTTGATGCGGACATGGATGGCGGGAATCGGCAAGAAAATTCGCACGCCCGCGCGTCCGCATCGCCATAGCCGCCCGACACGCTGCAAGGCGATGCTCGCAGAACTCTCCGATTATCTCGACGAACGGCTCGATGATTCCCTTTGCGAGGAACTGGAACTGCACATGGACGGCTGCCAACCCTGCCAGGCATTTGTTGCCACTTTGAAAGCTACGATTGAGCATTGTCGGGCTTCGGGCGGAGAGTGTTCCCCGAGTGACGCTGCCAAGTTGCGCAAAGAGCTAACCGAAAGGTACTACCAGGCGAACGCGGCACTCAGACCTTATTAACCACCATCCACGTTAATCACCACGAATTAAGGGTCCCCTTCCGAAGTTTTTCCCAAAAATCCCCGTAACAAATTCCGCGCTCCTGCATTTATTCGTGTTCCTTGCCGATGAATTTCATAGGAGGCACTCATGATTACAGCGCAAGTTGAGCTTACCCAGGCACTTAGGCAGCAGCGCCAGTTTGTGGCCCGCACTGGCAGTGGCCACAACTTACTTCTTGACGACGCGGCTGGTGGAACCGGCCCCAAGCCAATTGAGCTGGTTGCCGCCGCTCTGGCCGGATGCACCGCCTTCGATGTCATCACGGTACTTCGTCAGAAGTATCACCAGAAGGTTACCGGGTATCAGGTGCGCGTCGAGGCCGAACAGGCAGAGCGCCCGCCGCAGGTCTTCACCACGGTTCGGATCCATCATGTCGTCACGGGTGTTGGAATCGACGAGTCAGCATTGGTGGAAGCCATTCGCTTATCGGAAGAAAAGTACTGCTCGGTGGGTGCGATGGTGCGAAAGACGGCCACGTTCCAGACGACGCACGAAATCATTGAAGACACCACTTCCTGGCTGCATGCGGCTGAGCCGGCAGGGGTGGAAGGTTGAGCTTCACTCGACACGTCGCCATCGGCCTCGCCGTTGGCTTGATGCTTGTTGCCACAGGCTTGGCACAGAATTCAGCCGCGCCTCTCACCTTGCACGATGCAGCGAGCATCGCGCTGGAAAAGAATCCTCTCCGCAAGGCGGCGCTTGCCGATACCAAAGCAGCTTCAGCCGGAGTGCACGCAGCGCAATCGTTCCTCATGCCGCACGTGGCGTTTTCGGAGCTGGCGACCAGGGGCGACGATCCCGTCTATGTCTTCGGCAGCAGGCTTCGCCAGGAGCGATTCACGAGCGATGACTTCTCCCTGAACAAGCTGAATACTCCCTTGCCGTACGGCAATTTCTCGACGCGTTTCGCCAGCACCTGGAACTTGTTTGATTCATTTGCCTCGTGGCGCGGGATCAGTCGCGCGAAGGAAATGAACATTGCTGCTAATCATCAACTGGAACGCATTGACCAGGAAATCCTGTTTCGCGTTGTCCAGTCCTACTACGGAGTTCTTCTCGCCGCGAAACAATTGGAGGTCGCTGACCAAGCCGAGAAGACGGCAAAGTCGATCCTGGACCGCAGTCAGGTCCGCTTCGATGCCGGACTCGTGGTCGAATCCGACCTGCTCAGCTCCAGGGTGCGCCTGGCCAGCCGCGAACAAGAACTGATCCGAGCACGAAACAACCTGGAGTTTGCCCGGGCCCAGCTCGACACGGCGATGGGCGTAGCGGCTGATACGCAGTATCAACCCACTGACTCCCTTGCGGCAAAGAATCTGGCTGCAGTCCCATTACAGGGACTCGAGCAGAATGCTCTCGCCAATCGCCCCGATCTCAAGCGGATCGAAGCGCAGCAATCGGCGCAGGAACTGAGCGTCGCGATTGCCAAATCGTCGTTCGGCCCGCGGCTAAACGCGTTTGCCGGTTGGGAACTCGATAACCCCACTTTTCTTGCCGGGGGCGGCGGCAATAACTGGCTGGGAGGAATCGAGCTGCAGCTCGACCTCTTCGAGGGCGGAGCAAAACGCGCCGCACTGTCGCGCGAGCGTGCCAATGCCGAAAGGATCGCGGCCTTGAAGGAGGCGGCAAACGATGCCGTGCGCCTCGAAGTCCGCCAGGCTTACTACGATCAGGATGCCAGCCACCAGCAAGTGGAAGTGGCGCGTATGGCCATCGCTCAGGCACAGGAGAGCCTGCGCATCAACCAGGATCGCTACGACAGCGGCCTGCTCACCATTACCGACCTGCTTGGTGCCGAAGAAGCCGCGCGACGTACGCAAACCGATTACTGGCAAGCGGTCTATCAGCTTCACATCAGCTACGCCAATTTGGAGTTGGCGTGCGGAACCCTGAATCTACAGTCTTCGGTGCTTATGCCATGAATCTTACTGTCGCCGAAAAGCTGAAATGGTCAACTCTCGTCTTGGGAAGTGCAGCCCTAACTTCCGCCGTTCTAAGCCTGATGTTTGTCGGCTGTTCCAGCGAACGGGAAACCGTCAGTGCGGCGCCTGAGACTGTGAGTAACGTCTCGGTCGTATCGGCTCAGACGGCCAATGTTCCCGACGTGTTCGAGGCGGCAGGGACGCTACGCGCAGCCGAAACCAGCCAACTTGCCGCGCAGATGATGGGCAATATCGTTGAGATCCGCGTGCGCGAAGGGGATCACGTGCATCGTGGCCAGGTTCTCGCGGTCATCGATGACGCCCAACCGCGTGCCGCCCTCGACCACGCCACGGCTGCCGATCTGGCTGCTCAACAGGAGATCTCCGCTTCCGATTCCGATTTCACACTCGCCGAAGCGACCTTCAAACGCTATCAGACGCTCTATGACAGAAAGTCCGTCAGCCCGCAGGAGTTCGACGAGATGAAAGCTCGTTACCGTGCCGCGCAGGCGCGCAGTGAAATGGCCCGTGCCGGACAGGCTCAGGCCAAAGCCGCGGTGCAACAGGCTCATACAGCTCTCGGCTACACACATATTGTGTCGCCTTTTGATGGCCTGGTGACGGAGAGGAAAGCTGACGTCGGAACGCTTGCCAGTGCCGGCATGCCGATCTTTACCGTCGAGGATCCGCGCCGCTACCGCCTCGAAGCTACGGTGAACGAGTCGGACCTGCGCTTCGTGCGTCAGGGACAGCAAGTATCAGTTCTGATCGACGCGCTCGGCGATCGCCAGCTCCCAGGAAAGGTCATCGAAATCGTTCCTGCGGCTGACCCCGCGAGCCGTAGTTTCCTTGTCAAAGTCGAACTGCCCTCCGATCCGGAGCTGCGATCTGGGTTTTTCGGTCGCGCTCAATTTACTCGCGGGCAACGCTCGGCGCTGCTTGTCCCTCGCACAGCGGTCGTCGAGCGCGGCCAACTGCAAGGCATCTACGTGCTCGACCAGAACAAGATTGCCGCGTTGCGCTATATCACCGTGGGCAAACCATCGGCACAGCAGATCGAGGTGTTGGCTGGCTTGCAGCCGGGGGAGATGCTGGTCACCGATCCGGGCAGCCGCGAACTGGGCGGCAAGAGAATCCAGTCTCGTTAGGAGCAGGGAATGAGCGCTGACAGCAAAATGTCAAACTCGGCACATGGCGCACCCTCCGCTCCCAGCCCGACGAGATGGGGACTCGCGGGAAAAGTCGCGCACGGTTTCATCGACTCGAAGCTCACGCCCCTTGTGATTGTGGCCGCTTTGCTGCTCGGGGCTTTCGCCATCCTCGAGACGCCGCGCGAAGAAGAGCCGCAGATTGTCGTTCCTATGCTCGACGTCTTCGTCGAGATGCCGGGAGCCTCGTCGCAAGAGGTCGCTCAACGTGTCAGCCTGCCGATGGAGAAGTTGCTGCGCGAAGTTCCGGGAGTCGAATACATTTATTCGATCAGCCATCCCGGCATGAGCATGGTGATCGTACGGTTCTACGTGGGAACCAAAGAAGAAGACGCGATCATCCAGACCTACAACAAGCTTTACTCAAATTCTGATCGCATTCCGCCCGGCGTTTCCCAGCCCCTCATCAAGGTTCGCTCCATCGACAACGTGCCGATCATGGCGCTCACTCTGTGGGGACAGAACTACGACTCTTATGGGCTGCGCCGTATCGCCGGCGAGTTAGAAAACTCGCTGAAAAAGTTGAACGATGTCTCCGAGACTACGATTATCGGCGGCCAACCGCGGCAAGTGCGAGTGGTACTCGATACCGAACGGCTCGCCGCCTACGGGCTTTCGCCCGGAGCCGTTGTTGCGCGACTAAATGGCGCGAATACGCGCGGCGAAGTCGGCAGCTTCGCGCGCGACAATCGCGAGTTTCAAGTAGAAGCAGGCCTGTTCTTTACCCGCGCCGAAGACCTGAAGCAAGTCGTCGTTGGTGTTCATTCAGGGCAGCCTGTTTATCTGCGCGACGTCGCCGAGAAAATTGAGGACGGCCCGGCCGAACCCGACAACTACGTTCTGTTTTCGAATGCCAGGGGAACCAGCGGTCAGCCGGCAAACCCTGAATATCCGGCCGTCACAATCACGCTGGCCAAGCGCAAGGGCACCAACGCCAGCGTCATCGCCGAGAACGTGCTGCAGAAAGTCAGTGATCTGCGCGGCTATCTGCTGCCGCAGGATCTGAATATCACCGTCACTCGAAACTACGGCGAGACGGCGAAAGACAAGTCCAACGAACTGCTCAAGCATCTCTTCATCGCCACGCTTTCGGTAACCCTTCTGATCGCGCTCGCCCTCGGTTGGCGCGAGTCAGGGGTAGTTTTGCTGGCTGTACCCGTCACTCTCGCCCTCACCCTGGCAATCTTCTATCTCTTCGGATACACGCTCAACCGCGTCACGCTCTTTGCTCTCATCTTCTCCATCGGCATCCTGGTTGACGATGCCATCGTGGTCGTAGAAAACATTGTTCGCCATTTCCGCTTGCCCAGCAGCCGTGGACGCTCGCTCGTAGATGTTGCCGTCGAGGCTGTCGATGAAGTCGGCAATCCCACGATTCTTGCGACCTTTGCGGTGATCGGCGCGATCCTCCCCATGGCCTTTGTTCGTGGGCTCATGGGGCCCTACATGCGCCCGATTCCAGTCGGCGCTTCGGCCGCCATGGTCTTCTCGCTGATTGTCGCGTTTGTCGTGTCGCCCTGGGCCGCGCTTCGGCTGCTGCGCCATTATGCTGGCGACGTTGGGCAAAAACATCACGAAGCCGAAGGGTGGACCACGCGCTTCTATCGCAGAATCATGAACCCGCTGATCCTCGACCCGAAGCGGCGCTGGATCTTCCTCGGTGGCGTTGTCGTTCTTCTACTCGCGGCGGTGGCGTTCGTACCCCTGAAGTGGGTTCGCGTGAAAATGCTGCCCTTCGACAACAAGAGCGAATTTCAGGTCATCATCGACATGCCCGATGGCACGCCGCTGGAACAAACCACGCGCGTCGCGCAAACCTTGGGAAACTATCTTGCCGGGCAGCCCGAGGTGACGAATTACCAGATTTACTCCGGAATCTCCGGCCCCTACAACTTCAACGGGCTGGTGAGACATTACTTTCTGCGGCATCAGCCAAATCAGGCCGACATACAGGTCAATCTGCTCTCACGGCATGATCGCAAAGCGCAGAGCCACGAAATCGCCCGCCGCTTGCGCCCCGAACTCGTGAAACTCGCTCAGCCGTTCGGCGCCCGCATCAAGGTGGCCGAGGTTCCACCTGGCCCTCCTGTTCTCGAGACGCTCGTTGCGGAAGTTTATGGTCCCGACTACAAAGGCCAGATCGAGCTTGCCTCACAGATCAAACACGTCTTCCAACAGACACCGGGAGTGGTCGACGTTGACTGGTACGTAGAGGATCCGCAAACCAAGTACGACCTCAAGGTCGACCTCGACAAAGCAGCGCTGCACGGCATCTCGGCAGCCGACGTCACTCGAACCCTACAGATCGGCCTGGGCGGCGCCGATGCCGGCCTGCTGCACGATCCGCAGTCCCGTGAAGACATACCCATTCATGTGCAGCTGGCCCGTCCCGATCGTTCCCGCATCCAGGACCTCGCAAATCTGAAACTGCCGACCGTTACTGGAACTCAGGTCGCGTTGCAGGAAGTAACCAGCCTGAATCAAACGACGATCGACACCAGTGTCTATCGCAAGAATCTGCAACCGGTCGTTTACGTCACGGGAGATGTCGCGGGTGAAGAAGAAAGCCCGGTTTACGCCATCGGAAAGATGAGCGACGCGATCGACAAGCTCAAATTGCCGGACGGCTACGCAGTCACACAATACAAAGGCACGACCATGCCAGATCGTACCGATCGCTACTCGATGAAGTGGGATGGCGAGTGGCACATCACGGTGGAAGTGTTTCGCGATCTTGGTCTGGCTTTCGCGGCCGTGCTCGTTCTCATCTATGTGCTGGTCGTCGGATGGTTCCGTTCGTTCATCACCCCGCTGGTCATCATGGCGCCCATCCCGCTGACCCTGGTCGGCATTCTTCCCGCACACGCCATGATGGGTGCCTTTTTTACCGCGACTTCCATGATCGGGTTCATTGCCGGCGCGGGCATCATCGTGCGCAATTCGATCATCCTTGTCGATTTCATCGAACTGCGCCGCACTCAAGGGATGTCCTTGGAAGAAGCTGTCGTGGATGCGGGCGCAGTTCGATTTCGCCCCATGCTGTTGACCGCTGCCGCCGTGGTCGTGGGGGCAAGCGTTATTCTGTTTGATCCAATCTTTCAGGGGCTGGCCCTTTCGCTCATGGCTGGTGAGGTCGCATCCACCGTCCTGTCCCGGATGGCGGTGCCGGTCCTTTATTACATGTCGCAGAAGCGTCAACTACCAACGCCGTTGCATCCTCACTCACCGGAGAACATCGCCGAATGTGAGCTGCCGCAGTGCGAAGTAACCCATTGAATTCTTAAGAGGAATAACAATAGTGAGGAGCATAACTAACGAGGAGAGTAACAATGACCGTTGAACGCACGCTTCGCTTGATCGCCGGACTCTTTGTCCTGCTCTCATTGGCCCTCGGTCACTGGGTCAATGAGTACTGGTATCTCTTCACCGCTTTCGTGGGTCTCAATCTGTTCCAGTCGGGCTTCACCAATTGGTGCCCCATGATGACTTTCCTGCGTAAACTAGGCGTAGGCAATCAGGAGAAACTGAAACATGCCTGAATGGGTTTGGATCGTTGCATTTCTGGTCGGATGGGTGATCTTGACGCAGTGGCTTCTGCCCAAGCTGGGAGTTCCGACTTGAAGAAGCGCTGGCTGCGCCGGGTCTCGGCGGAATGAGCAGGACCAGAACAGCTCAAAGAAGGGCATCTCTTGAAACAGAGATGTTCGCTACTTCGATCAGATCGAGATGTATCCGAGGCGAATTAGCGCCAGCGAAAGGCTTGCTACGATGGCCCAGAGCAAAATCCCCTGCACAAGCGGCCTGACACCAACCTGCTTCAAAGTAGACTTCGAAATACCCGTCCCGATGAGATAAAGAGTAACGGTCAATCCCGCTTTTCCCAGCGCGCTCAATTTTGGGTACACGGCTCCAAACTCGGGCAGATAGGTTGCCGCAACCGCCGCCAGGCAGAACAGCAGGATGAACCATGGCCACTTGATCCGGCTCTTACCTTTTCTAACCAACGCTACTGCGAAGGCTACCGGGACGATCCAGAGTGCCCGAGCCAGCTTGATCGTTGTGCCAATCATCAGCGCCTGCGAGCCATACTTCGCGGTTGCACCCACCACCGAACTCGTATCGTGAATGGCCAGCGCCGACCACAGACCGAACTGAGACTGCGTCATGTGAAGGGCATAGCCGATTGCGGGGAATAGAAACAGGGCAACCGAATTCAACACAAACACGGTCCCAAGCGAGACCGCCATCTCTTCCTCGCCCGCATTGATTACGGGGCCGACGGCTGCAATCGCGCTTCCTCCGCAGATCGCGGTGCCGGCGCTGATCAAAAGAGAGGGCTTGTGCTGCACCTTGACCAGATATCCGATCGCCAGACCGGTGAGCAACGCAAAGCTGATACTGAAGGCGGTATAGAAGAAACCCGACCGCCCTGCCTTCACGACTTCCTGCAGGTTCATGCCAAATCCCAAGGCTACGATCGAGGCCTGCAGAAGGAACGCGGAGAGCTTCTTCGCATCCAAATGGTAGGGATGCGCGAACGACAGTCCATAGATCAGCCCTGCCAATAGCGCCACCGGAGGCGAGATCAGCCCGCTGGCCGAAACAATCAGTCCCACAAAGAAGAGGTTCTTGGTGTTCATCTAAGATCTTCAGTTTCTCCATTTGCGCTCTTACTTGTCCAAGCAGAAGTTCTTATGAAGCATCCGGGGAACTTATCGAGAAAGGGCCGGCAAATGCCGCGAGCACGAACGCAGAAAGGGAGGGTTATGGTCGGTGCGCCGAACCAGTCGTCCGCCCTTTTCAGCCGGGTAACGCGTATCGAAACTCTAGTGCCAGGCGGCGAAAAGCTCCGGCAATTCCTGTCGGTTTAGGTCCGGCCGGATAGAGCAGAGAGAAATTGCGCCTGATGCGCAAGCCTTTTACTGGAGCAGTCTTGACCCGTCCGAGCGGCAGGCGTGGGATCACGGCCCATCGTGTCACAAATCCAATGCCCAGATTCGCCTCGATACTCGACAAAATAGCCTCGGTCGAATCAAGCTCCATAACCACGTTGAGGTCAGATTTCTTCAGACCCGCCTTTGCTAGCGCCGTTTCCAGCACTTGACGGGTTCCGGAACCATGCTCGCGTAGTAATAGAGGATGCCCCTTCAGCTGCTCTACCGAGATCGACTCGCGATCTGCCCACTCGTGTTTTGCTGCCATCGCCAGCACAAGCTCGTCTTCAAGAAGCGGCTCAGTGCGGACTTCCCGCCGAAGGGCTGGGCCCTCGATCAGTCCGATGGCGATTCGTTCCGAAAGAAGCTGATTGACGATGTGCTCCGTATTCCCGCTGATGACCGAGACCTGTACATTCGGAAACTGCCGCTTAAACTCTCCCAACAGCCGGGGCAACACGTATTGAGCGATGCTGGTTGAGGCTCCCAGGCGGAACTCGCCGGCATGATCGCCTCTCAGTGCGGCCAACTCCTCGAGCGCTTGAGCCAACTGCTCGGCAATCGCCTCCGCGTGTCTTTGCAGAATTACTCCAGCTGGTGTCAGCGATACGCGGTTTCCACTACGATTCAGCAACCGTACCGACAACTCTGCTTCCAGCGCTTTGATCTGCAAGGTGACGGCGGGTTGAGTCAGTCCGAGTTCTTCACCGGCACGGCGAAAGCTGAGGTGCGCAGCAACGCTACGGAACACCCTGAGGCGCGAATTTTCCATGTCGAATATATCTCTGGTTGGAATTTACCGAGAACGAACGCAGCGCTGTACACACTCCGCTGTATTGCGCTTATCGTCGCGATCACTTCTATTCTCAATAGATAGCCGGGTCCATAAGCGCAATCGATTTTCCCACAAGCAGCACATTTTTCAGCAGTACTCGCAAGCGGGTGAAGAAGACCTCTGGCTTATGGCGCGTTTCCGATCATCCCACGCTCCGTGTCTGCTACAAGCTTTATTAAGATTCAGCCGAATCAAAACTAGCTATGGTGTTGAATCTGCATAATCCGTCGGTCCAAGCGGAAGAAATTGCCGCTACTTCTGGCCGGCGTTGTACAAAAGATCGACCCATGAAAAGGCCGACGGCCCAAGATCGCCGATGCCATAGCGCGAGGGAAGAGAAGTCACATGCAACAACAGCCCCGAGGCCCGATATACGGGTGCGAACGGAGGACCGGTTGTTTCTTCAGCCCCGTAAATCATTGGCCGGATCCGGCGCCAAGCGACTTGCTCACGATTTCCTGCGCTTCGCTCAGAATCGCGCCCAGATGCGCTTCGCTCATGAAACTTTCCGCGTAAATTTTGTAAATGTTTTCCGTGCCAGATGGCCGCGCCGCAAACCAGCCATTCTTGGCAACAACTTTCAATCCGCCAATCGGAGCCTGGTTGCCCGGCGCCTTGGTCAGCTTGGCAATGATAGGTTCGCCGGCGAGATCCGATTCCTTCACCGCATCCGGCGTCAATCTTTGCAGCTTCGCCTTCTGTTCCGGTGTGGCCGGAGCGTCAATGCGCTTGTAATACGGCGTGCCGAATTCCGCGGTCAGCTCACGGTAATGGTCGCCGGGATCCTTGCCGGTCGAAGCGGTGATTTCGGCAGCGAGGAGCGCCATGATCAATCCATCCTTGTCTGTTGTCCACGCAGTCCCATCCTGGCGCAGGAAGCTTGCTCCCGCACTTTCTTCTCCGCCAAAACAGAACGAGCCATCGACTAGCCCGGGCACAAACCATTTAAATCCGACAGGCACCTCGGAGAGGCGGCGCCCAAGCTTGCTGACGACGCGGTCAATCATGCTGCTGCTTACCAATGTTTTTCCAACAATGACGTCCTTCCGCCACTGTGGCCGGTGCGTCAGCAGATACCGAATCGCGACTGCGAGATAGTGATTCGGGTTCATTAATCCAGCAGTCGGACTGACGATCCCGTGCCGGTCTGCATCGGTATCGTTGCCGAAGGCGAGTTGGAACTGATCTTTCAATCCAACCAGCCGCGCCATGGCATAAGGACTCGAACAGTCCATGCGGATTTTGCCATCGTGATCAACCGTCATAAATGAGAAAGTTGGATCGATTTTTCGGTTGACCACTTCGATGTTCAGTCCGTAAATGGAGTTAATCGGGTCCCAGTATGGCAACGACGCGCCGCCAAGAGGGTCCGCTCCCGGCTTCAGGTGCGCGTTATGGATCGCGTCCATATCTACGACGTTCTTAAGATCGCGAACGAAGGGCATTACGAAATCTTCCTGATGCGTGGTGCTCGCGCGGACGGCCTTTTCAAAGGGAACGCACTTTACATCCTTATTTCCGGAACGCAGTAAATCGTTGGCGCGATTTTGCACCCAGCCGGTTACGTCTGTATCGGCCGGGCCGCCATTGGGCGGGTTGTACTTGAACCCTCCGTCTTCGGGCGGGTTGTGCGATGGCGTAATCACGATGCCATCGGCGAGATGCTCTTTCCGTCCTCGGTTATAGACGAGAATGGCACGCGAGATCACCGGGGTCGGAGTTACGCCGTCATTTTGCTGAATGATGGTCTCAACCCCATTCGCCGCCAGCACCTCCAGGGCAGTTCGCTGCGCTGGCTCTGAAACGGCATGAGTGTCCTTCCCCATATATAAAGGACCGTCGATTCCCTGTCCTTTGCGGTATTCGCAAATCGCCTGAGCTATCGCGAGGATGTGCGACTCGGTGAAGGTGCCATGAAAAGGAGAGCCACGATGTCCGCTGGTGCCGAAAGCGACAAGTTGGTTGGGATCGCTAAGGTCGGGTTTGCGCTCATAGTAATCCCGCTGCAAGCGCGCTGGGTCGATCAACAACTCCTTGGGTGCAGGCTTTCCCGCCAGAGGGGAAATCGCCGGACCTTCTGCGACGGATTGCTTTTCTAAAGTATGGGGCATGGCTCCGCCTTCCAGATTTCGGTTGCATATTCGTGAATGCTACGATCGCTTGAGAACTTTCCTGAGCTGCCGATGTTCAGGATGGCTTTTCGCGCCCACTCGGTGCGGTTGCCATAAAGATCCCCAACACGATCTTGCGCCTGAACATAAGAGGTGAGATCCGCCAGATTCATGTAGTGATCCCCGTTCGTCAGCAGCGCGTCCCGAATCGGAGTAAATGCACCCGGCTCGTAACGGCTGAAATAATCAGAGAAGATCAGGTCCAGGGCCGCTCGTGTCTGAGGCTCGTGTTCATAGTGCCAATGAGGGTTGTACCACGACTGGCTGTTTTGCACTTGCTCCACTGTCAGGCCGAACAGGAACAGGTTCTCTTTCCCGGCTTCTTCTGCCATTTCGATTGTGGCGCCGTCAAGAGTACCCACAGTCAGAGCGCCATTCATCATGAACTTCATGTTGCTGGTGCCGCTCGCCTCGTAGCCCGCTGTCGAAATCTGATTGGAGACGTCGCTCGCGGGAATCAGCCGCTCGGCCAGTGAAACGTTGTACTCAGGCAGAAAAATTACCTTCATTCGGCCGCGTGCAATCGGGTCTCCATCGATCGTGCCCGCCAGATTGTTGATGAACTTGATGATGAGTTTGGCGAGCCTGTAAGCGGGTGCAGCTTTCCCGGCAAAGAAGAATGTGCGCGGCACCATCTCCATATTCGGATTTTCTCGCAGGCGGTTGTAGCAAACGATGATTCTCAGCGCGTTCAGCAGTTGCCGCTTGTATTCATGGATGCGTTTGATCTGCGAGTCAAAAATTGTTTCCGGATCCACCACTTGTCCCGATGTGTTCTTGAGCCAGTCCGCGAATTTTACTTTGGCTTCCCGCTTCGACGCATGGAACTCGTCTTGAAATGCAGAATCGGAGGCGAGCCCTTTTAGATTTTTCAGCTCGCTCAAATCCGTGATCCACTTCTCGCCAATCGCTTCCGTGATTGCCCGCGATAGCCCCGGATTGGCCTCCAGCACCCAACGACGTGGTGTAGCCCCGTTGGTCTTGTTGTTGAAGCGCTCAGGAAACATGTCGGCGAGATCTTTCACGGTTGTCGTGCGTAACAATTTCGAGTGAACCGCCGCAACCCCGTTTGTGCTGTGCGAGCCGACAATTGCGAGGTTTGCCATTCGAATCTTGCGGGAAGGTTTTTCTTCCACCAGGCTGATACGTTCAATCTTGCCTTCATCTCCAGGAAATCGAACGCGAGCCTCGTCCAGCAGGCGGCGATTGATTTCGTAGATGATCTCCAGTTGTCGCGGAAGAAGGACCTGGAACCATGTTACCGGCCATTTCTCCAGAGCCTCGGGCAGTAATGTGTGGTTGGTATACGCCAGGGTTTTTCTGGTCAGGTTCCAGGCCTGGTCCCATCCGAGGTGGGCGTCGTCGAGCAGGACGCGCATCAATTCCGCGACCGCCATCGAAGGATGCGTGTCATTCAGTTGAATGGCGGCCTTCTCTGGCAACTTCTCCCAATCTGTGTTGTGCCGCAGAAAACGGCGGATCAGATCGGCCAGAGAACACGCGACCAGAAAATATTCCTGCATGAAACGCAATTCTCGTCCTGCCGCTGTAGAGTCATCCGGATACAGCACACGCGTCAGCGATTCCGCCTCGAGGGTTCCGGCCAGCGCACCTACAAAATCTCCCGTGCCGAATTCCTGAAAATCGAAGTAATCAGGAGCAGCGGCCGCCCAGAGACGAAGAGTATTGATCGTGTTTCCACCGTAGCCAACCACGGGTCGATCAAATGGAATTCCACAGAGGCTGGAGGGCCGATCGGGGATCACCTCAACTTTTCCATCCAACAGCCTGAAGCTGCAATTCAGCTTAACCTCCACCATTTCGTGCAACCGGCAGATTTCCCATGGATCGCCATTGCGCAACCAATTGTCGGCACTCTCTTGCTGCCATCCGTTGACAAAAGACTGGCGAAACATGCCGTACTCGTAACGCAAACCATAGCCGGTGGCCGGCAGTTGCATGCAGGCCATAGAGTCGAGGAAGCAAGCAGCAAGCCTGCCCAGACCGCCATTGCCCAGACCGGCATCGGGCTCCTGCTCGATCAATTCGAACCAATCGATATGTTTCTCCCGCACAACATCCTGGGCTAGCGGATCCAGCAACAGATTGGTGATGTTATTGATCAGCGAGCGTCCGAGAAGAAACTCCATGGAGACGTAGTAAATGCGCTTGGCGTTCTGTTGCTCATAAGTAGTCTTGGTCTGCACCCAGCGCTGTGCCAGAATGTCGCGAGTAGAATGCGCAAAGGCCTCGAACCGTTCACGAGCGCTTGCTTCCTTCGGATCGATAGCACGATCAAAAACCAGATGCCGTTCGTAAATGGCGCCCTTGCTCTCGACAAATCGAAAGGCATCGCCACCATACCGCTGAAGAAGCTCGGGAAAACTACTCGGCTTCGTCGCCATGGGAACGACTTTCGCCGACTCTGGTCGCGTTACCGTTTTTGTGCTCATTCCGCATCCTCACTATTTCGCTTATCCCACTTTGATTACTCGTCCCATTGAAAGGTTACGCCGTCTTTCTCAACCCGCCCGAACGGCGGTCGGCTCCCGACAACCTGCGGAATGAATTTCAGGTTCGTCCATTCTAGGCCCGAAGCAGAACCACAACCGACCTCGGAGCCACCGAGTAACGCAGCGCTTGCAGCGTTTCGCCCGACTCTGAGAAATCGCCGGGACTCGCCAAGTCTGTGTCAACAATTCGCCTCCATTCTTGCGCGGTTCCTTCCTGAATCTGGAAGTCCAGCTTTTCCCAGTACCCGTTGATCAACACGCACACGTCATCATCGTCCTCGGAAGCTCCGTGCAGGCAGAACGCCAAGGAACGGGAGTCATCCGAAAGATCAGTTTTTCCAGTGGTTCCATACCAGGTAATGTCCTCTCGCCAGAACCGGCTGCGGCTCAGCGAAGGATGCCGTTTCCGAAACGCAATCATGTTTTTGAAGAAACGGAAAATGTCCCGATTCGTCTGCAACTGGCTCCAGTCCAGCCACCCGGTTTCGTTGTCCTGGTTATAAGGATTGTTGTTACCGAATTGCGTGTTCAGGAATTCGTCGCCGGCGCGGAACATTGGTATCCCGTTCGACAGCATGAGCAGGCAGAAAAAATTCTTTACTTGCTTGCGCCGCAGTGCCAGCACCTCAGCCGGTGCTCTCTTGTCGCCTTCGTAACCGCAATTCCAGCTGTAATTGGCGTCGGTGCCATCCCGGTTATTGTTGCCATTTGCCAGGTTGTGCTTTTCGTTGTAAGAGACGAGATCGTACTGCGTAAATCCATCGTGGGAAGTGACAAAGTTCACACTCTGGTAGGCGTGATAGGCATCCATGCGATCATCGGGAAAGAGATCGTCGCTGCCGTAAAGACGGCGCATGAGATCGGGAACCATTCCCCGGTCGCTTTTGACGAAGCGGCGAACGTCATCGCGAAACCGTCCATTCCATTGCAGCCAGGTTATGCCAGGAAATCCGCGGCCGAGTTGAAAAGCGCCCGTGTCCCATGGCTCTGCAATCAGTCGTAGCCGGCCCAACTCCGGATCCGCCGCAATCTCAGCAAAAATCGGAGCGTGCCCCCAGTTGAGAGATCCATCTTCATTTCGACTGAAGACCGAAGCCAGATCGAAACGGAAGCCATCGATGTGCATCTCGCGCTTCCAATAGCGCAAGCTGTCCATCACCATCTTACGCACGTGTCCTCTGCTGAAATTCAAGGTATTGCCGGTACCGGAGTAATTTGCGTAAGGGTTGCTTGGGTCGGACGACATCATGTAGTAGCTGGCGCTGTCGAAGCCTTTGTAGCTGTAAATTGGGCCGCGGTGATCCCCTTCGCAGGTGTGGTTGTAAACGACATCCAATACGACTCCTATGCCCGCCTGATGAAATGCTTTTACCATGCTTTTGAATTCGACATGCTGATCGCCCGCACCGGCACTCGAATACTGTGCATGCGGCGAGAAAAAGTTCAGCGGCATGTAGCCCCAGTAGTCACCTTCTTGAGGATCTCGCTGAAAGATCGGCATCAGCTCGACAACCGTAATGCCAAGCTCTTTTAGATATGGGATTTTCTCCACCAGCCCGGCATATGTCCCGGCGCGAGATGGATCTACACCGGAATTTGGATTTTTTGTGAACCCCTTGACGTGCAGCTCATAAATAATTGTGTCCGACTCGTGGTGGGGAGGACGGCTTCCCTCCCAGTTGAACGTCGAGCGTTGGCCCGGAAGCACGCCGAGCGGGGCTTTCCCCGCATTGGATCCTTCTCGCATGGCGAGCTTGCGATCAAAATCAGGGGGAAAGAACACGCATGTCGCGTAGGGATCAAGCAGAACCTTCTGCGGGTCGAAGCTGTGAATATGAGCGCTCGCCTCACCGGAAACTGAATATCCGTAATACCGGGCACCATCAATTTCTCTCAGTGGAATGCGGCAATGCCAAATCCGCCCTGATTTGTTTCGCAGAAAGTCGAAACGGTAAGCCAGCAGCGGATTGACCAGGTCACTCGCCCCGTAGAGCAATAGCGTCACACTTTCGGCGTGCTCGGCATGCACAGCGAAGTTGAAAGCCTGCTCGGATTCAATCCACTTCGCCCCAAGCGGCAGTGGAGTGCCTTCTGCCTCTTCCCACGTCGGCCGCTTTCGCGCTGTCATCGTTGGCATAACGGAGACCGAAACTACTTCAAGAGATTTCACTTGGCCTCCATCGTTCTCCTTGCGCTCAGTTTTCCCTTGAAGTCGAACCGGCATGATTAACATCGGGCTGAGACAGAGCACTCCAACACAAATCTGTCTACTACCCTCTTCGCCCCATGTAACATTCGATGGCCATCGCCATTATTTCTACAAAGTTTATTTCAGGATCAGTCTGTTTCGGAATGAAGGTTACTGTGCTCTCCGCTTCATCGTGGTGACGGGTATTCGTCAGATGCCAAGGTTTCGCTGTGAGGGTGACCGGTCTTGCACTGACAGTTCTGGTCTGGCCACGCACGGCGGTGGACTGGCCTGGCTGCGTAGCCCTTCATACCGCCGCCCCCCTCCAAGGGCGCCAGTTCTTTCGGACTTTCTCCAAGAAAGGGGCGCTTCAAAAATTTAATGGAGCGCATGCCTGTACACATCATCACAACACGCGCGGCCCTACTCGGAACAGTCACACTTGGACTGAACTGCCTGACTGGATTCAAAACAGGCAAGCAAACAGAAAGGTTGACTCGGCCCGTTTAGCAGGGCCAGCGAGATTAACCATGACAGCTCAACCAACACTTTAATCCGGACTACCGTGAGTTTCAGGAGCAGAAATGACGCCAATCGAAACTTTCATGGACACAAGCAAAGCGACGCTACGCGATGTTTTGACGCGATTGGAAAAGGAAGGCGCGGCTCTCGGCCATTTCAATGTCGCCGACCAGGTTCTGTTGAAGGCGGTGGTCGCAGCCGCCAGCAAAGTGAGGAAGATCCCGGCCGCTTGCTTGATTTGAGCAGGTTGTCAGCGCGCGCTTGAGGCTGTTCCATGGCGAGCAGGCCAACACTGGTGTGGTCGGAAGCGTTGCAAGTCGTCTTCAGGGAAAAGGCGCCGCGGCCACAATGGGTGCATCACCTGACGTAGTAAAGCAGGTAGCGGAATGAACCAGACACAATTTTCAGGAGAGGAGAATCTATGCAACTCGGAATGATAGGACTCGGCAGAATGGGCGCCAACATGGTGCGACGGCTGATAAGGAAAGGGCACAGCTGCGTGGTGTTTGACAGGTCTCCCGAAGCCGTGGCGGGTCTGGTGAAAGAGCACGTGGTCGGAGCAGACTCGCTGATCGATTTCGTGAAGAAGCTCGAGAAACCACGTGCAGTTTGGCTGATGGTTCCGGCGGCGGTCGTCGATCAGACCATCGGCGATCTGTTGCCGCACCTCGAGGCAGGTGACATTCTCATCGATGGCGGAAACTCCTATTACATCGATGACATTAAGCGGGCCAACGACCTCGCGCCCAAGAAGATTCACTACGTAGACGTGGGCACCAGCGGTGGTGTGTGGGGCCTCGAACGCGGCTACTGCATGATGATCGGGGGCGAGAAGGACGTCGTCCGTCATCTCGACCCTATTTTCTCAGCCCTCGCTCCGGGAATTGGCGATATAGCGCGAACTCCTGGCCGCGAAAAACTCGATGGCACGGCTGAGCAAGGCTATCTGCACTGCGGCCCCAACGGCGGCGGCCATTTCGTCAAGATGGTACACAACGGAATCGAGTACGGCGTGATGGCCGCCTATGCGGAGGGTCTGTCGGTACTACGCTCTGCGAATGTGGGTAAGCAACAGCGCATCGCTGACGCTGAAACAACACCGCTCCGCGACCCGCAGCACTACCAATACGACTTCAATCTGCGAGATGTTGCGGAAGTGTGGCGCCGTGGCAGCGTTATCGCTTCGTGGCTACTCGACCTTACTGCGACCGCTTTGATTCAGGATCCCGGCCTTTCCAAATTTGCCGGCCGTGTCTCCGACTCCGGCGAAGGCCGCTGGACCATTAAAGCTGCAATCGATGAGGCGGTTCCTACGCCGGTTCTCACAGCCTCGCTTTATGAACGTTTCAGCTCACGCGGCGAAGCCGACTACGCCGACAAGCTACTGTCGGCGATGCGTTTCGAATTCGGCGGACATCTGGAAAAGCCGAAAGAAAAATCTGAGGCTGCTTAAGGGAGCAATGCTCATGACCAATTCGCACTCAGACGCGCTCGTTTTTTTCGGCGCCACCGGCGATCTTGCCTACAAGAAGATCTTCCCGTCGCTCCAGGCGATGGTAAAGCGGGGACACCTCAACGTCCCGGTAATCGGGGTAGCCAAAGCCGGATGGAATCTCGATCAGCTTCGTGCCCGTGCAAAAGACAGCTTGGAGAAACATGGTGGTCTCGATACAGTCGCTTTCGAAAAGCTCGTCAACCTTCTGCGCTACGTGGACGGTGACTATCAGGATCCAACAACCTTCAGCGCGCTTCGTACGGAACTTAAGGATTCACGACGCCCCGCTCACTACCTCGCAATTCCCCCGGCCCTGTTTGAAACTGTCGTCGAACACCTGTCCGCATCGAATTGCGGTCGGGGCGCGCGAGTCATCGTAGAGAAGCCGTTCGGCCACGACCTCGCATCTGCGCAGGAACTGAACAGGGTCTTGCTGCGCACGTTCGACGAAGCTGACATCTTCCGGATCGACCACTATTTAGGCAAGCGAGCAGTCAACAACGTCCTCGCCTTCCGCTTCGCCAATACATTTGCCGAGGCATTTTGGAACCGCAACTACATCGAGAGCATCGAGATCACGATGGCAGAGGATTTCGGCGTACAAGGTCGAGGAGGCTTTTACGATCAGACTGGCACCATCCGCGACGTGGTCCAGAACCATTTGTTTCAAGTTCTGTCGAATCTGGCGATGGAGCCGCCCGTCCGTTCCGACAGCGAGTCTCTCCGTGACGAAAAAGTGAAGGTTTTGCGAGCGGTTCGGCCCATCGAGGGAAAAAACTTGGTGCGTGGTCAATTCCGCGGATACCGCGACGAAAACGGCGTAGCGAAAGATTCGCAGACCGAAACCTTTGCTGCCGTCAAGCTGGAGATCGATTCCTGGCGCTGGAAAGGCGTCCCGTTCTACATTCGCGCCGGCAAGTTCTTGCCGACGACATGTACCGAAATTGTCGGTAAATTTCGTAAGCCGCCGACTCTGATTCCCGATAGCCTATTGGTGGAAAATCATCTGCGCCTGCGTTTGAGCCCAGAAATCACGATCGCGATGGGAATGATGAACCTCGCGCCTGACGCGGAAGGAATGGTGCTGCAGCCCGCCGAGATGGTGGCCAACCACTCTCCGAGCGCCGACGAGATGGATGCCTATGAACGTGTATTGGGAGCAGCTATGGTCGGCGACAGCACCTTGTTCGCGCGCGAGGATTATGTCGAAGAAGCATGGCGCATTGTGGAACCCGTGCTGAAGAACAACACCCCTGTTTTTCAGTACAGCCCCAAGACTTGGGGGCCAGACGAAGTGGAGCGCATCACTCCGCCCGACGGTTGGAGCAACCCCGGCGAAAAGGAACCATTCGAGATCGCAACCGAGGCAGCCTGACGGGGAAGTCCCTGCTCAGACCGAAGCCGTCTCACTGGCGGCTGCGAAGCTGATTGCCCAAGAAGCGCAAGACGCAGTCTCGAACAGCGTTCTGATAATGTCGCGGACTTAGGTTTACTTGAGGAAAGTGAGCTAAGTTATTGAAAAGATGTGGTGGCCAGGGACGGAGTTGAACCGCCGACGCCAGCCTTTTCAGGGCTAAATTAACCTGTAGTTTCAATGACTTAAAAGGTTTGGGTGGGCTGCGTAAGTATTTGAGAGGTCGTAAGAGAGACATCGATCTTGGGTGGAGTTATTGGGTGTGGCGGATATGTTTCTGGGTGTTCGTAGTTCTCATTGCGCTCACCTGGGTGCATCTCAGGGGGCGATCGGCTTTCTGCCTCACCGCGCCGGCAGGGCTGTTGCAGAATGCGCCAGGAGAGAGTCATAGCGTGGGCTCCGCACCGTGTCTCCTAAACTTCGGCCCTTTCATCAATTGTTTCGATTCGGTCCACGCGATAAATGGGGTGGACGCCGCGGTCATGAGGAAAGACTCTCCAGAACAGCAGAAGGAGTACGAGCGGAGCCAAGCTTAATGC
>DATJNC010000045.1:0-10672 GCA_035508395.1 Terriglobales bacterium | reverse complement strand
TTGAAAACACTGTAAACCATTGATTATAAGCCTTTTAGGAAACCGCTGCTCTATCCATCTGAGCTACGGGGCCTTGGCGAGGCAGCCCCATTATCTCATGTGAGTTTCGAGAGCCCGGAGACGTGAAGGCAAAAGATCTCTACGCAGCGAGTTTCAACTCGGCTATGTGAGATTTTCGCGAACTCGGTAGCCAGATCGCTGATGCTGACGCAACGGCGTTGAATACGAATCTTACCGGACTCGGCCCGGGTGGCCTCGAGCGGGTCGCGAACCATGGCACCGAGCTGGTTCATGCTCCGGAGAACTGTTTGCAGGTGATCGCGCTGTTCGGGGGTGACGTCACCCGCCAGGCCATCCATTAGCAGCGAAACGTACTGCGTTACGATTCCGTCGATCGAAAGCTAGCGCGCGCCCCCTTGGATGACCCCCTCAATCCGTTGGAACGCCCAGTCGACCTCCTCTCTCGTAATCACCAACGGCGGCGCGATACGAATGACGTGGTCGTGCGTTTCCTTGCAGAGAATTCCGACTTCTTTCAATGCTTCGCAGTAAGGACGCGCCGGGCCATAGAGCTCGATGCCAATCCACAGCCCGATTCCGCGGACCTCTTTCAGGTTGGGCGAGGTGAGTGTGCGCAGCAATCCCAGGAAATAGGCGCCCAGTTCGGCCGAGCGCTCGACCAGCTTTTCTTCGACCAGCACCTTGAGCGCGGTTCGCGCGATGGCGCAGGCGAGAGGGTTTCCGCCAAAAGTGCTGCCATGATCGCCGGGCTCGAAGACTCCGAGCACTTCGCGTGACGCGAGAACGGCGGACACGGGATAAAAACCGCCGGCCAGCGCCTTGCCAATAATGAGCACGTCGGGAGTGACGCGCTCATGCATGTAGGCAAAGAGTTTTCCCGTGCGGCCCAGGCCGGATTGAATCTCGTCGGCCATCAACAACATGCGATTCTGGTGGCATATCGCAGCCGCTTCCTCCAAAAAGCCCGCGGGCGGTATCACGATTCCGGCCTCGCCCTGAATGGGCTCGACCAGGAAAGCACAAGTATTGGGAGTGATGGCGTGGCGCAGCGCTTGGGCATCGCCAAAGGGGATCACTTTGAAGCCAGGCGTGAATGGACCGAAACCGTCGCGATATTGGTCATCGGTCGAGAAACTAATGATCGAGATCGTGCGGCCGTGAAAATTGTTGGAGCAGACGATGATCTCGGCTTTATCTTGCGGAATGCCCTTGATTTTATAGCCCCACTTTCGCGCTGCTTTCAGCGCTGTCTCGACCGCTTCCGCGCCGGAGTTCATTGGCAAAGCCATATCGAAGCCGGTCAACAGGTGGAGATCCTGATAGAGCAGCGGAAGCTGCTCATTGCGAAAAGCCCGGGAGGTCAGCGTGACCTTCTCCGCCTGTTCGGTCAATGTGCGGAGGATTTTGGGATGGCAATGGCCCTGATTGACCGCGGAATAGGCGGCGAGACAATCGAGATAGCGGCGGCCATCGACGTCGTAGACCCAAACCCCGTCGGCACGCACGATCACCACATCGAGCGGCTTATAGTTATGCGCGCCGTACCGGTTTTCCAGATCGATAAATTGCTGGGTATGAATAATGTGGTCTGTGGGGGTCATAGATGAGTCCTTTCGATAATAGCTAGCTTGTTTCGGCGGTCCGTGGTAAAGGTCGTCCACAAAGATCCAGCGCCTAAAGGCGCGTCAGCTTTACGGCTCTTTCGGCACGCCTGAAGGCGTGCCCTGATACGAATCTCGACTTCTGCCGCGGGCTGCCAGCTAATTTTCGCTGGCTAAATTTTCCAGCTAATTTTCTAAAAGCATAGTCAACAGGGCCATTCTCACGTACAGGCCATTCTTGGCCTGGCGGAAGTAGAGGGCGCGGGGATCGTCATCCACCGACTTGTCAAGTTCAGCGGTGCGAGGCAGCGGATGCATGATCAGGGCGTCCGGCTTCATCCGCCGAACGATAGCCGAATCGATGGCGTAGTGGCGCATGGCACCGGCATCACCCACGAGCCGCTCGGGGCGGATGCGGGTCTGGTAGACGACATCGACCTCGCTGATCACCCGGTCCAGGTCCGGCTCCAGCTCGAAGCGCACGTCATGTTCTTCGAGATACTCGAGGATATCGAGTTTCATCTGCAATTCGGGCGGGCTGACGAAGAAAATTTTTACTCGTTCGAATTTGGCCAGCAGATAGGCCAGCGAGCGCGCGGTGCGGCCCTTATCAAGCTCGCCAATGATGGCCACGCTCAGGCCGTTGATCGGCCGCTCGCGGTAAATCGTGTACAGATCGAGCAGCGCCTGGGTGGGATGCTGGCCGCCATTGCCATCACCTGCGTTAATTACGGGCACCGGGGAGACCTGCGCCGCGCGCCTGGCGCCATCGGCAGCATGGTGACGGATCACGATTACATCACAATTGCCGCTGACGATCCGGATGGAATCCTCGACCTGCTCCGCTTTGATTTCCGAGGAAAAAACGCCCGCATGTTCGGTGGAAAGCACGCGCCCCCCCAGTCGCAACATCGCCGCCTCAAAAGAGAAACGTGTTCTGGTGGAGGAGGCATAGAACAACGCGGCCATGATGCGGTGCTGGTAATCCAGAGTGCCACCGCGGGCGACGACGCGCTCCATGCCGCGCGAACGATCGAATAACTCCATGAGAAGCGGAACCGTGAATTGCTGCGACTCGATTACGTGTTGCAGTCTGGAGGCGGATGGCGCAGATGCCGCGTAATCGGGATCGGCGATTCTTTGTCCGGCGCCGACACCGGAGTGAGTTGCCATGATCGGATCTGTCATCAGCGCCCTCCAACCGGAAATGCGATCAGCTTGCCGGATTCAATTTCTGCCACAGTCTTATCCGGAAGAATGTGTGTGCCGGCGCCCCCATTGACCGCATCCTCGAGCGTCTCGGCCGAGGTGATGATCGCTTCTTTCCCTCCTGCTCGCAGAAAGCGCAGTACCGACTCGATTTTCGGAGCCATGCTGCCGGGGGCGAAATGGTTCTCTTCGAGATAGCGTTGCAGCTCCGCCGCGCGCACTTCGTGCAGTGGCCGTTGGGCTGGCTTCTTGTAGTCGAGATAAACGTAGTCGGTGTCGGTGGAGATGACGAACAGGTCAACTCGCAAGCCGGAAGCAAGCAGAGCCGAAGCGCGATCTTTATCGATCACCGCCTCCACTCCCACGGGTTGACCGTCGCGCAAGGCCACCGGGACGCCGCCTCCACCGCAGGCGATGACCAGCACTCGCTGATCGACCAGGTCGCGAATCACGGCAAGTTCGATGATTTCGATCGGCTCCGGCGAGGGGACGACTCGGCGATAGCCGCGGGCCGCGTCTTCCACCACTTGCCATCCCAGTTGACGCTGGCGTTCCAGCGCCTCCTCGCGCGAGTAGAACGGGCCGACCGGTTTGTTGGGATTCTTCATGGCTGGATCGTCGAGCGAGATCACGCTTTGCGTCAGCACACTGATAACGGGCACGCTCATACCGGCTGCTTGCAGCTCCCCCTCAATCGCCTGCTCGAGGATGTAGCCGATTTCGCCTTGCGTGGCGGCGTCGCAGACATCGAGAGGAAGGCCGGGAACCTGGCTGGCGCCGGCCTCGGAGCGAAGCAGGGCCGCGCCCACCTGTGGACCGTTGCCGTGGGTGAGAACGATTCGATATCCGCGACGAATCAGACCGACGATTTCACGCGCGGTTCGACGAGCATTCGCCAACTGTTCGGAGATGGTTCCTTTCTCTCCGGCTCGAATCAGCGAATTACCGCCCACAGCTATCAGCATCGTGTTCATGGGTTGTGGCTCGTAACCGCATCCAGTCGCTAGATGTGTGCCAGTTCACGCAGTTCCGTCAAATCCGGCAGTTTCACAAATTCGTTCTTCATCAGTTCAAGCATTAGAGCCTTCTGCGCGTGCAGCCGATTTTCGGCTTGCTGGAAAACCAGCGAGTGCGGGGAGTCGATGACCTCGTCCGTCACCTCCTGCCCGCGATGCGCCGGTAGGCAGTGCAGGAAAATCGCATCCGGTTGCGCGAGGCGGAAAAGGGCCGCGTTGACCTGGAACGGCGCAAAGAGTCGCTGCCGTTTGTCCTTTTCGGCTTCCTGCCCCATGCTTGCCCACACGTCGGTACAAACGACGTCGGCGCCGCCGACCGCCTCTCGCGGATCGTTTGTTATGTGACATGCGGCGCCAGTCTCAAGACAACGTTCGGTCGCCCAGTGGATCGCCTCTCCCTTGGGCTCATATCCCGGAGGCGTTGCCACCCACACCTGGGCCCCGACCTGCGCGCCCGTAAACATCAGGGAATGGGCAACGTTGTTCCCGTCTCCCACGAAGGCAATCTTCAGACCTTCCAGATGGCCCCTGGCCTCCCACATCGTCATGTAGTCGGCGAGCGCCTGGCAGGGATGGCTGAAATCGGTCAGACCATTGATGACCGGGATCGATGCGTATTCGGCCATCTGCTCGACGATCTCATGTGTGAAGGTTCGGATCATGATGGCCTGCACCATTCGCTCAAGGTTCTTGGCCACGTCATACACCGATTCGCGCTTGCCCAGGTTGATTTCTGCGGGCGAAAGATAGACAGAAAATCCTCCCAGCTGCTGAATCCCGACATCGAACGTAACCCGCGTGCGCAGCGAGGGTTTCTCGAAGATCATAGCCAGTGTTTTCCGCTTCAGCGCTTCGCTGTACGTCGCCGGATGCGTCTTGACCTGGCGGGCCAATGTGAGCAGGTATTGAATGTCAGAAGGAGTAAAGTCCCGAATCGAGATGAAGTCTTTGTTCATTGTGGTACCTCACAATGATTCCGTTTCACGCCTCAGACGAGCGCGTGCTCTTGTTTGTGTTGCAGGCTGGCCAACCGCTCCGTCAGTCCCGGCCTTGTCAGTTCCTCTACTTCGTAGGTCACACGAACCGCCGGTTTTTCGATTTTGATAACCCGCGCCAGGTCAATCGGAGTAGCAACAATGACCAGATCGCAGGGCGTGCGGCGGATCGTTTCCTCCAATTCGTGGCGTTGCAAGGCGCTGTATCCCATCGCCGGAAGCAAGGCGTTTAAATGGCCATATCGCTCATAAGTGCCGCGAATCGAGCCGACCGCGAATGGGCGCGGGTCGACCAGATGCGCTGCTCCGGCCTGGCGCGCTGCTACTACACCCGCGCCATAGTGCATTTCGCCGTGGGTGAGCGTGGGGCCATCTTCAACGACCAAAACCCGCTTTCCTTTGATCGCTTCGGGCGCGGGCACATGGACGCGGCACGCCATCTCGATCACTCCGGCTCCAGGATTGTTCAGCTTGATATTTCGCCGCACGGTCTCGATGTCATAGAGCGCAGCCGTGTCGACCTTATTGATGATGATCACGTCGGCGCGGCGCAGGTTCACCTCTCCGGGAAAATAAGCCAGTTCATGGCCGGGACGGTGCGGGTCGACCACCACGATTTCGAGATCGGAGGCATAGAACGGAGTGTCATTGTTTCCGCCGTCCCACAAAATCACGTCTGCTTCCTTTTCGGCCTGGCGCAGAATTTTTTCGTAGTCCACGCCCGCATAGACCACCGTGCCGCGAATGATGTGCGGTTCGTACTCCTCGCGCTCTTCGATGGTGCACTGTTGCGAATCGAGATCTTCCAACGTGGCGAAACGCTGGACGGCCTGCACGGCCAAATCGCCGTAGGGCATGGGATGCCGAATCACGACAGGTTTGTGTCCCTGCTCATGCAGCTTGGCGGCTACCAATCGCGACACCGGACTCTTTCCGCATCCGGTGCGGGTGGCGCATACCGAGACGACTGGGACCGACGATTTGATTTGCGTATGTTCGGTGCCCAGCAGCCAAAAATCCGCGCCAGCTGCCACGGCCCTGGAGGCCAAATGCATTACCGTGGGATAGGAAACATCGCTATAGGAGAAGACCACCGTGTCGATGCCTTGATCGGCGATCAGCTTTTCCAGATCCTTCTCTTCGAAAATCGGAATGCCCTGCGGGTACAACGGCCCGGCTAATTCTGGCGGATAGCGCCGTCCGGCGATATCGGGAATCTGTGTGGCCGTGAACGCCACTACGCGATACTCAGCATTCTTGCGGAAGACAACGTTGAAGTTGTGGAAGTCTCGACCTGCGGCTCCAAGAATGAGGACGTTCTTCACTGGACACCCCCGGCTTGCTTATTACGCCCTATGATCGCCTGCCACACGAGCGCGAGGCAGTGCCGGGTGTCACAGGAACGTGTGAAACATAGGCGCGGCAAGCACAAGAAAGGAAAGGATCGGGACAAATCGATCTGATCTTCCCGCGCTTCTTCCGGCCCCGGCCCCGAAGTCACAGAGCTTCAGTGAGCTTCATCACAGACCGTTGGGTCGTGGAACCGCAACAATCGGGTCAGACCCTTTGGCGCCGTTGAATTTCTTCTCAACGGCAGGTTAGCGGCCACGTCGCCCTGTCCGCCGCCATCGTCTAGCCGTCACGCTTCGAAACTGGTATTCGAAAACTTTGTGTAGAGGAAGGTACTTATGAGTCTCAGCCAGCTTGCCCGGTCCATCAAAGAGTCGGCGACTCTCAAGCTGAATGAAACCGCCGCTCTGCTCCGCGATAAAGGAGAGCCAATCATTCACCTCGGGGGAGGAGAACCCAAAAGCAAAGCGCCCATCGACGCGGTCATCAACTGCACGGCGCTGCTGAATACAGGCGAAATCCGCTACACAGCTCCCGACGGTATTCCCGCGTTGAAGAAGGCCATCGTTCGCTACACCGAAGAGCACTACAAGAAGCAGGTCCTGGCTCGCAACGTGATCGCTTCGGGCGGCGCCAAGCAGGCGTTGATGGTGCTTTTGCACGCTATCCTTGATCCCAAAGAAGAAGTGATTTTTCCCGCGCCTTACTGGGTGAGCTATCCGGAAATGATCAAGCTCGCCGGTGGTGTTCCGGTGCCGGTGATTCCGGAAGATGGAACATTCTTCCCAACGGTCAAGGAGATCGCGGACGCGGTCGGTTCTTACACCAAGGCCATCATTCTGAATAGCCCGAACAATCCGTCGGGCGCCATGTACTCCAAAGACTTCGTTCAGGAGATGGTTGAGTTCTGCGAGAAGAAGAGCATTTACCTGATCATGGACGACATCTACAACCGGCTCGTCTTCGACGGCAAGAGCGCTCCAATCTGCTACGAGTTCGCGAAGCAGCCGCTCGAAGAATCGAAGCTCATCGTCATCAACGGTGTCTCCAAGATGTATGCCATGACCGGCTTTCGCATCGGGTGGGCCGTTGCCGCCAAACCAATCGTCGAAGCCATGGCGACGATTCAGTCGCAGCAGACCTCGGGGCCGTCGTCTCCCGCGCAGTGGGCGGCTGTGGGCGCTCTCAACGGCGTGCAGGCGTCGATTGAAAGCTTGCGCGTCACGCTGGAAAACAATCGCAACGTGATGCTCGATCGTCTTCGCGCCTTCGACGGTGTGAAGGTCTATCAGCCCGAAGGCACGTTCTACTGTTTCCCTGACTTCAGCGCCTACATGAAAGACTCGCAGAAGCTCTCGCACTTCCTGCTCGACAAGGTGCGAGTCGTCACTGTGCCCGGCAAGGAATTCGGCTTTGAAGGCCACCTGCGCCTCAGCTATTGCGGCACCATTCGCGACATCACCGAAGGACTCGATCGCATCAGGTGGGCGCTCGATCCCAATTCCTCCAACGAACTCTACCTGGGCGACCGCAAGCTGGTCAGGGAGTGGGTATGAATATCTATCTCGACGTCCAATCTCCCGCTGTGAAAGAGGCTGGCACTCTCGCCTCAAGCTACGGCCTGCAGAACCATGGCCTGGTGAATCTGCGTCGCGTCTATTGGAACCTGCCCACGCCTGCGCTCTATGAAGAGGCCATCTTTCGGTCGGAGGGCAGACTTTCACATCTCGGCCCGCTTGTTGTCGATACGGGCAAGCACACAGCCCGCGCCGCAGCCGATAAATTTGTCGTTCGCGAGCAATCCACGGAAGACAAAATCTGGTGGGGCCAGTACAACCGCCCATTCACCGGAGAGGCTTTCAGCTCATTGTTTACGCGGCTGCAGGGCTATCTACAGGGCCGCGACGTCTTCGTACAAGACTGCTATGCCGGAGCCGATCCCGAACATCGGCTGCCGGTGCGGATCATCACGCAAAAGGCGTGGCACAGTCTGTTTGCCCGCACCATGTTCCTGAAACTCCGCAACCAGGATGCCCTCCACCAGCACATCCCGGAGTTCACCGTCATCGCTGCGCCCTCGTTCCAGGCTTCTCCCATGGTCGATGGCACGCGCTCGGAGACCTTCATTATTCTTAACTTCCGCGAGCGGCTCGCCATCATCGGAGGCACAAATTACGCCGGTGAGATCAAGAAAACGATCTTCACCGTCCTCAACTTCCTTCTGCCGCTGCAGGGCGTGCTTTCGATGCACTGTTCCGCCAACGTCGGTGTCGACGGGGACGTTGCCATCTTCTTCGGACTTTCTGGCACGGGCAAAACCACGTTGTCTGCCGATCCGACGCGCTCACTCGTTGGTGATGACGAGCACGGCTGGAGCGACAACGGCGTCTTCAATTTCGAAGATGGCTGCTACGCCAAGGTCATTCGGCTCTCACCCGAGGCTGAGCCGCAGATATACGCCTGCACCCGACGATTCGGCACCGTGCTCGAGAACGTCACCTTCGATCCGGTCTCGCGCCATCTCGATTTGAACGATTACTCGGTCACGGAAAACACGCGTGCCGCCTATCCGCTCTCCTACATCGAAAATTCCATGCCGGAGAAGCGTGCCGGACATCCAAAGAATGTCATCTTTCTTACCTGCGACGCCTCTGGCGTAATGCCTCCCATCGCGAAGCTGAGCCCAGATCAGGCGATCTATCACTTCATCTCTGGCTACACCAGCAAGATCGCCGGTACCGAAATCGGCCTCGGCACCGAGCCGGAAATGACTTTCAGCACGTGCTTCGGCGGACCCTTCATGGTCCATCACCCGCTGGCCTATGCGGAGCTTCTTAAGAAGAAAATTCAAAAGCACGGCGCGCACGTCTGGCTCGTGAACACTGGCTGGACCGGCGGTCCATTCGGCGTGGGCAAGCGCATCAGCATCCGTCACACCCGCGCCCTCTTAAACGCGGCTCTGAACGGCTCGCTGCTCAAAGTGAAATACAGGAGAGACACGGTATTCGGCTTCGATGTGCCGGTGGAGTGCGAAGATGTGCCCTCGCAGATTCTCGATCCCGCCAATACTTGGCCTAGTCGCGAGGAGTACCTCCACAAATACGACGCGCTGGCCGCTCGTTTCATCGAAAACTTCAAGTTAATGATGAGCGAATGCCCGGAGCAGATACTGGAGGCGGGGCCGAAGCGGTTAACGACAGCTTCAGCGCGTTGAAGCATACGTCCAAACGTGTTCCGGGCAAGCCTGGTCCTAGCGCATCGGGTCCTAGGGCGATTCCTGTAAGTTACTCGAATGCGACTCGCGCCTACCGTATAATGAAAACACTGTGCTCAAGTATTCGATCGTAGTCCCTCTCCACAACGAACAGGAGAACGTTACCGATCTCTACGCTCGCTTGAAGTCTGTCATGGAAGCGAGCGGCGAACCCTTTGAAATGGTCTTCGTCGATGACGGATCAGCCGATGGCACCTTCGGCTTGCTTCGCGAAATTGCGGCCGTGGATAGCCGTGTCACCGTTGTCAGGCTACGCCGCAATTTCGGCCAGACCGCCGGCCTCGCTGCCGGATTCGATCACGCGCGCGGCGAATACATCATCGCCATGGATGGCGACCTGCAACACGATCCGGCCGATATTCCTCTCTTTCTCGAAAAAATCGCTGAAGGCTACGACATCGTCAGCGGCTGGCGCAAGAACCGGGTCGACAACTTCTGGCTGCGCCGCATTCCGTCGCGCTGTGCCAACTGGCTGATGGCGAAACTGAGCGGCGTCGATATCCACGATTTCGGCACGACCTTCAAAGCCTACCGGCGTGAGGTTCTCGGGCAGGTCCCGCTCTATGGCGAACTCCATCGCTTCATTCCGGCGTTAGCTTCGTGGCATGGCGCATCGATCATCGAAGTTCCCATCAAGAATGTGAACCGCGAGCGCGGTGTCTCGCACTATGGAATCTCTCGCACCTTCCGCGTCTTCTTCGATCTCATCACCATCCGCTTCCTGCTCAGGTACCTTTCCCGACCCTTGCACTTCTTCGGGACCGTGGGCATGTTGAGCATCATGGCTGGCTGCTCGATTTCCGGTTGGTTGATTTTCGACAAGGCGGTCTACCACACCGACGTCATGGCGCATCACGGGCCACTAATGATTTTCTCCGCCGTCTTGCTGCTGGCCGGTCTCAACATGCTGGCGGTCGGATTGCTCGGGGAAATGCAGGTCCGGCACTACCATGAACCTGCCCAGCGCGCTCCATATTCAGTCGAACGCGTGCTCCGCGCCCAAAGCGAAGAGAGCACCATCTCCGAATAAATCAAAAGTAAAAAGTCAAATTGCAGAAGTGAAGCCTCAGAAACGAAACAAGCTGCTGAGATCTTGGTGATTTTACTTCTTCAATCTGCCTTCTTACTTTTGACTTTGGTTTCCCAATCCGCAATCAATCCAATCACTCGTCCCGGTCCCACGTGTTGACGCGTCTTCGCCTCTAG
>DATJNC010000044.1:0-23329 GCA_035508395.1 Terriglobales bacterium | reverse complement strand
TCGATCTTGACGAACCACTGCTCAGAGAGGCGCGGCTCGACGACGGTGCCGCAGCGATCGCACTTGCCAAGTGGGACGGTGTAGGCTTTTTCCGCGACAAGAAATCCGCCATCTTTGAGATCTGCGAGCACGGCTTCGCGGGCCTCGTAGCGATCGAGTCCGCGATAGGGGCCGGCATTTTCGTTCATCTTGGCGTGCTGATCCATGACGTCGATCTGCGGCAGGTTGTGGCGCTTGCCGGCTTCGAAGTCGTTGGGATCGTGCGCGGGCGTGATTTTGACGGCTCCGGTGCCGAACTCGGGCTTGGCGATTTCGTCGAGAATGATGGGGATTTCGCGATTCATCAGCGGCAAGAGAACGCGCTTGCCGTGGAGATGCGTGTAACGTTCGTCTTTCGCGTTCACGGCGACAGCGGTATCGCCGAGCATGGTCTCGGGACGCGTGGTGGCGACGGTGACGAATTCCTGTGTTTCGGCTTTGCCAACCTCGCCCGTGCCGACGACGGGATAGCGAATCTCCCAGAGCTTACCGGGAACTTCTTCGTGCTTGACCTCGAGATCGGAGATGGCAGTTTCGCAGCGCGGGCACCAGTTGACGATGTATTTACCTCGATAGATAAGGCCGCGCTCGTAGAGGCGGACGAAAACCTCGCGGACGGCGTGAGAGAGGTTGTCGTCCATGGTGAAGTATTCGCGGCCCCAGTCGACGGAGGCGCCGAGGCGCTTCATCTGGTCGAGGATGGCGCCGCCGTATTCGCGTTTCCACTCCCAGACACGCTCGATGAATTTTTCGCGGCCGAGGTCGCGGCGCTTTTTGCCTTCTTTTGAGAGCTGGCGCTCGACCATCATTTGCGTGGCGATGCCGGCGTGGTCGGTGCCCGGGAGCCAAAGGGTGAGGAAGCCGCGCATGCGATGCCAGCGGACCATGATGTCCATTTGCGTCTGGTTGAGCATGTGGCCCATGTGCAGACGTCCGGTGACGTTGGGCGGCGGCAGAAGAAGGGTGAAAACAGGTTGGGTCGGCGCGCCGGGCTGCGCGGGCGGTGGCGTTTCGACGTGGAAGAGTTTTTCTTTGACCCAGTATTCGGCCCAGCGCGTTTCAATGGCGGCGGGCTCGTAGGCTTTGGGGAGATCGTGGGGCATGAATATGTTTCTTCGACACTATCGCTGCACCCAGGTTAACGCGCAAAAACAGCGCGTGAACCTGGGCCACCGTCAGCCAGTTTAGTTCGCGGCGAAGAGGTGAGTCTTTGATCTTAAATGTCGGGGAAAAGGAGGGTCAAACGGGAAGCGGGGCCCACTGCGAGCAAAGACAATTACCTCTTCATAGTAATGCTGCGCAACCCGAGTATTCCACAAGAGATGTTTGCCGGTCTATAATTCCGCACACTTATGGCCCTGACTCCCGGCACAAGGCTTGGGCCTTATGAGATCTTGGGAGCGATTGGTGCGGGCGGAATGGGAGAGGTGTATCGCGCACGCGACACGCGCCTCAACCGGACGGTGGCAATCAAGATCCTGCCAGAGCACTTATCTTCTGATCCGGTACGGCGCGCGCGTTTCGAACGCGAAGCCCGTACAATCTCGGGCCTGTCACATCCGAATATCTGTGCGCTCTTCGACATTGGTGATCGAGACGGCATCCAGTACGTCGTACTTGAGTACCTCGAAGGTAAAACACTCGCCGACCGTTTGGCGAGAGGCTCCGTTCCCATTGGCGAAGTGTTGAAAATTGGCGCGGAAGTTGCGGCGGCACTGGAAACGGCCCACGCCAGTGGCATTGTTCATCGTGACCTCAAACCGGCAAATGTGATTCTGACCAAGAGCGGTGCGAAGTTGCTCGATTTCGGACTTGCGAAACCTGGCGCGGGGCCGACCTCCGGTGCTGCGGACACGGTAACGCTAACGGAATCACTGACCGAGGAAGGCTTCATCGTCGGTACTTTCCAATATATGGCCCCAGAGCAACTGGAAGGCAAAGAGGCCGATGGTCGAACCGACATTTTCGCGTTGGGCGCGTTGTTGTACGAAATGGCTACCGGACGCAGCGCCTTCGAAGGCGAATCAAGAGCAAGCATCATCGCCTCAGTCATGAATTCTGACCCGCAGCCCATTAGCAAGCTTCAACCGCTTTCTCCGCCTGCGCTTGACCGGTTAGTGCAGTGCTGCCTCGCAAAGAATCCAAGCGAGCGATGGCAGACCGCCCATGATGTTGGCCTACAACTGCAATGGATTCGAGATGCGGGATCGCAAGCTGGGACCGCCGAGATCAAAAGCCGGCACCGTATAACGCGCGAGCGCATCGCATGGGCGAGCGTGGCAGCGCTCTTGCTCATCGCGGCGACGTTGCTCGTCATGCGCTTCTCCGCTCCCCCACCGCAGCGCTCGCAGCAAATCATATTCACGGTCGAACCTCCGCGCGGATACAAGCCTGCTTTCGAGGGCGGAATGGCGCTTTCGCCAGACGGGTCCCGGCTTGCCTTCGCGTTGACCGACGCGAAAGGGAGCAACTCATTATGGGTGCGCTCTTTCAAATCGCTTTCCCCTCGACTGTTGGAGGGGAGCGAGAGCAATGACGATTACACCTGGTTCACCTGGACGCCAGACGGCAGCAGCGTCATCGCGACCGTCAACAAAAAACTTACGCGACTGTCGGCCAGCGGCGGCGCAAATGAGGTAATGTGCGAGCAGTTCGACATGCTTCCCAGCGCAATTAACCGTGACGGCACGGTACTGGCATCGACGGCGCCACCAACCAGGATCATCAGCGTATCAGCCGATGACTGCACTCCGCGAGACCGGTCTCCGTCCGATACTTCGGGAACGGAGGCCAAGTACGGGTTCCCTTATTTCCTTCCCGACGGCAATCATTTCCTCTTCGCGGCCATCCACAAAGATAAACACCACGAAGTACTGCTTGGTTCCTTGGATGATTCGAAATCGCAGGTGCTGATCCGGAACGGCAGTGATCCCAGATATGTCGATGGCGGTCACATCCTCTTTAGCCGCGACGGGTACCTGATGGCACAGAAATTTGATCTCAGATCACAAACGACCAACGGTGAAGCATTTCTGGCTTATCCCAATCAACTCTTCTTTTATGCAGCCTTTGGCTGGGCGGCGTTTGACGTATCCAGAAATAATCTCCTGGCGGCGGTGGAACAGTCCCTTTCGCCAATGGTATTGCGTTGGTATGACAGGTCGGGACACGTGATAAAAACCGTTGGGGAGCCGCAGTATGCAAGCGCGCTTCGTCTCGATTCGGAAGGAACTCACGCCCTGCTATCTTTGTCGGATCCCAGAACACACGCCGGCGACCTGTGGTCGATCGATTTGGAGCTTGGCACGAAGCGACGAGAAACCTTTCGCGACCGACCGGGAAGTGCCTGGGCGGCATGGACCTCTGACGGCAAGCGCATCGTGTACTCAATGCTGCTCGGTACTCGGGCTGAGATTTTTATCAAGAATGCCGGCAGTAATGATGATGGCGAGATGCTACAAACTGGGATGGGCGGCTCGAAAGTGATAAGCGACGTGTCTCCTGCAGGCTCCATTCTGTATCAGCATTACACCGATGCTGGAACCGAATTCGCCAATTATGGGCAGTCACTCACAGGCGGGAAAGCCTTCCTGATCGGTCCCGCGGTGGAAGACGAATTGCCGAGGATATCTCCAGATGGCGCCTGGATCGCAACGCCATCGAATGAATCGGGTTCAGTGGAGATCGTGGTTCAACCTTTCGCGTCGGACAGTTCAAAAACAACACAAATCTCTTTTGGTGGCGGGCACGCCCCGCGCTGGAGCCGCGACGGGAAGGAGCTTTTTTATCGAACCAACGACTGGCGAATCGTTGCCGTTCCGGTCATTGACCTCAAGCTTCATCGTTTCGGAAAAGCAATGCCCCTTTTCCAGATTCCAGAAGGATCAGAATATGACGTGGTGAACGGTAACCGGTTTCTCATAAGCGAACCCTCCGGTCCCGCTTCCGCACCGCTTATGGTTATCGCGAATTGGAAACCCGAACCGGCAAAGTCGGAGTAAGGCGCCGCTTCGAAAAGTCCCCTACAAACTCGCCGCTCTTTCCCTGATGAGCCCTTGGATTTTCTGCACAAACTCAGCAGCAGGCATGTCTTCGGTTTTTTCTTTGCCGCGGGTGCGGACGTTGACCTTGTTGGCTTCGGCTTCTTTGTCTCCAACGACGAGCAGGAACGGGACCTTCTGAAGCGCGTGCTCGCGGATTTTCGCGTTCATCTTTTCGTTGCGGGCATCGACTTCGACGCGGACTCCGGCGGCGCGGAGCTGGGCGGCGACTTTTTCAGCGTATTCGCCGTGGCGCTCGGCGATGGGGATCATGACGGCCTGCACGGGCGAGAGCCAAACCGGGAAGGCTCCAGCGTAGTGCTCGATGAGGACGCCGAAGAAGCGTTCGACCGAGCCATAGAGGGCGCGATGGACCATGACGGGCTGCTTGCGCGTGCCGTCTTCGGCAACGTATTCGAGATCGAAGCGCTGCGGCAGGTTGAAATCGAATTGGACGGTGGAGAGCTGCCAGAGGCGGCCGATGGCATCGACGAGCTTAATATCGATTTTGGGGCCGTAGAAGGCGGCTTCGCCGGGGATGGTTTTGTATTCGATGTTGAGTTCTTTAAGAACTTTTTCGAGCGAGTGGGTGGCGTGGTTCCACTGCTCTTCGCTGCCGACGAAGTTCTTGCGATCTTTGGGATCCCAGGTGGAAAGCTCGGTCTGGAACTGATCGAAGCCGAAATCTTTGAGGACATCGCGCGCGAATTCGACGCAGCTGGCAATTTCAGTTTCGATCTGCTCAGGAGTGCAGAAGATGTGGGCGTCGTCCTGGGTGAAGCCGCGGACGCGGAGGAGGCCGTGCATGACTCCCGAGCGCTCGTAGCGATAGACGGTGCCGAGTTCGCCGAGACGCACGGGGAGATCGCGGTAGGAACGAAGCGAGTCGCGATAGATGAGGATGTGGCCAGGACAGTTCATGGGCTTGAGACGATATTCGGCGTCGTCGAGTTCCATGGCGTCGAACATGTTTTGGCCGTAATAACCCTCGTGGCCTGAGGTTTGCCAGAGCTGCTTGCGCATGACGTGCGGCGTGTAGACGAGGGAGTATCCGCGCTTGACGTATTGCTCGCGCATCCAGTCTTCCATCTCTTTGCGGATGATGCCGCCTTTGGGATGCCAGAAGATGAGGCCGGGGCCGGCGAGCTCCTGAATGGAGAAAAGGTCGAGCTGCTTGCCGAGCACGCGATGGTCGCGCTTCTTGGCTTCTTCGAGTCCGTTGAGGTAGGCGTCGAGATCTTTTTTGGAGAAAAACGAGGTGCCGTAGATGCGCTGGAGCTGCGGGTTGTTTTCGTCGCCGAGCCAGTAGGCTCCGGCGATGTTGAGCAGCTTGAAGGCCTTGATTTTGCCAGTCGAAGGGATGTGCGGGCCGCGGCAGAAGTCGAGAAACTTGCCGGTCTTGTAGATGGAAATTTTTTCATCGGGCCTGGTGAATTGCTCGATGAAATGGCACTTCATGAAGTCGCCTTCTTTTTTGAACTTTTGCAAGCCTTCGGTGCGCTCGACGAACTCACGCGCGTAGGGCAGGTTCTGCTGTACGAGTTCCTGCATCTTCTTTTCGATTTTTTCGAGGTCTTCGGGGGTAAAGGGAGTCTCGCGATAGAAGTCGTAGAAGAATCCGTTGTCGGTGGCGGGGCCGTGGCCGAGCTTGGTTTCGGGGAAAAGCTCGAGGACCGCGGCGGCCATGAGGTGAGCGGAGGAGTGGCGATAGACTTCAAGGGCCTCGGGATCTTTTTCGGTGATGATGCGGAGGTCGGTGTCGCTTTCGAGCGGGCGAGTCAGGTCGATGAGGTTGCCATTGGAGCTGGCGCTGGCGCCGCCGAGTGGAGTGGCCTTGGCGGCAAGAGCGGCGTCGGCGAGGCGCGGGCTGATGGACTTGGCGACGTCGAGAGCAGTGGTGCCCTTGGGAACATCTTTGGTGCTGCCGTCGGGAAACTTGATATGAATGCTGTCAGACATAGATCAGGCCTTTATTAGTTAGCCGAATTGATAAGTTTAGCATTGGGGGAAAGGCTGGAGGCTCATTCCTGAGGGATTAAGAGCCGAGTCGCCGCTTACGGGCTTCGGGAACATACCTATGTTGTTCGAGGCGCGGAGTGCAGGGCCTCGATGGCGGCCTTCACTTTGGCGGAGACGGCGTCAGTATCAGTTAGTTTCAAGCCGGCGGTGGGGATGGGATCGCCGACGCGCATTTCGATCGGCTGGCAACGGATGTGGTAGGTGTTCATCGGGAGCAGGTCAAAGGTATCGATGAGGGTGATGGGAACGATATCGGCTTGAGCCTTGATGGCGAGGAAGAAGGCTCCCGGCAGGAAGGGCTGAATTTTGCCGTCAGGGGTGCGGCCGCCTTCGGGAAAGATGACCAACGGCATACCGGCGCGAAGGCTGCGCAGGGCCGACTTGATGGCGCCGACGGACGTGGTGGGATGCTGCTGGTTGATGCAGACCTGTCCGGAGCGCTTGAGATGCCAGCCCACAAACGGATATGAGAGCAGTTCGCTTTTGAAGACGATGCGGAACTGGAAGGGCAGGTGAACATAGAGGACCGGAATATCGAGCGCGGAGGCGTGATTGACGGCGAAGACGCGGGGTTTGGTACTGGCTGGGTCGAGGGCGGCCGTGTTGCCGGTGACGGTGACCGGAGAAAAGATCGTCTTCATGATCAGCCATGACCAGGCGGTGGCGAGCGAGTGCTGGATGCGTCCGTTGCGGTCGAAGAAGGAGCAGATCAAAGAGACGGTGCCGAGGGTAATCGTGTAAGCCCAGATAAGCGGGTCGATGATGAAGTAAGAGCCCAGATGGCTGAGAAGGCCGTAATGGCGCCGGGTTGGAGGTGCGGGTCGGTCGGCAGATTGATTCGCGGGCCAGGCGGATGTGGTTGCGGATTCGTCGCGGGCGAGAGATTGGGATCGTTCGCTTTCGGGCTCGGCGGTTGTGGTGATCTTAGTCAAAGTCTCTTAAAGTACACACGTAATCGCGGGCAAGAATGCTGGCTCCACACAACAAAAAAAAGACCACATATTAGATGCGGACACCGAGCATACGCATCGCTTCTCCCACGATGTAAATCGACCCCGTGACGACGATCAAACCGTCAGGACCCGCACTCTCTGTAGCCATTTTAAGGGCTCCGGCAACCGTTTCGGCCTCGCTGATGTCGGCCGAGACCCGGGCGGCGGCCTGGCGAATTTCGGCGGGTGTGGCCGAGCGGGGATTGTTGGCGTGGGTCACGATCACGCGTTCTGCGATAGGGAAAAGAATCTCAGCCATCTCAGCCATGGCCTTGTCGCGGAGAACGCCGAAAACCATAGTGAGCGGGCGATCTTCGTAGCTGGCCGAGAGGGTCGAGCGAAGAGACCAGGCTCCGGCGGGATTGTGGGCGACGTCGAAGATGTAAGTCGGCTGTCGGCTTTCGGTTCTCGGCTCTCGGCTTTCGGCTACCGCCGCCGAAACTGTTTGAAATCGTCCCGGCCAGTGCGTCTCGCGAATACCATGCTCAATGGTTGCGGGCGTGATCTGGTTGAATCCCTGATCGCGTAATTCGACGGCGGCGGCGATCGCGAGGGCCACGTTGCGCAACTGATGACGACCAACCAGCGGCGAATCCACGGTGATCGTTTGTCCTAAGACTTCGAGTAAATAACGTTGGCGCGGAGTATGTCCACCTGGGTACTGGGTACCAGGTACCGGGTACACAGGACTCGCAGGCGAAACTGGCGGAACGTAAGGGACAGCGCTCACGGCGCGAGCTCCAAGCTGAAAGATGGTATTGCCGATCACGTCGTTGGCTTCGGGAAGCTGAGGAAGGGTGACGACGACTCCATGGGGGCGAATGATGCCTGCTTTTTCGCGGGCGATTTCAGGGATGGTGTCACCGAGGAAGCGCTGATGATCGAGCGAAATGTCGGTGATGATACTGAGGCGAGGATCGACGACGTTGGTCGCGTCGAGGCGTCCGCCCATGCCGACTTCAAGCACGACAATGTCGGGGCGGTTGCGGGCGAAGAACTCAAACGCCATCGCGGTGAGCATTTCGAAAAAGCTTGGATGCCACGGGAGATCGCCTTCGCCCACCAGGCGTTCGGCGTGGCGGCCGACGACGTCGTGAATCAGAGCGAAATCGTCGTCGCTGATGCACTCCCCATTGAGGCGAATGCGCTCATTGATTCGAACCAGGTGAGGCGAAGTGTAAAGACCGGTCTCGTAGCCCGAGGCCTGAAGAATGGAGGCGAGGGTGGAAGCGGTGGAGCCTTTGCCGTTTGTGCCGGCGATGACGACGCTTGGGGACTTACCTTCCGGATGGCCGAGCGCGGCCAGTAAGACGCGCATGTGCGCCAGGTCGAACTTGTGGCTCGGCTCGTGGGCCAGTTCGTGACCCAAGGCATACATTTGCGCAACTGCGGATTCGTAGGACATTCGTCGTTCGTCCGTGGTCCTTCGTCCTTCGCTTCTCGCCAAAAACCCGCAAATCGGTCTTCGCGACCGCGACGTACGCTATTCGTCGTTCGCGCACCGGTGTTCTAACTGGATAAGAATATCAACTCAGCCGCATGAACTCGACACTCTCACATCGGATCGATTGCTCCCGAGGCTTAACGGCACTAGGGACGGTTTCAATGACGGAACGGGCCCGGTTTCTGGCACACTCGGGCGAACAGCGAATAGCGAGAAGCGGACTTTTTACGCTGCCGCTCCGGCCATGAAGTCGAGAGCGCGGGCGATGTAAGGCTTGAGTTCTTTGCGAGGAACGACGGCGTCGAGCATGCCGTGCTCAAGCAGGAATTCGGAACGCTGAAATCCGGGCGGAAGTTTTTGGCGGATGGTCTGCTCGATGACGCGGGGTCCGGCGAAACCGATGAGGGCGCCGGGCTCGGCTATGTTGAGATCTCCCAGCATGGCAAATGAGGCGGTGACGCCTCCGGTGGTGGGGTCGGTGAGGACAGAGATATAGGGCACCTTCGCTGCATCGAGGCGGGCGAGCGCGGCGGAGATTTTGGCGAGCTGCATCAGGCTGATGGCACCTTCCATCATGCGGGCTCCGCCGGAAGCGGAGACGATGATGAGCGGCGTGCGGGTTTCGGTGGCTTTTTCGACGGCACGGGTGATGGTTTCGCCAACGACGGCGCCCATGCTGCCGCCAATGAAGGCATATTCCATGGAGCTGACGATGACGGGGCGCCGGTTAAGCTTGCCATGGGCGTTGATGACGGCATCGGAGAGGCCGGTATCGGTGCGGGCCTGCTTGAGCCGCGAGGAATAGGCCTTGAGGTCAACAAACTTGAGCGGGTCGGTGGAGACGAGGTTGCCGTCGAAATCCTGATATTGGCCGTCGTCGAGCAGCTGTTGCAGCCGGGTGCGCGCGTCGATGCGAAAGTGTTTATCGCACTTCGGACAGACGTTGAGGTTCTCCTCGAGATCTTTTTTCCAGATGATCTGGCGGCAGTTGTCGCACTTGACCCACAGGCCCTCGGTGCGGACTTTTTTCTCGCCCGCTGCATCGATTTCACCGGATTGTCGTTTGAACCAAGTCATGAGGGCGATTGAGTCATTGAATCATTTAAACATTTAGTCATTGAAGATCAAAGACCTACTCAGTTCGGCCAATCAAGATTAGTCCTCCCGCAAAACCAATGACTTAATGACTAAATGATTCAATGATTAAATATCAGTATTCAATTCCTCGCTGCGCCATGACGCCCTTTTCGTAGGCGTGTTTCACCTGCCGCATTTCAGTGACCGTGTCGGCCAGTTCGACAATTGTCGGATGCGCGTTGCGTCCGGTCAAGATGACGTGAACCATCTCGGGGCGATTCTTCAGCGCCTCAGCAACCTTGGCCGGATCGAGCATGCCGTAGCCGATAGCGTAGTTGATCTCGTCGAGGACAACGAGATCCCACTCGCCGGACTGAATCGCTTTTTCCGCTTCCGCCCAGGCTTCTTCGACCATGCGAATGTCTTCAGGATCGGGCTTTTCAGCGCCGACTTTGACGAATCCGCGGCCCATCTGCTTCATGACGAATTTGTCGCCGAAGGCCTGGACGGCATCGAGTTCGCCGTAATGCCAGGAGCCCTTGAGGAACTGGAGCATTAGTACGCGCATGCCCTGTCCGACGGCGCGGAGAGCGGTGCCCATGGCGGCGGTGGTTTTCCCCTTGCCAGGACCGGTGTTGACGATGATGAGACCGCGGCGGAGGTCTGACATTGCGAATCGGCGCGCGGGCCGAATTTTTTATTTTACGCGATAGTTCAGTTGCCAGTAGTCCGTGGTCGTGACTAGGGCGAATCCGACACTCGAAAAACCTTCAGCCACAGGGTACACCGGGAAGCACAGGGTGAAATAAGCGTTGCTTGAGTGGGGCACGCGCGGCGCGACATCCAAGTGCGGGAAAGACCAAAATAGCGGACGGGGTGGTTACCGTCCGCTATTCGAGGAAAAGGTGGATCAACCGCAAATTTTCAGGGCATCTCCACCACGCGGGTGAGCTGGGACGGAGGTTCGCCCTTGGCGACTGCCTTGTCTTCAGCGCCGAGCAAACGGGCGGCGATTCGCAGCGCGTCCATCTCTTTGCGGATGCGAATCAACTCCTGCTCTTTCGACCTCAAGACCTCGTACGGGTTTTTCATTGGGGGAGGGCCTCGCCAATAGATTCAGGCATCACTCGCCTGTAAAAGAGAGATTAGAGAAGTTATGCCCAACTGGATAGCTGCCGGAAGTGCAGAGGGACGCAGGGCGGGGGCGAGGCACAAGGGGTGTCTGGCCGAACAGTGCCCTATTACTGATTAGTTAATGACCTAAGTGGTAGGGATGGTTTTTCAGGATGGTGAAGGCGCGATAGATCTGCTCGAGAACGACGACGCGGGCAAGTTCGTGGGGTAGAGTCATTTTTCCGAGGGAGAGGATCCAGGTCGCGTGGCGGCGAACTTCGTCAGAGAAGCCATCGCTGCTGCCGATGGCAAATAACAGTGGGATCGTGTTGACCTGCTCGCTTTCGATGAATGCGGCTAGTTCTTCGGAAGAGAGCTGCTTTCCGCGGGAATCGAGCAGAATGAGCCGATGCCGATCTTTCCCTTTCTCGCCGCGCGAGAGAGCGAGAAGGGCTGACTCATCTCTCAGTGAGAGGCCTTCGATTTCGGCGTAGCGAGAGATGCGCTTCAGGTATTCGTCGGTGAGAGACTGGATGGCGGGTTCCTTGGTTTTGCCGATCCAGGCAACTTTGATCTTCATAGGTTCGCAAGAATTAAGAGAGCCGCGGGATTGCGGTGCTTCAGGTCTTTATTTTGCGCGAGCTCTTACGGGAATCGCTTCGCTTGGTCTTGGCGGTTGCCTTTTTAGCCTTGGCGAGCAGTTCCGAGGGTTCGAGGCGTTGAGCAGACTTCCAGAGCCGCTCGAGATCATAGAACTGGCGCGCCTTTTCGGAAAAAATGTGCACAACGAAATCAACGTAGTCCAGAAGCACCCACTCGGCTTGTTTGTAGCCCTCGGTGTGCGCGGCGCGGAGGCCGGACTTTTCGAGGCGCTGATCGACGGCGTCGGCGATGGCCTGGATCTGTCGCGGATTCGTCCCGCTGCACATGATGAAGTAATCGGTGAATGCGCCGGAACCTTGCTCCAGCTCGAGGACGGTGAGTTGTTCGGCCTGCTTTTCCTGGCAGGCGAGGATGGCTTCCTGGATTTGATGCTTGAGGTCGTTGCGCGAGGACATAGCTGAGCAGAAAGATTGTAACGTAAAGTCGGAAGGCAGAAGTCGCGTGGCAGAAGCGAAGCCGGAGAATTGCGGAGGATGGATTGCAGATTTTCGATTGCAGATTGCAGAAGTGAACCTTTTGCCGCACTCCAACTTTCATGCCGGACGGTTTTGCTTTCGCAATCTGACTTCTACAATTTGCAATTCTCTTACGAATGCCGTTAGCTAGCTCCCATCTCTGTAGAGCCCGATTTTCTTGATGTATTCGGCAACTTGCGGATCGAGCCAGCGCGCCAGCGGTTTTCCCTTGGCTGCGGAGGATCGGATTGCGGTTGCCGAGACATTGTGATGAACCCTTTCGAGCAGGTGGAGCGTGACACCAGGAAGGACAAGGTCTCCGGTGGCAGGTTGCTTGTGGAAGGGCCGGGTCACGGCTGCTGATGGGCGCAAATCTTCGGGAAGCGCCTCGGCCACATCTCGCAGCGAATAGCCGGGACGGCTGGCGACGATGAAGTCGCACTCGGCGAGCAGTGCGCGAGCTTCATGCCATTTGGCGATTTCGCGAAAGGCATCGATTCCGATCAGAAAGAAGATTTTGTCGACATTCTTGAGAGAGGATCTCAGGAGACGAACGGTGTCGATCGTGTAGTTCGGCCGCGGAGCATTAACTTTGCGCTTTGCTGGCGACGGGAGCTCGATCTCTGGTGCCTCGAGCAGAGATGGTGTGAAACGCTTTTCGTTCTGCGTGGCGAGCGCGACCATTGCATATCGATGGACAAAGGGCGTGAGCGGATGTTTCTGCTTGTGCGGCGGAACGCCAGCCGGTACGAAGAGCACCTTGTGCAGTGAGCAGCGGACCGCAGCGGCTCGCGCGAGAGAGATGTGACCGCGATGGATGGGGTCGAAGCTACCGCCGAAGAGGCCGATATTCATGTAGATGGTTCCTGAAATGCCACCCAGTGTCATCGTTTCGTAGGCGATGTTGCAAGTCTTTGTTCCTTTGAAGCGGGTTTCCGGGGCCGCATCTTTACGAAACAGATCGGTGAGATTAGGCTTTCGGCAAGGGTTTTAGCCATCCGCGACTTCGTCGATGTAGTACCTCAATTGTCCTTCTGGCCACTGTGCCGCCAGCACAATGCGGTGAACTAAGGTAACTCGCTGCGGACTAAAGTCCCGCATAGCATCGATGTATGCGAATGAAACTCCCCCTCATCCGCACTTTTGCTATTGCTCCCTCGCGTGCGCCGGTTCTGCGCTACGGAGTCGCATTGCTCAGTGCGTTGCTGGCTCTGATCCCCACTCTATTTTTGTCCGATCTTGCGGAGAGCAGATTGGTGGTGTTTGCGGTTGCCGTCATGGTGAGCGCCTGGTACGGCGGATGGAAGCCGGGCCTGGCGGCGACGTCATTCGCGTTGACGGTGGGGGTCTACTATTCCCTGGCGGGCGACCACACGCCGACGGAATATCGACGGTCGCTCGCACATCTGGGGTTGTTTGTCGCGGTAGCTCTGCTCATCTGCTGGTTCAATGCCGCGTTAAGAGCGACGCAGGACAGCCTGCGGCGGTCGGAGATTAATTTCCGGTCGCTGGTCATGAACGCGCCCTATGGGATTTGCCGATGCGATGCGCTGGGAATTCTGCAAGATGCCAATCCCGCGCTGGTACAGATGTTTGGTTATGCCGACGCAAGCGAGCTGACTGGCCGCCATCTTGGCAGTCTGTATGCCGATGCACAGCAGTGGTTCTTCACGGCCGATTATTTTCATGCGCGCAAGGCCTTCAATGACCTGACGGTGGAATGCCTCCGGAAGGATGGCTCGCCCATCGTGGCCCGCATTTCGGGGCGAATCATCCCCAATGGGAAAGAGGGCGACACGTTCGAGATCTTCATGGAGGACATCACCGAGAACCGAACGCTGGAGCTGCAGTTGCGGCAGGCGCAGAAGATGGAGGCGATCGGGCGACTGGCTGGCGGAATCGCCCACGACTTCAACAATCTGTTGATGGTGATCTCGGGATACTCGGAATTTCTCCTGGAGCGGCTGGGGGGGGACCAGCGCCTGCGCGGCCCGGCACAGGAGATTTCGAATGCAACCCAGCGTGCGACTTCCCTGACGCGGCAATTGCTGGCATTCAGCCGCAAGCAAATGCTGACACCGAAGGTGCTCGATCTGAATGAAGCCGTCACGGAGAACTTGAAGATGCTCACTCGAATGATCGGGGAGGACATCGACCTGGTGATGGTGCCCGGCCCGGGGCTGGGCGCAGTGCGGGCGGATCCGGGGCAGATTGATCAGGTAATCATGAATCTGGCCGTGAATGCGCGCGACGCCATGCCGCAAGGTGGAAAGCTCACGATCGAGACGGCGAACGTGATGATCGACGAGATGTTTGCCCGCATGCATTCGCCCATGACCGCCGGCGAATATGTGATGATCTCGATCAGCGATACCGGCGTCGGCATGGACAGCGAGACGCAATCGCGCATCTTCGAGCCGTTCTTTACCACGAAGGGCACAAAGGGAACAGGGCTGGGACTTTCAACCGTTTATGGCATCGTGAAGCAGAGCGGCGCGTACATTTTTGTGGATAGCCAGCCGCAGCGCGGGACCGCGTTTCGGGCGTACTTTCCGCGGGTGGATGCGAACGAGGATGCAGCGAGCGCGCAGCAAGCTCTCGAATTGCCGCGTGCGGGAAGCGGGCAGGAGACGATTCTGCTGGTGGAGGACGAGAGCAATCTCAGACGACTGGCGAGGCAGTATCTGGAGACGCAGGGATACAGCATTCTTGAGGCGGAAGATGGAGCGGCGGCGCTGCAGATTGCCAACGGACATCTGGGGCCGATCGATTTGTTGTTGACGGATGTTGTCATGCCAGGAATGAACGGGCGAGAACTGGCGGAGCAGATCAGCGCGCAGCGACCGGAGACGCGAGTGCTCTATATGTCCGGGTATACGGAGAACGCGATTGGCCATGATGGGCTGCTGGATGCGGGCGTGAATCTGATGCAGAAACCATTCAGCTTGCCCATGCTTAAAGAGAGAGTGCGGGAATTGCTGGATTCAGAACCCCTGCCGAAGGAGGCCGTTGTGGCGCAGACAGCCGAGGCTCAAGTCGCTGGACAGAAGAAGATTGCGCCATTCCGGGCGCGGAGATTCAATCTACAGTTGCCGCTGCGCTATCGACCGCTGGGAGAAAAGGCGTGGCGTCCTGGAACGACCGAGAATATCAGCCGGTCAGGGCTGCTGTTTCGGGCGCAGGAGATGTTGCAGCCGAATGCGCAACTGGAGATCAATCTCGTCTTGCCGGCGGAAATTGCCGGATTGCCTGCGACCGAAGTGGTGTGTCGAGGAGAGATCGTGCGGTCGATGGGCGGCGCGGAAGTGAGTCCAGCTCTGGCCGCGAAGATATTGCAATATCACTTCCAGCACGGGACGAGAGTCGGGGAAGCGTAGCGATATCTGCGCCAGTTACTTTCGGAATCGGGGTTGAGTTGGAAAAGAGGGTTGAAGGCTGATACATTGCCGCCAACGAAGGTTTCGAGGCGAGCAATGTCGATTGTGGTGAAGCTAGAGGATGACCTGGGCGAACACAGCGAGTGGGTCATATTAAACGGTGTAATTCCCGGTACAACTGGCACAGACTTTCTGCTGCTGAGCGGAGTGGATCCGTTTGGAAAGACGGTCTTCAACCATCTGCAAATGGAGGCGTTTCTCACGGAATGGGAGCGCGCCAAAGACCGCGTGCGCGATGAATCGCAGATGGAAGCGTGGGAAAAGGTAAAGCAGATGGCAGAAAGTTGCCGCCGAGACAGGGATTTGTATCTGCGGTTCGTGGGGCATTAGGTCGCTGTTGATTGGTTCCGGTTAGCGCGCCTGATTCGGTTCATTTCTGCGCCTCAACCTTTGCAGCCCCAGGGCTGACCTTGGCAAGGTTTTCGAAAGACTTCCTTATCGCATTGTCGGCCTTATCCGGATCGTCAGCAATATTGCCCCTCACGGATGGCCGCGCGAAATAGAGCACGGCGCCGGTTTTGGCATCAACCAAGCCGAAACGGATGAACGCGAGATCGAAGGCGCCGTAGCCAGGCACCAGAAGATCAAAGGCTTTTCGCTTACCGGTAAGGATCTGCCCGCTGATGCGCACGAACAGAAGCGCGTCAACGCCATCGCCCGGCGGGAGGTTGGCTACCTCGTCACCCAAACTGAAGCGGCCCTTGCGCACGTCTTTGGCTTTCTCGTTCATCCGCGCCAGTTCGTTATCGAAGCGCTTCTGCAGTTCGTCGACGGTGTAGCGCAACTCGGTGTCGCTCTGCAGTGCGGCTGCGGCCAGCGCCTCGGGATCAACTTTGTATCCGAGTCCTTGAAGAATGTTTACGATCAGCGGCACGAAAGCTCGCTCGGTGTCCAGCGATTCCTCCATCATCGGCTCAGGCCCCTTCATACCAACGCGGTTCAGTTGAACCTGCACCGGCATGAGAAGAATCGAATGGACGCGCGTTTTTCCGGACTTCAGATCCGGGTGGACGAATTGGGCAAGCGTGCTGGCGCAAGAGGTTAAGACGAATGCGGTGGCGAGTAAAACTTCACGTCTCAAATTTCTCTCCTCACCGTGTCGATTTTGATTGGGCTGGTGCCGGAGCAGGTGAGGCCTGCTTTTCCAAAGAGGCGATGCGTAATTTGATCTGCCGGGAATCTCTGGCCGAGGGCGCGAGCTGCAGATATTTTTCGAATTCCCCGATGGCAACCGAGGTCTGATCATTGCGCTCGGCAAGCAAGCCAAGGCCGCGGTGCGCGGCGGCGTTGTTCGGGTCCATTCTGAGCGCCGTATGGAACGCTTCGTCAGACTGTGCGGAATTGAGACGCCAGTTCTCCATTCCATGTTTTTCTTTGAAAAGCATCCGGTCATATTCGACCATCGTCATTTTGTGCAACTGGTCGCGAGTGCGGTCCTTGGCCCACTCAGAGAGTTCAGCATCATCGGGCGATGGAGTGCGTGCGCCCAACGCTCGATATGCGTCGCCGAGGAGCACAAAATTCCCGGCGTCATTGGGTTCATCTGCGATAAGACGGCGCGCGATGGCGAGCGCGGTGCGCGGCTGACCCAGCAGCAATGCCAAGTCAGCATTCTGGCGACTGACGTTGGTGGTGGCGTCCTGATAAGCTTGCGCGTCTACCCGGAACCCGGCCGGATTTGGCTGCAGTTGCTCAGCCATCTTTGCCACATATCGCACGCGGCTGGCCAGTTTGGGATGGCTGGCCCAGAAAACGGGTTGTTGGCTCAAGTCGACCTCGGGCCCTTTTCGAAGGAGTTCAAAACCGCGGGAAAACTGCCGTAAATCGTAACCTTGTACGTACAAAGCATTGACCGCATACACGTCGGCTTCATGTTCAAGTTCGCGGCTATAACCGAAAATCGTGCTCATCACAATTGCGGGCGCCAGGGTGCCCAATGCATTCGCAACTCCCAGGCCGACGAATCCCCCCACCGGAGTAACTCGCGCGGCGGCCTGAAGAACGTCGACCGCAACCATTTTCTTGCGCATGCTCCGGTACTCAAGATAGCCGTGCCGGTTGGTTACATGCGTGACTTCATGCGCTAACACGCCCGAAATCTGGGCTTCATTCTCCATTCGTGACAACAAACCGGAGTTCACATAAATCGAGCCGTTGGGAAGCGCGAACGCATTCACTTCCAGATCGCGAATTACCCTGAAACTCCATGTAACATTTTCAGGTGTTTCCTTGGGCACGAATGAGAGGCCAATTTTCTTCAGATAGGAGTTGATTTCCGGGTCGTTATCTATCCAACCTTTCTCCTCGATAAACTTGTCGAAAGCGTTCACCTCGCTTAGTAGGTCGAGATCGACTTTTTCAAATTTGAACGTCTGCGCAGGAAGCGGAAGGCCGAGCTTTTTTCCGGAGCCAGCTGCCTCGGCTGCCGCGTCGCGGCCTGAAGCTGCAGGCTGAGGAGGAGCGGTTGAATTGGTTGAATCGGGGAGTCGAGAAACGGCAGACGTTTGTGCGCGGCTCGGATTCTGCCCTTGCAAAATCGGCACGAGAAGAAGCAACGAGCAAATTATCCGCAGCTTCGCGTAACATCTCATAACTCGCCAGCAATTCTATATATCACGGCTTTGTGGAATGCAAGGAGTTAGCCCACACGTATATGTGAGCGCATCTGCTACTTAGTTCTCTCCGGCAGATTCTCGCCCAGAAACTCCATCACGTTCCCTCCCATGATCAGGCGGATCTCCGTTTCCGAATAGCCGGCGGCGAGCATGGCGTCGGTGATCTGGACAAGTCCGGTTGTGTCGAAGGGGGTGGTGACCGCGCCGTCGAAGTCGGAGCCGAGGGCTACGTGCGTGATGCCGACGAGACTGGAGACGTGGCGCATGGCGCGGACGATTGCCTGCGCGTCCCTTCCGCAGGTAGCGGTGTCCCAGTATCCGATGCCGATCAGGCCGCCTTTGAGGGCGACGGCGCGAATCTGATCATCGGTAAGGTTGCGGTTGTTATCGCAAGTGCCGCGCACGCCGGTATGGGAGACGACGACGGGGCGACTGGCAACCGCGAGAACGTCGTCGATCGTCCTGGGGGAAGCGTGAGCGAGATCGATGATCATGTGGCGGGCTTCCATCTGGCGAACCCATTCGCGGCCCTTGTCGGTGAGCCCGATTTTGGCCGCTCCCGCGGCTGACCCTCCGATGTCGTTATCGAAAAAATGGCTGGGCGACATCATGCGATAACCGGCGCGGTAAAGGGGGTCGAGATTTCCGATTTTGCCATCGAGAGCGTGGGCTCCTTCGATGGAAAGGAGTCCAGCGGTCATGCGGTTGTTGAAGTGGCGATGCTGGAGATAGTCGGAGAGATCGGCACGACTTCGGATGATTTCGAAGCTGCCGCGCGAGGCAACCGAAAATGTGCGCAGGCGATCCGCCTCATAGAGGGCGCGCTGGGTGAGGCTATTCCAGGTACGCGGCGGCCAGCGCTCGACCAGGGCGAGCAAGAAGATATCGTCGTTCTTGTCTTCGTTGCTTTCAATGTTCAGTCCGTGAGGACTCTTGGTGGGAAGGGAAAAGACCTGAAGGGTGACGTTGCCATCGGCGAGACGGGGAATGTCAACGTGACCGTAATTGGAGCGTTCGAGGAGATCGCGGCCCCAGAGGAGCGAATCGGCGTGCAGATCGGCGATGGTCAGTTGACGGTGGAGAGCTAGGGCGCGATTGGAAGCTGTGTAGGGTGGCTTCTGCACGATCTTGTTTTCGTGCTCATCGACCAGGCGCGGCACACGAGAGAAGAAGGCGAGGACGATGCACGCGAGCACGAGAATGACGGGGATCAGCTTGCGCAAAGAGCCTCCTTCTTCACTTCGAGAGTGCGGCGAGCGCGTGGCGGAAGAGCACTTCAAAATTGTGGGCTGCATCTTTGCCCTTGCGGGCCGACTGCAGCGCCTTTTCGGCGGCGGCACGCACATAGCCGAGATTGACGAGGGCGGACAGAACGTCTTCTTCTATCGGAGTGGTCGAGGCGGCTGTTGCTTCCGCAGGTGCGCCGCCTGGAGGAAGTTTATCGCGGAGTTCGAGCACCATGCGTTCGGCGGTTTTCTTGCCGATGCCGGGGATGCGCGTGAGTCGGGCGACGTCGCCTCCACGAATGGCGGCGATCATTTCGTCGGCCGGCATGCCGCTGAGAATGGTGATGGCGAGTTTAGGGCCGATGCCACTGACGGTGAGCAGCTTTTCGAAAAGACGTTTTTCTTCGAGGCGAAGAAATCCGTAGAGGCTGAGGGCATCTTCGCGCACATGGGTGTGGATGTGGAGAGCGACTTCGCTGCCTGCGGCCGGGAGATCGGAAAAAGTGGGGATGCTGATGGCGATGTCATATCCGACGCCATAGGTTTCGACGATCGCTTGATTGGGATGCTTGGCGAGGAGCTTGCCTCGGAGATGGGCGATCATTGGGAGAAGTGTAAACCTAGTGGCTGGTGATTGGTGACTAGTGATTCACAAACGTCCTTCGTCCGTGGTCCTTCGCAAAACCGCTATCCGCTGATCGCTGTTCGCAAAACAACCGTCCTTTGTCCATCGTCCTCAATGAGACGCTCGAACACCCCGGGTTGCCGAAAGATCAAGAACGAACGACGATGGAGGCCTTTGGCGAATAGCGGTCAGCGAAAAGCCAGGCTTTTGCAAAGGACCAAGGATGGGGGCCAAGGACGGAAAACGACTTTTCCTAGCGCCTTCCACAAGAAGTTGCGCGACTCCACAGTTTATGCACAGAGGGGATGAAGTTTCTCGTTGCAGGACGGGCGCGGCTCCGGCAGATTGCTATGCAGTCAAAGCGCGAATGTTTCTGAGGCGCTGCTGACCAAAGTTCAGCGTTGCCGGTGATTCTCTCGAGGGTGAGTCGCCGGGGGAAATCTGATTCAGTCCAGTGGATCAGATGCCCGGGCATTGCGGCCTCTTCCGAAATCCTCCCCTTCCAAGGCAGGATGGGAACCGCTGAACTCGCAAGCTGGGGCGCAAGTCACAGGTTGCCATTGTTGCGAAGCGCTCTCGTGAGCGCTGGTGCGCAATGATCTTCTGTTGGGTACTGCGTGTTAAGACACCTCGGTGTTGAGACAGTGTGGCAACTCGAATGGAAGACGGCAGTCAGAAGCATCCGCGATAACAGTGCGGCTCGGGTGGCTGGCCCGAGCCGCATTTGTTTTTTGCTAAACGGAGTGCAAGTGGTCGGCCGCTTGCGGCAACGAGTCGGCGCCATGCAGCACCGCCCGGACCGCCGCGCACGCCGACAAGGATCGATAGACAACGCAGGAATAACAGGGATGGGACACTAACACGGAGAGCTTGGCGCGATTGGCCCAGCAAGGTCTGGATGTATCCGTCATGATCGGACAGCCCTCTGTCTTGTGAAATCCGCAATGGCGAAATTGCCAACAGCCGCAGCGGGAGACCAACAGGTGCCGGATGTCATCAAACGACAGATGTGCCTCGACGCGCAGGCGCTTAATGGTATGGATCCAAGAGTAATCGTGCTCGGTGTAATAAGGAATCCCGTTGCCGGACGGGAGAGAAACTAAAAGACCTTCCTTCTCATATAGAGTGATTTCGTCGACCGATGCGCCGCAATGGCGAGACGCTTCTTCGCTTGTGACGCAGCCGGCCGGAGGATGTGGAAGAGAGTCCTCGATGCCGAAACTCATGACTAGCGCTCCTTCTGCTGATCACGATCGTTGAGGCTCCCAGCGATCGGAGCTGCCAAGCCAACCTGAGCCGGTGCTACGGCAGCAGTGTTTACCAGCGGCAGTGCAGATGCCATGACGCCGGTCACGAATAGCTGTGACAACGGAAGGCAGCTGGTTGTATTTCTTGATATGCTCTGCACTTACAATAGGATATTTGTTTTTTGTTCGCTATATGGCATACTCCGCGCAGGGGCCGGAAAGGGTTCTGAGGGAGTGCCGCACCATGTGTTCGGCACGAGAAGGCCGGAGAACTGAGCCTGCGGGAAGCGGGGTCCAAAAAATTTGAATTTCGGACGCGTTTTCCGATCCGGCTCGCACACTTCCACAGGCCCAAACGAATTACGATGCAACGCACTCACCTGAACATCGTGGCGACGATTGACAGCAGCGTCGGACGCATGCCGGCGAACGTAGAAGCCGAGCGCTCAATCCTGGGCGCGATCCTTCTTGATAATCACGCATTCAATGATGCGGCTGAGCATTTGCGGCCGGACGATTTTTCGCTCGATGCGCACCGGCGCATTTACTCGCGCATGCTGGAGTTGGCGGAATCGTCGCGGCCGATCGACATCATCACGCTGGTGGAAGAGCTGGAGCAGAAAAAAGAGCTGCAGGCGATTGGCGATGTTGGCTACGTTTCGAGCTTGCTCGATGGGGTGCCTGACCGGCCATCGATCGAACACTACGTGCGAATCGTTCGCGATAAAGCGATCCTGCGCGGGTTGATCGGTGTAGCGAATACCGCGATCGCAAAGGCCAGCGAGCAGGCGGAGCCGGCCGACGAGATCCTGAATGACGCGGAGGCGGCGGTTTTTGCGCTGTCGGAAAAGCGCATCGGGAAGGGTTTTCAGGGGATACAGGATATTGTCCGGAATTCGTTTGGGTCGATCGATGCGCTGCTGAAGCGCGGCCAGCGCATTACGGGATTGGCGACCCATTACACCGACCTGGACGAGATGACGAGCGGGTTGCAGAAGTCGGACCTGGTTATTTTGGCGGCGAGGCCCTCGATGGGAAAGACGTCGTTTGCCATGAATATCGCGGAAAATGCGGCGATCGATGACGGAAAGACGGTCGGAATCTTTTCGCTGGAAATGTCGAGCGAGGCATTGCTGCAGAGGCTGTTATGTTCGCGCGCAATCGTCGACGCGCACAAGATGCGGACGGGATCATTGTGGTCGGATGACATGAAAAAAGTTGTGCGTGCGATGGAGGAGCTGGCGACGGCGCAAATCTACATCGACGACACGCCGGGCATCTCACTGACCGAGATGCGCGCAAAGGCGCGGCGGCTGAAGCAGGCGCAGGGAAGGCTGGATCTGCTGGTTGTGGACTATTTGCAGCTGATGTCGGGCGGCAGCAAGCGATTTGAGAACCGGACGCAGGAGGTTTCGGCGATCTCACGGGGGCTGAAGGCGATTGCGAAAGAACTGGAGGTGCCGGTGATCGCCCTTTCGCAGCTGAGCCGCGCGCCGGAGAGCCGCGGGGGAGACCATCGGCCACAACTTTCGGATTTGCGCGAGTCGGGATCGATCGAGCAGGATGCCGACGTTGTTATGTTCATTTTCCGGGAAGAGATCTATAAGCAGGACGATCCCGAGCTGAAGGGGCGAGCGGAGATCATCATCGCCAAACAGCGCAATGGACCGATTGGGAAGTTTCAGCTGGCCTTCCTGCACAATTCGACGCGGTTTGCCAACCTGGCGGAGGGGAATAGCGAACCGGGCGAGATGGTGCAGTGATCCAGGATTGCAGCCGCCTTTTACAACCCTCAAAAAATGGCCCGATTCCGACCCGAGGACACCTTTAATCTGTGGAAAACCTTGTGGAACGCGGGACTGCTGGCAAAAACGTAAGTACAGCGAGCATTGGGGCACGCATTTTCGGCACCACTGGAATCGATCTAAGAGTATGTTTCTAAGTTGGTTAACTCTGTTTGGTCCCGCGATTGTCAAGGTCATGCCGAATCAGTACTTTCGTCACACAATTTGAGATTTGCACATACCCCGAACCATGTACGGCAATCCGGGGCAATGATTTGCGCCTGCGGCGACGGCGCGAAGCGGCATTGAACGGGGCTGGCGTGGGCCCCGCGAACAACATAGTGAACTAGACATAGTCGAAGAGGGCCATAAATCCAAAATCCATGTGCAGCTGCTGATGGCAGTGAAAGAGGGTCAGGCCGGGATTATCGGCCACAAGGTCGATTTCGGCCTCCTGGTAGCCGCCGAGCATGACGACATCCTTGAGAACACCGGAGGTGGCCTTGGCTGAGATGCGGGTTAGCTCGAAGCTGTGACGATGCAGGTGGACGTC
>DATJNC010000043.1:0-64060 GCA_035508395.1 Terriglobales bacterium | reverse complement strand
TCAAACTCATCGGCGCGAACGTCGAAGCCATCAAGAAGGCCGAAGACCGCCTCTTTTTTAAAGATGCCATGCAGCGCATCGGCCTTGACGTGCCGAAATCCGCGCTGGTTTCCAATCTCAAAGATGGCATCGAATTCGCCGGCAAAATCGGTTTCCCGGTCATCATCCGGCCCAGCTTTACCCTTGGAGGCACTGGCGGCGGCATCGCCTACAACCGCGAAGAGCTGATGGAAGTGCTTGCGCGCGGACTTGATCTCTCTCCGGTCCACGAGTGCCTTATCGAAGAGTCCGTCCTCGGCTGGAAAGAATACGAACTCGAGGTGATGCGCGACACGAAAGATAACGTCATCATCATCTGCTCAATCGAGAACTTCGATCCGATGGGCGTGCACACCGGCGATTCGATCACCGTCGCGCCCGCGCAGACTCTCACTGATCGCGAATACCAGGCCATGCGCGACGCCTCCATCGCTGTCATCCGCGAAATCGGGGTTGAAACCGGGGGCTCGAACATTCAGTTCGGCGTCAATCCGAACACGGGCCGTATGGTCGTCATCGAGATGAACCCGCGCGTTTCGCGCTCGTCCGCCCTCGCCTCCAAAGCCACCGGCTTTCCGATCGCCAAAATTGCCGCCAAACTGGCCGTTGGCTATACGCTCGATGAAATTCCCAACGACATCACGCGCAAAACTCCTTCTTGTTTCGAGCCGACACTCGACTACGTCGTCGTCAAAATTCCGAAGTGGCAGTTCGAAAAATTTCCCGGCGCGGACGAGGGCCTGGGCCCGCAGATGAAGTCGGTCGGCGAAGTCATGGCCATTGGCCGCACATTTAAAGAAGCATTGCAGAAGGGAATTCGCGCGCTCGACACCGGAAAGCGTGTCGGCTCCGAAAAAATCGAGCCGAAGATTCTCACGCAGCGTCTTGTCACACCCCATCCCGAGCGCCTCTCCTACGTCCGCTACGCGCTTCGCCAGGGGCACACCATCAAGCAGATCGCCAAGATGACGTCGATCGATCCCTGGTTCCTCTACCAGCTCAAAGAGATTAACGACATGCAGCTGGAACTCGAAAAGCACCCGATGGAATCGGTTCCCGTCGAAGTCGTGCACGACGCCAAGCGAATGGGCTTTTCGGATGGCCGCCTCGCCAATATCTGGCGCCTCGATGGCAAGGGCGGACAGGAAAAAATCCGCCACTTCCGCAAGAAGCATCGCCTGCGTCCGGTCTACAAACGTGTTGACACTTGCGCCGCCGAGTTCGAGAGCTACACGCCGTATCTCTACTCAACCTACGAAGACGAGGACGAAGCTGCACCGACACCCAAGAAGAAAATCGTCATTCTCGGCTCAGGCCCCAACCGAATCGGGCAGGGAATCGAATTCGATTACTGCTGCTGCCACGCCTCCTACGCCCTGCGAGAAGATGGTTACGAAACCATCATGATCAATTGCAATCCCGAGACAGTCTCGACTGACTACGACACCAGCGACCGCCTCTACTTCGAGCCGCTCACGCTCGAAGACGTCTTCGCCGTTTGCGAGCACGAAGCCAGCGCCGGCGCGCCCGTGGGGGTCATCGTTCAATTCGGAGGACAGACTCCTCTTAATCTCTCACTCCCGCTCAAGGCCTCCGGCGTGAACATCATCGGCACCTCGCCCGAATCCATCGACCTCGCCGAAGATCGCAAGCGTTTCGGCTCGCTTCTGCACGAACTCGACATCCCGCAGGCGCCCGGCGCCATGGTCACCTCGATCCCAGAAGCTGTCGAAGCCGCGAAGAAAATTGGCTTCCCGGTTCTGGTCCGTCCTTCCTATGTTCTCGGCGGCCGCGCCATGGTTATCGCCTACGATGAAGACACCATCTCTGAATACATGAAGCAGGCGGTCGAGTACTCGCAAGATCGTCCCATCCTCATCGACAAATTTCTCGAAGACGCCATCGAAGTCGACGTGGACGCGCTCTCCGATGGAGAAGACGTCGTCATCGGCGGCATCATGCAGCACATCGAAGAAGCCGGCATTCACTCGGGCGATTCCTCCTGCGTTCTCCCGGCTGTAGATATCCCCGAGCCGCTGCTCAACCGCATGCGCGAATACACCTTCAAACTAGCGCGGGCACTAAAAGTCATCGGCCTGATGAACGTGCAATTTGCAATCCCCCGCCATAACGGTGAGGCTCATCTTGAGCCCGGCATCCCAAGCCCGACCGGCGGCAACGGCCATACCGAGCACAAGGTCTACGTGCTCGAGGTCAACCCGCGTGCCTCGCGGACCGTGCCATACGTCTCCAAAGCAACCGGCATTCCGATGGCTAAGATCGCCGCCCGTCTCATGACCGGCCGCAAGCTCCGCGAGTTCCTCCCTGAATACATCGAACGTGAAGCCGACCTCGACACCGGCCGCAACTTCTTTGTCAAATCACCAGTGTTCCCCTGGTCCAAGTTCCCCGGCGTCGACACCGTCCTCGGCCCCGAAATGCGCTCCACCGGAGAAGTCATGGGCGTCGCCGACAACTTCGGCGAAGCCTTCGCCAAGGCCCAACTCGCCGCCGGACAAAAGCTCCCCACGCAAGGCACCGTCTTCATCAGCGTCACCGATCACGACAAGCCGCTCGTCACCGAAGTCGCCCGACGCTTCGTCGATATGGGATTCAAGCTCGTCGCCACCCATGGCACCGCCGACAAGCTCGAAGAGCACGGCCTCGCCGTCGATCGCGTCTACAAAGTCAAAGAAGGGCGCCCCAACGCCGTCGACCTCATCAAGGCTGACCGCATCCAGCTCATCATCAACACGCCCCACGGCCCCGATCCCTACTTCGACGAAAAAGCCATTCGCCGTGCCGCTGTAACTGCCCGCATCCCAACTATCACGACACTTAGCGCCGCCCGCGCCGCCGCCGACGGCATCGCCGCCCTCCAGCGCGGCGAGATCCGCGTGCAAGCCTTGCAAGCTCTTCACGCCGAGTACGTCCAGAAAACCACGAGGTAACCGTTCCAACTGCCGAAAAGTACCGTGGATACGGTATTACGGGCGTAATTCCGCCGGTAGGATATCTTCTCTGTCCTCGCGCCTTGCCACGATACCCTTGGCGTTAGTGTGTCTTGCGGGCAGGCCGCTCAACCTCGATGGAGATGCGCGCGCGAAAGCTGGGTAGATACGAGATCGTTGCGGAGTTAGGCCGCGGCGCCATGGGAGTTGTCTACAAGGCCTCCCATCCGAAAATCGACCGGTTTGTTGCCATCAAGACAATCTCCCTGAACGGTGCCCCTACCTCCGAGCACCGCGAGTTTCGCGATCGCTTTTTTATCGAGGCGCAAGCCGCTGGCCGCCTGATTCATCCCGGCATCGTCACCGTCTTTGATGTCGACGAAGATCGCGAAACCCTCGACCCCTTCATCGTGATGGAATATATCGAGGGCCAGAATCTGCGGGATATTCTGGTAGCTAAGGCTACAAAATCGATGCCCGTCGACCGGGCATTGCAGATCGCGCAAGACATAGCGGAGGCCCTCGACTATGCACATGCCCAAGGCGTTGTGCATCGAGATGTCAAGCCGGCAAATATCTTGATCACAAAGGATGGGCAGGCAAAGATCACCGACTTCGGCATCGCACAGCTCGACTTCTCGCATATCACACTTCCCGGCCGAGTCATCGGCACACCGGCTTATATGTCACCAGAGCAATTAGAAGGCGGACCGGTCGACGGGCGATCCGATCTTTTCTCGCTCGGTGCCATTCTGTATTCGCTGGTAACAGGCTTCAGCCCTTTTCAAGGAAACAGTGCCACCACGGTTTGCTTCAAAGTCGTAAACCGCGAACCGCTCAGCGCAACCACTCTGGCACCCGAGTTGCCGCCAGAACTCGATGCCGTAATCGCGCGCGCACTGGCGAAAGATCCGCAGAATCGCTATCCGAACGGTATGGAATTCGCACATGATCTCCGCGATCTGCGGGAGCGTGTCGCACCCCAACCCGCTGGCTCGTTGGAAAGGGCCGAAAGAGATACGTTTTGGTTTCAGGCGGGAAAAACTGGAATGCCGCGAGCCGACCTCAAAGCCGCGCAAGCGTCGCATGGCCGGTCCGGTGATTACAGACCCTCGGCCGCGAATGCTTCGGAAAAGTCGTCACGCACGTTCACACGCGCCTTTCTCGCGGCTGGCCCTGGTCTTGGAGCAATGACCATTCTGCTGCTCGCGGCACTGGCAGTCGGATTTATTACGCTGCGGCAACAAAGACAAGCCCCGAACCCGATTTCCGAAGCAACCGATACTGCGCCGGCTCAACGCGTAAACCAGCCACAGCTCCCACCGACTGCCAATCTCGAGTCCTCAAGTCCCAGTGGCGTCCCCTTCGCAGTGGCCAGGAAACCGGTGACCACTTCGCCCGCGACCACATCAGCAACTCTCGACCAGATTTCAGCAAATCATGTCGCATCCACTCGATCCAGGAAAACCTCGCCGGTCGCCGACTCCAATGTGCAGATCGATGTCGAAAACCATTTTGCGCAAGCCCAGCTTTCGATTTGGATCGACGACAAACTCCAGTACCAGCACCCTTTAAACACCATCCGCAGGCGCCTGGTGTTTCTCAACGGTTCGCGCGACACGGTCACGCTGCCTGTCGTAGCCGGCGAGCACCAGCTCCGTGTGCGCGTGCTATCGGAACCTGACCAGTACGATGAGGAAAACACGATCTCTGGAGAATTTGATAAAGGCGGCCAGAAGACTCTCACGGTAAGCTTCGAAAAGCACACGCGGCAAATGCATCTATTGCTGCGTTAGCCGCAAGGTCGACCATCCTCCACCAGAAACTCGCGACAGCTTACCCGCCTCCTCTTCCCGCCCGTTTGGAATCCATTGCGCAGTTCTGCGTCGCAAGCTATATGCACGGCACTGCCCGCTGTGCATAATCAAATCTGCTTTCCGATGGCCAACTTCAAATCGCAATTCGTGATGTTGGTCGTGCTCGGCCTGCCCATTCTGTTGGCCGCGGTCATCTTCGGACCAACGGCTCTCGACCTCGCCTTTCATCGCCGTCCGCCCGAGCGCTATCTCATTCCCGTTGCTTACAGCGGCTGGGTTCGCATTGATTATGGACAGAAAAACGCGCCACCTCTGCCGATCGAGGACGGGCGACGCCTCATCAGGTTCGATGCCAACGGCAAAGCGGTCACTTCTTCAAGTCCGCTATCTGGTCACGGGAAAGATGAGTTTTTCTATTATTCGGGCGACGCCCGCACCGCGCTCTCAAGCGCCGGAGTTTGCAAGGGCGGCATGGTCTGGGAGCCTGAGACACTCACCGATCCGGCCACCTCGAAGCCGGCTCTTCGTTTCTTTGTCGGAACCGAAGATGAGTATCGACATGAAGTCGATCCCACGGGAAAGAAGTTCCCGGCGTGCGAGTAATCCGGCATGAAGAAGTGTAGCGTGGTCTGACAATTCAACCGCACTTTAGAAGCTGATAAACTAACAGCTAGGAGCTTGTTCCATGCTTTTATTCGGAATTTTTCCGCCCATTACCACGCCCTTCTATTCTGACGGCCAGGTCTACTACAAAAAGCTCGAGTCGAATGTTGAGCGCTACTCGCGCACGCCCGTCGCCGGCATCGTCATCCAGGGTTCCACTGGAGAAGCTATCCTGCTCTCCGATCAGGAACGCCGCGACGTCCTCAAAAATGCTATCGCGGCCGCCGCGCCCAACAAAGTCATGATCGCCGGATGCGGCATCGAATCCGCGATCGAGACCCTCCGCCTCGCTGAGTACGCAGCTACGCTTGGTTACGATGCGGCCATGGTCCGCACACCCCACTACTACAAAAAGCAGATGCATCCCGCCAACATGCTTGCTTTTTACCGCATGGTTGCCGACCAGTCGCAGCTGCCCATTATTATTTACAACTTTCCTCAAGCCACCGGATATGACATTCCCGCCGAGGTCGTCATCGAACTCGCCAGTCACCCCAACATCGTTGCCATCAAGGAATCCAGCGGCAATCTTGACAAAGTCAAAGCCATGGTCGATGGGACGCGACACGTGAAGCGCACCGCGACCGTCACCGACACCTTCGACGCGGTCACCCCGCGCATGATCAAAGCTGCGGAAGCCGAAAGCGAGACAGAAAGCAGGGAACTGGTGTCCGTTGCAGTGCTGGCTGGATCGGGTGCTGCCGAGACCTCGGTCGGTGACAAGCAGCTCTCCAAACCGAGTTCCTCAGCCGTGACCGTTGTCGGCAAGCTCAAAACCCGGCAGAAAGAAGTCGGCTTCCAGGTCATGGTTGGAGCCGCTCATCAACTTGAGCCCTCGCTTGCCCTAGGAGCCGTCGGCGCTATCCTCGCCTTCGCGTGTCCCGCCCCTACAGCGTGCTATGAAATCTACGCTGCACTGAAAGAAGGCGACGTCCCTCTCGCTCGCGAAAAACAGGACCGCGTCAAGGTTGCCGCGCAGCGCGTCGTTTCCGAACTCGGCGTACCGGGCGTGAAGTACGCCATGGACCTCAATGGCTATTATGGAGGCGTGTCGCGTCTCCCTTTCCTTCCGCTCAGAGGCGATCAGAAAAACGAGATCGAAAAACTTATGACAACTATAAGAAGCTGATTTCGTTCTCTACATGTTGCCTACAGCCGGATCTTGCGGATGGTAGGCTAGACTGCGGCCTTGAGCGCCGCTTTTCTGCTAGACTGCCCTCAATTCTAGGAGAATTCCCAAATTCCACATGAGTGAAAATTCTCAAGCCGAAAAGCCGAGTACGACGCTGACGGGCACGGTTCAGAAAATTATTCCGCCCTTCATTCCCAGTGAAGCGGAGAAAGCCCAGATCGGCGTCGAGGGCGCCGACCATCTTTATCGCGAGCTTCGCATCAAAAACGAACTCATCGATGACGAGGGCGAAAGAGTAAAGTTAAAGCCCGGAGCCGAAATCGAGCTGACCATCGAAGCCAGCCCCGACCAGACCACAAAGAAGGACAGTTAAGAAACCGTAAGGTTACGAACCCTAGGATTGCCCACCGCCCAGCGGTCACAGTTGCTTGTGCGGTGCGTCACATTGTTTTATAATTAGAACGAACGTTCGAACTATGCCTCGCTTGACCTCAAGCAACCGCCATGTAAGCGTGCGATCGCGAGGCGAACATCGCCCGGTGCCGGTAAGCCGCTTCGACCGCCGTCTCAATAAAATTCTTGACCATGCCACTGAGGTCTTCTGCCACAAGGGGTACGAAGGCGCCTCGATGCGCGACCTTTCGCGTGCATCGGGAATGTCGCTGGCCGGGCTCTATCACTATTTCAGATCGAAAGAACGTCTTTTGTATCTCATCCAGAAACACACTTTCTCGAGGATTGTCGAAGAACTCAAAGCGCGTCTTGATGGAGTGATCGATCCCGAGCAGCGCCTCCGCATCTTTGTTTTGAATCATCTTGAATACTTCATGTCCAACCAGAGCGGGCTGAAAGTTTTGGCACACGAAGACGAAGCTTTAAAGAACGGCTTTAGCTCAGAGATCGCGGCCATCAAGCGTGAGTACTACCGCATCTGTCTCGGCCTTATGGACGATTTGAGGCGCAAACGGAGACTCAAGTTCAATTCCCGCACTGCCGTCATGAGCCTGTTCGGCATGATCAATTGGATTTACACCTGGTACAACCCGCGCGCCGACGGCGGTGCCCAAGAACTGGCTGATCAAATGACTGACATCATCCTGCACGGCGTGTCTGGTGACAGTTCGTGTGGCGCGGACACTCCTGTCGGCGCAAGGACCAAACGACGAGCCGCGGGGCGGCGCAAGATTTTGGCCCGGGGCATAAGCCGTGGGTAAAGGGTAAAGAGAGAGTTCAAGCCGCGTAGCGGCGAAGCAGACAAATTTGGAAACAGGAGTTCGAAATGGCTACCACTACCGACCCCATCGCCGTTGCATCCGCCAAACAACTCATCAACTATCGCACCGACCAAGGCGTTGCCGTGATCGAAATGAACGATCCTCCCGCCAACACCTACACCTACGAAATGAACCGCCAACTCGACGACTCCATCCTCAAAGCGCGCATGGATAACGATGTCTACGTGATCGTGCTTACCGGAGTGGGTGACAAGTTTTTCTCTGCTGGCGCGAACATTAAGATGCTGGCAAGCGTCGACCCAACCTTCAAGTATTACTTTTGCCTCCACGCCAACGAAACGCTGCTTCGCCTCGAGCACACTCCCAAACTCGTCATCGCCGCTATCAACGGCCACTGCGTTGGCGGAGGCCTTGAGATCGCCATGGCCGCCGATATCCGCATCGCCCGCAAGGATGCCGGCAAGATCGGCCTCCCCGAAGTTAATCTCGGCGTCCTTCCCGGTACTGGAGGCACGCAGCGTCTTTCTCGCCTCGTCGGGAAGAGCAAAGCGATCGAACTGATGGTGACAGGTAACACCTTCTCGTTTGAAGAGGCCAAAGACTTCGGCATCATCAACGACATCTTTGAGCGCGATGGTTTCATGGAAAACATCCTCGAATACGCGCGCCAGTTCACGCCGCCGAACAAGGCCGCAAAAGCGGTCGGACGCATCAAGCGCGCCGTGCAAACCGGCTGGGAGATTCCGCTCGAATCCGCTCTCGCCGTCGAACGCGAGAATCAACAACTGCTCTTCCAGAGCGAAGACGCCAAAGAAGGCCTGGCCGCTTACGTCGAAAAGCGTCCTGCGGAGTTCAAAGCAAAATAATGGGAATGAACCACGGAGACACAGAGGCACGGAGAAAATCAATTTCTTGTTTCCCCTTCTCGTCGGCGATTCCGTCTCTGCGGCACAAAGAGGCTATAGAAGAAGTAGGTTTCCTCTGTGGTGAAAAAAGGAAGTTCTCGGCACACTCGGCGTCTCGGCGGTGAAAGGAATTTGGTTTGAAAGGGCGCGGCTTCAGCCGCGCCAGGCAGGAACACATAAGATTCGGGGCTTTTGCCCCTGAGGTTTTTATGCCCGGCAAAGTACCCAAAATCGGAAGCTTCAGCGAATGGGTCGGACTCTTCAACGAGTGGCGACACGAAATTGGCGTCAACGGAGATGACGTCAAGGCCTTCCACTTCGACACCCTCTACGGCGCCATCGAGACCGATGACATCCAGTTCGGATCCTACAAAGGCCGCAAGAAGTGGGAAAACCTCCGCCAGATCCCTACGCAGCAGATGCGCGACGCACTCATGAACATGATCGTCTATCAGGGCGATACCGAATTCGCCAGCGTCGAGCAGCAACGCAACCTCTTCGAGACCGCACCGACCGACTGGGATCGCCGCGCGCTCACTCGCGTCATGATCGAAGAGATGCGCCACGGCTGGCAGATGTGCGCCTTGCTCATCGACTTCTTCGGCTACTCCGGAAAGGTCGAGGCCCAGAAGATGCTTGAGCGACGCGCCTTCGAAAACAAGCGCCTGCTGGGCACCTTCAACGTCGACATCGATAACTGGCTCGATTTCTTCGTTTACACCGACTTTGTCGACCGCGACGGCAAGTTTCAGCTCCAGATGCTGAAGTACTCGGCGTTCGCGCCTCTCGGCCGCTCCACCTCCTACATGCTCCGTGAAGAGGCCTTCCACATGGGCACGGGCAACGACGGCTTGCGGCGCATTGTCGAAGCCGGAGTTATTCCTCAAGCCCTGTTTCAAAAATATCTCAACAAGTGGATCTCGAGTTCTTACGACCTTTTCGGCACCGACCACTCCTCTTCGGCGCACTGGGCCTATGTCTGGGGAATCAAGGGACGCTACGACGAGCCGCAGAACGACAAGGCAGCCGACCTCGATGACCTCAACGATTACAATCGCTATCTCTACCGCCAGGAGGTTGCCGGCCTGGTCGAGCGCCTGAACACCTTTCTCAAGCCCGGCCAAAAGAAGTTTTATACGCCCGACATCAAGTTCAATCGCAACATCGGCCGTTGGTCAGGGCGGCGCTTTCATTGCGAGTCGGGAGAGCCGCTCGATGAGCGGGCCTACCAGCAGCACTGCGAAGAGGTACTGCCGTCCGCTAAGGACAAGGCCTTGCTCCTCGACGTCCTGCGCAACGAGAAGAAATGGATCAAGGAGAAAGAGGGCGCGCGCGACCCATTCGCAACCATCGGCGAGCCACGTCGTTCGGCGATTAACCTTTGAGCCGCGTAGGCCCGCGCCGACGGCCAAACTGCGGACCGGCACCAACGCGGGTAAGATCAGAATCTCATGACTCAGATTGCGACCTCAATCCAGCCACCGGTGGCGCGGGTTCGATTGGCCAATCCTCCGCTGAATATCCTTGAAATTCCCACGATGAACCAGTTGCAGCACGCACTCCGCGAACTCGAGGGACGGGGAGACATCTCGACCCTAGTGTTCGAGGGAGACGGCCGCGCATTTTCGGCCGGTGTAGACATCAAGGCGCATGTGCCCGAGCGGATTCACGAGATGCTGACCACGTTCCACGCCTTGATCCTCGCAATTGTCGGATCGCGGAAAGTCACGATCGCAGCCGTGCAAGGAGCGTGCCTGGGCGGTGGGGCAGAGCTGGCAGCGGTTTGCGACATTGTCTATACGGCTCGCGATGCGACTTGGGGCTTTCCGGAGATCAAGTTAGGTTGTTATCCACCAGTGGCCATGGTGGCGCTGCCGGCGCTGATCGGACAGAAGCGGGCGAGCGAATTGATCTTTACCGGGCGCCAGATTTCAGGCGAAGAGGCAGTTGCGATCGGCCTGGCAAATCGCTCCGCCCGCGCAGAGGAATTGGAGGAGTTGCTTCAAACTACGCTTGAAGAATTGACGCAAATGAGTCCCACGGCATTGGCGCATGCGAAAAAATCGATGTATGCGTGGGATGCGGTCCATTTCGATAAGGGGCTGGCGCGGGCCGAAAAGATCTATCTGGAGGAACTTGTCTCGACGGAGGACGCGCGGGAGGGTATCATCGCTTTTCTTGAAAAGCGTCCGGCAAAGTGGATGGGGAAGTAACCAGGCGTGACCTTCCTCTGTCGAGATGACAGGTAAAAACCTTGAACGATAAACCGCAGGTGCAATCACGCACAGGCTCGGCGCACCTGATGTGCCGCACGTCATTGTGGGGAATAGCAGGATTTTTCGGCTGCACCTATTTCGCCTGGGTTTCGTTCCAGCGCGTCGCGCATAACGAATTAACGTGGCCGCACGATCTGTGGACGGCCGCAACTTACCTGGTTTGGATCATCCTTCTCGGAGCGCTGGCGATCGATACGCGCTGTCTCCGCGAACGATTCTTCTTTGGCATCCTCCTGATCAACTTTTTCATAGGCCTTGGAATGACGCTATGGCGGACGATTCCACAGGCCGATGTGCGAACCGCGCGACTGGGAACGGGCGCTCTATGGGCACTGGCGGCTATCGCGAGTTTGACTACGGTGGGCAGAAGCGAAGGTTAAGAGGTCAGATTTCCAGATTCCCAGCGAAAGACTTGAACTCTAACCGGGCTAAAGGTTAAAGCCGATGAATCTCGATTTCGAAATTTCTCCAGAACAGGTACAGGCACTGAAGAAAAGTGGCGCAGCTTTCACGTTGCTCGATGTACGCGAACCTTGGGAGTTCGAAACTGCCCGCATCGACGGAGCGAAGCTCATTCCGATGGGCGACGTGCCCACGCGTGCTCATCAGGAACTGGATCCGGAAGAGCACATTGTTGTTGTTTGCCATCACGGCGTGCGGTCGCTGACGGTCACGAATTGGCTGCGGCAGCAGGGCTTCGAGAAAGCGCAGTCGATGCGCGGCGGAATCGATGGTTGGGCCCGCACAATCGATCCCAAAATACCTTTATATTGAAACTGACGGCCGAGAGCTGAGGCCCATCCTTTGATCACTGATTGCCACGTCCATATCGACCCCTACGAGATGTTCAGGCCTGAGGCGCTCGCGCTGATTAAGGCGAAGCGGCCGAACTTCGAAGAACTGGAATCATACGCACGCTCGCCCAAGCTGTTTCTCGCCTATCTCGACCGCTGCGGAGTCGATCGGGCGGCGCTGATCAACTACGTGGCTCCGGAGGTGATCGGATTTACCTCGGCCGTTAATCAGTGGGTGGCAGATTATGTGAAGGCCGATGCCCACCGGCTGATTGCCTGCGGGTCTGTGCATCCGCGACATACGAAAAATATTCTCGCCGATGTGGAGCAGCTCCTGCGGCTCGGGATTCGCATGATCAAGATTCATCCCCCGCATCAACTGCTCTATCCGAATGATTACCTGCGCGGGTTGAAGGAATTGGAGATCATCTACCGTGCCGCCGAGGCGAACGGCATTCCGGTGATGATCCACACTGGAACATCGGTATTTCCCGGCGCGCGAAACAAATACGGCGACCCCATCTATGTGGATGATGTAGCGGTGGATTTTCCAAGGCTGAACATTTTGCTGGCACATGGGGGCCGTCCGCTATGGATGGAGACTGCATTTTTTCTGATCCGGCGGCATTCCAACGTCTTTCTGGACATCAGCGGCATCCCACCCAAACGGCTTCTCGAATATTTCCCCCGGTTGAGTGAAATTGCGTCGAAGACGCTGTTCGGCACGGATTGGCCTGGACCTGGAGTGCCCGATATCAAGCAGAATCTTGAAGAGTTTTGCGCGCTGCCAATGAGCGAGGAGATGCGGACGCAAATCCTGGAAGGAACTGCGGCGAAAATTTGGCCCGAATGAGTGTTACTTCTGCAACCTGACCTCTCACCTCTGACCTTTCTATGCCTGCCCTCAACGTTGTTAACTGCTCGCGCATAGGCGTATAAAAGAGGGTTGTTCTGCCGCCGTGTGGGGCAGCAGACAACGGAAGTTCCTGCCGCCACATGCGAGGAGTCATGTCTACCGTTACTAGTTTGCACGCGCCCAAAGGCCTGGAGGGGGTGGTCGCGACCACCTCGAGCATCTGTTACATCGACGGGGAGCAGGGCGTACTCGCCTATCGTGGGTACGACATTCACGATCTCGCCGATCATTCAACGTTTGAAGAGGTCTGTTACCTGCTCTGGTTTGGACATTTGCCCAATTCCGATGAACTGAAGCAGTTGAAGCAGCGCATGGCGGAAGAACGGAAGCTGGACGCTTCCATCATTTATCGGCTACAACTGGTGCCCAAGCATGTACCGGCCATGGATGTGCTGCGGACGCTGGTCTCAACCCTCTCCTATTACGACCCCGAAAACACGCAAAACGATCACAACGCCAATGTGAACAAGGCAATCCGGCTGACCTCGCAGATTTCGATGCTGGTGGCGAATTATGACCGGATTCGCAAAGGTAAGCAGACGGTTGAGCCGGATCGGTCGCTCTCCCACGCTGCAAATTTCCTCCTGATGCTGAACGGCCAGGAACCGTCAGAGACAGCAGAGCGCGCGTTCGATATTGCGCTGATTTTGCATGCCGACCACGAACTGAACGCCTCGACCTTTGCCGCCAGGGTCACCGCCGCAACGCTTTCTGATATGCATTCAGCAATCACATCCGCAATCGGCGCCCTGAAGGGGCCCTTACATGGCGGCGCCAACGAGGCCGTGTTCAAGCTTTTGACGGATATCGATAAGGGTGGCGCCGATCCGGTGGAGTATGTGAAGGGAATGCTGGCGCAGAAAAAGAAAGTTCCGGGCTTCGGGCATCGGGTCTATCACACCGAGGATCCGCGCGCCACGCATTTGCGGCGAATGTCGCGGGACCTGGGGCAATCGAGCGGAAATCCGCGCTGGTATGAATACTCAAGCAAGATCGAGCAGTTCATCAAAGCGGAGAAGAAGTTGAATGCAAACGTCGACTTTTATTCGGCATCGACTTATCACACGCTTGGTATCGACGTGGATCTATTCACACCAATTTTTGCCGTCTCCCGGGTGAGCGGCTGGACCGCACATGTCATCGAGCAGCTTAGCGACAACCGGCTAATCAGGCCGCGAGCGGATTACATCGGACCCGCGTATCCACAAAAGTATGTCTCGATCGGGCAACGTTAGCCCGACAAAGTTCAAGGCAGGCTGCAACCAGAGACTCGAGACGCGACGTCTAACGGGAAAGCTGAATTTCCCGCGCACGAAATGTTGTCCTCAAAACGCGACCCCCATCGCGTTTGGCGAATCAACACCGTATGTACGCAACTCTGGGCCACGTAACCTGCGGTTTCATTTAAGATCGGCTGGCGATGGCAACAACCGACTCCGCTCCGTCTCATCTCAGTGATACGGCATTGCGCTCGACTACGCACGTATCCGTCATACCCTGGTGGCGCACTGAGACGGCGGTTATCATCTACGTCGCTGTCGCAACCATCTTTGTGCATGCGCTGACTGGCCGCCGATACGGATTTCAGCGCGATGAACTGGCCACGCTCGATGATGCTCGACATCTGGCCTGGGGATACGTCGCCTACCCTCCGGTCACTCCTTTCTTTGGACGCTTGTCATTGATTCTCTTCGGTACTTCTCTGCCGGGATTTCGATTTTTTGCTGCCGTGGGTCAGGCCCTCGCATTGGTACTGACGGGACAGATGGCGCGCCACATGGGAGCGCGGAGGGGCGGGCAGTTTGTGGCGGTGGCCGCAGCGGTTCCGTTCTGCTTGGGCGGCGGCGCCCTCATGCAGTACGTGTCGTTCGATTACCTGGCCTGGGTGCTGGCCGCATATTGCGTGGTTCGGCTGCTGATGAGCGATGACGCGCGCTGGTGGATGGGAGTTGGCATCAGCATCGGGCTGGGCATGATGTCGAAGTACACCATGGGAGTCTTCGCCCTAGGAATTGTTGCCGCCGTGATTTTGACCCCCGCGCGGCGTTATCTCAAAAGCAAGTGGCTGTGGATTGGAGTCGCCCTTTCCATCCTCATTTGGCTGCCAAACCTGATCTGGCAGGCCCAGAATCATTTCATCGCGCATGATTTCCTCAAATACATTCACCAGCGCGACGTCCGGCTTGGAAGAACGGATGGATTTCTGTTTCCCGGCCAGATCAAAATGACCCTGCTGGGGTTTCCCCTGGCCATAGCAGGACTGTATTTTTGTCTGGTCTCGCGCGAGGGTAGGAAGCTCAGAATGCTGGGCTACATGTATGTGGTTCCCTTGTTGCTGTTCGTGATTGCCAAAGGGCGCGACTACTATTTTGCGCCTGCCTACCCAATGCTTTACGCGGCCGGGAGCGTTTGGGGCGAGCAATGGCTGGCGAAAATAAGAGGCCAGTGGGCGACCGCGATTCGGATAGCAGTATGGACGGCCCTGGTCGTTGACATTGCCGTGGCGGCGATATTCTTCCTGCCAGTCGCGCCCGTGAACTCGGCGTGGGGACGGCTGGCATTCAGCCTGCAGGGAGATTATCCGGAAGAAATTGGCTGGCCGGAGCTGGTGCAGACGGTAGCAGGAATTCGAGATTCGCTGCCGGCCGAAGAGCGCCCGCGTCTGGGAATTTTGGCGGCGAACTACGGAGAAGCGGGAGCTATCAACCTCTATGGATCGAGCTATGGGTTGCCCGGGGCGATCAGCGGCATCAATTCCTTCTGGCAACGCGGATATGGCGATCCACCCCCAGAGACGCTGATTGTGGTCGGGCTCTCGCGTCATTTCGTGGACGAACATTTCGCTTCCTGCCGGCTTGCCGGGCACACCTGGAATCAATATGGGATCAAGAACGAAGAAACGGAAGATCATCCGGATATTTTCGTTTGCCGAGACCTCAGAAAAAGCTGGCCGGAGTTCTGGAGCGATTTTCGTTATTTCGGCTGAAGCGGTTTATCCCCGTGATTCGATGTTCGGTTGAAGCCGTTCCACCTTCGTGCTAAGACGCTACCACCTACCGGCGCCGATCAAGAGTCCGTGAACTCCAGTCATTTGCGTCACTGCTTTCTTTAACAATATCGTGCAATCTAGGGATCCCTCCGGTCGTGGGGCCGCGAATCCTGGACCTCGTCGCTTCAACTCCCTCTGAGGCCAATTCTCGATCAGGTGAAATCTATGAAGTCGATTTCGATCCTTGTGGTGATGCTTGCGGTGGCGCTGGCCGTGCCAGTCTGTGCCGCGCAGTCCGACTATCACGTAATCACTGTGCTGGACGGTGGGACGATTCGCGGAACGGTCAAGTGGCAGGGAGCCCTGCCTCATCTGACCCCGTCGGAAATCAATAAAGACTTACAGATCTGCGACCCTCTCGGTGAAAAGCACCGCGACCTGGAGCGCTTGGTGGTCTCTCCTAATGGCGGTGTTGCGAACACCGTCGTCTACCTGAAGAATGTCACCGAAGGCAAAGCCATGGACCTGCCACTTGAGCGCCGATTCCTCAATCAAAAGAACTGCCGCTATGAGCCGCATATCCTGCTGGTGCCGCTTGATGCAAAGCTCACAATGCGCAGCAGCGATCCCATCCTTCACACCGTACACATGTCGGGCAGCGAAGACTACAACCTCCCCTTCACCACCCAAGGACAGGAGATCAGCCGGCCTATGACTCGTGAAGGCATGGTCGATCTGCGGTGCAATGCTGGCCACGTCTGGATGAACGGAGAACTGGTCGTCGCCTCAAACCCTTACTATGCCGTGACTGATGCCGAAGGGAATTTTGAGCTGACCGATGTCCCTGCTGGGCGCTACGAAATTCAGGCCTGGCACGAAGGCTGGCGTGTGGTCGGCGAGGTCCCAATGTATGACGTCATGACGCAAATGCGCATCAAGCGTCCCGTTTTTTCAGATTCAATCACGATGAACAAGTCAGTCGCTGTCTCGGCCGGGGGAACTGCCTCGGTGCATTTCACGCTGAGTGAGAAGGTGGCCCAAATGGCCGGCGCCCAGTAAATCGCCGACCGGGGCTGCCGACTGACGGTTGCCGCCTATCGGAAATAAGCGTTGCCAACCTGGTCCGTACCTGGATCCTAACTCCTTTCTCCCGAATACTTTGCCAATTTCGTTCCTTTAGAATGAATATTTTGCAAAGTATCCTTCTTCGCGCCTGACTGTATTATAGCAAGTCCCATAGAATCAATAACTTAAATATTTGCTCAGAAAACTTACTAATCCTCTATTTCTCAAAGAATTAGCGACGGAATTATCACCTTCACAAACCATGACCATGGGACATGAAGATGTTGAGCAATATAACTAACGCGTTTTCAAAACATAACGATTCAGCAATAATGACGCGAATCGTTATGGCCGATCCAATCCGCATAAGCCTACGCTACATCGGCCCAGAAGTTAACACTGGAGAAATGGATATCGACGAAGTCTCTTCTGCTCTCGCCGGATTTTCGCGGGCCTATAGCAAAACAGCTTCAGAGATTTCTCCTGAATCTACCCATCGCTTAAAGGTGGCGGCACTTCAGGAAAGTTCATTTGACGTGTTTATCGTCGCCGCAATGCAGCTCACCAAATTCGGCGACGTAGTGCAGCAAATCGAAACCGTCACAAATGCAGCGAGATTTGCGTTTGAACTAATCACTGAAGTGATTCGAGTCAAACAGCACCTGAAAGGTAAGAACTACACTTATAACCTGAATGGCAGGGATAACAAGATAACAGTCATAAATATCGATCATCTGGAGATGGATTGTTCAAAGGCCGCGTTCGGATTAATCGCCGAAAAAGTGATCGATAATGACATCGACAGGATTGTTGCTCCGTTACGCGATAATGCAATTACGGCGGCAGAACTCAAAGAAGTCGGAAACGATAAAGGCGCGGTAGTTATTGAAAGTACACAACGCGAATACTTCCGGCCAGATCACAGCTTAAATGGATCCGTAAAGGATAGCGAAGTCACCGGAAGGTTTATTTCACTAAACAAAGAGCGGAATAGTGGTCGTTTTGAACTGAAGAATGGAGAGCGCGTTCCTTACCATTACATTGGAAATGATCCACTGGGATTTCATCGAGATTTTTCAAGGAAAGGAATGGTCCGCGCCTTAGTCGATGCCGTTGTCGATGACAGCCTCACACCTGTGAGCTTAAATATTAAAGCAATCAGGAATGTGCAAACTTCTTTTGACTTACTTCCATCCGACAGCACCGGCAAAGTATAACTAAAACAAGCCAATTTGCACGCGATATCGTCCTGACTCTATGCCGAAGCGTGCTTTGGTTCCCGTAGCGTCAGCCGCTTTCCTTCTGTGGCCTTGAGAGCCAAGATTGTCCGCTCCGAATCGCTGACTTTTCGGGCGTTGTACCTGAAGTCAAATTCGTTCAGGTATTGCTGTAAATAGCCGCGTCCGACGTGATGGTACGTGCCATAGACGCCTCGCTTCACTAGCGAAAAGAACCCTTCCACGGTATTCGTTGTAATCAGTCGCCCGTTCTCGCGGCGAGCATATTCTTTCAGTGTGTGAGTGACCACATCATGCCCAGCGTAGCGCGGAGCAAGAAACGTGTAGATCGGGTGATCGTCAGTGTGGATTCGCGCAGTTTTGGCCACGTTGGCATGGAGAATTGGCGTTATGTTTTTCACGGTGACGCGCTCCATTGCGACAGACCGCACGCGGCCAGTGTGCCGTTCTAGCATCGAAACGACAGGCACTTTCTTGTCGACAAACGGCTGCCACATCTTGCGCGGTTTTGCTTTCGGTCCAACGTATGCCTCATCAATTTCAACGACGCCTTGGAATAGTCCGCCAAGACCGTTCTGAGCCATTGCGTAGCGCAGTCGATGGCACATGAACCACGTTGATTTGTAGCTGATTCCCGTCATGCGATGAATCTGGTGAGCACTCATCGCCTTCTTGCTGGCGCACATGAGGTAGGCGACAGCCAACCACTTTCGCAGCGGAATATGCGAATCCTCGAACACCGTTTTCACGGTCACGCTGAATTGCTCTTTGCAGCCATAACACTTCCAAACTCCCTTGCGAACTGGCTTCTCTGAGTCCGCACGCGGAGTGAGTTTTCCGGCATTGTCGATCTCCCCGCAGTGCGGGCAGATCGGGCCGTCGGGCCATCGGATTGATTCGAATAATTTGCGGGCGTTTTCTTCATCACCGATCTGATCGGCTATGTTGCTAAGATTGAAATGGTGGGCTGTAGACATTCATTTTTCTCCGCTTGATTTCTATGCGGAGAAAGCCCACAATGAATTTGCGTCTGGATTGCGGCTATCTCCGCGATTCGGATTAGCCCCGACAAAGGCTGCTACCGATGCCGGGGCTGCTTTTTGCTAAGTTAGCTTAGGGTGGCGGTTTCATTTACCGTCGCCTCCTTTCTGGAAGCGCTCCGCGCTGCATCGCGGGGCGTTTCGCGTCTGGTAGAAAGTCAATCTCCAATCCACTCATAAACAGTCACATCATTGCGAATCTTGCGTCTTACCTCATGTTTGTTCCGCAGCCGTGTGAGAATCGCGTGAATGGAAGCGAGTGGATTCTGATACGGGCCAAGATTAAATCCGCTTTCAATCATGCGATCCCTAATTTCGGGCGGGGTCAATGCGGGCGGCTTACTGGTGCGCAAAATCCTGCGAATTGCATCGGTGAAGCCTTCCGGTCTAACAAGTCCATCAATCTCGGTCAAAACCTGCTGACGTGATTTCGGATCGTCAATGGACTGCGCCAGAGCCTTAGCAACGGCCTCTGCTTTGGCTAATTCCGCTTCAATGCGGTTTCGCTCCTCGGCTAGCTGCCGTAGTTTGTCCCTCCAGATGCGTAACGAATTTTCAAAGGAGTTTTCAGTCATGGGAATGCATACACAAAGTACTACATGTAGTAATGACATGTCAATAACAAAAAGAGTAAGTTCATGGGACGAGGCAATCGAAGACTATGAGGAACGAATCCGCGAACTGCGAAAAGCGATTAAAGTCTTTCGCGAACAAAAGAAACGTGGCGAGCCGTGGTTGGCCCGCTATTCACGGTTTTGACTTTGGACCCTATGCGTAGGGCAGGTTTGTGAAGGTTATAATTCCGCTTGGAGAAAATCGCATTCTAAGTCTTTTATTTTCAAAGACCACCTGGAGGGGCTAAGTTTACGGATAAGTAAACGCCAGAATCGCTTGCTCTTTAGGGTTGATCAGGAACAGCGATTCTGCGATCTCTTTTTTCTGAAATGTAGTTCCAGCCTGTCAATCGGCGAACAAGCAGTGTAAGCGGAGGCAGGAAATCAGACCAGCGAAATGAAGTTGGTTGAGCGGCTTGGCTAATACCGCAGATATCCGATCCCGACGCGCATGTGGTGCAGCAAGCTGTCAGGCATGGTGACAGCAATCGTGAGCCCGAGCATCGCATGCACAATGCCGATGGGATAAATGCTGCGATACCGCCGAAACATCTCGCAGAAGAACAAGCCTGCGACCAGGGTAAAAGTCATCAGGATTGGGCTTGGCAAATGAGCCGCCGCAAACAGAGTCGCGCTTACCCACACCGCCGCTGAACTCCCAAACAGATCTTCGCAGCGGGTGAAGAAGAATGATTGCAGTATGAACTCCTGCAACAGCGCCCACACAACGTATTGCCACGCCAAGTGCAGGCTTGGCCAAGTCGGATTGACAGGAATCTGTCCTCCCGACCATCGGACGAGAAAGATCAGGACAATCACCGTGACCAGGCTGCCGCCCAGCGCCACACCCAAACCCATTCTGGTCGGCAAGCCTAAACCGATTCGTCGAATGGAAGGTCTGTCAATGAGTACGAAGAGAATGACGGTCAGGATCGCGATCAACGCCCATCGATTCTGGAATGCCAGTCGCTTCGACCAGAGGGCTCGCTCGAACAGGATGTATGCGACGATGATCTGAAACCAGGTGAAATAAAGCCGATACGTTGCAGGTACCGCAAGGACCGGAAAGGTAACCCTCTGGGCGGTGATTACTCCAACGGCCTCATTGCCAAATGTTTTGATCTGAACACTCATGGCCCGAATCTAACGTATTGACATGGATGGCAAACCCAAGCCGCAGGTGATAGTCGTGGGGGCGGGTTTTGGAGGTTTAACCGCCGCTCGCAAGATCGCACATCTGCCCGTCCAATTGACAGTGATCGATCGCAAGAACCACCACCTCTTCCAGCCCTTGCTCTATCAGGTTGCTACCGCGGGACTTTCTCCAGGCGAGATCGCTGCCCCAATCCGCTGGATACTTAGAGCCCACTCCAATGTTGAAGTGTTGCTTGAAGAAGTGGTCGATTTCAAGCCGGAAGAGAGAAAGGTCGTTACCAAGGGACAGGTTCTTGATTACGACTATCTCGTGGTAGCTTCCGGCGCCACGCATGCTTATTTTGGCCACGACGACTGGCGCGAAGACGCCCCGGGGCTGAAGGCGATCGAAGATGCCATCGAGATCCGGCGCCGAGTGTTTCTCGCCTTCGAACTCGCCGAGCGTCAGATGGTGCGCGGCAATCCTGACATGCCGCTGCAGTTTGTGGTGATCGGCGGTGGACCGACCGGCGTCGAGTTGGCGGGAACGCTTGCTGAGATATCGCGTCACGCCTTAACGAATCAGTTCCGCAATATAAAGCCCGAGCAGACTCGCATCATGCTGTTTGAAGGCGGCCCTCGCGTCCTGCCCGCTTATTCGGAGAACTTATCCCAAAAGGCGGAACAGCAGCTTCGACATCTCGGAGTCGAGGTTTACACCTCCAGCATGGTGACGAAGGTAGAGGCGGGTGCCGTCTGGATTGGCGACAAGAAGATCATTACCCCCGTCATACTGTGGGCCGCTGGAGTTGCGGCCTCGCCTTGTGGGCGAAGGCTGGGCGCTCCCGTCGATCGTGCCGGACGCGTGTTGGTACAGAAGGATCTCAGTGTTCCCGGCCATCCGGAAGTGTTCGTGCTCGGCGATCTAGCGAGCTTGACCGACGAACACGGCAAGATGTTGCCCGGACTGGCTCCGGTGGCAATGCAGCAGGGCCGATTTGTCGCGCAAACCATTGCCCGGGATCTTGAGCGCCAGCCTCGTCGGAACTTTCATTATGTGGACAAGGGCAGTCTGGCCACGATTGGGCGTGCCGCGGCCGTCGCGCAGATCGGCAAGCTTGAGTTGTCTGGCTACATCGCGTGGCTGGCTTGGCTCTTTATCCATGTCTTCTTTCTCATCGGCTTCCGCAATCGGCTGGTCGTGATGATCAATTGGGCTTGGGCCTACCTAACCTACGAGCGCGGCGCGCGCCTCATCACTGGTAGTAACCAGCTTCCCGGATGGAGGACCGTGGAAAGCGATTTGCAAGCCAATCCTGAGCAAGAGCACCGCGAGGCCGTCAACTCCCGCAGCGCCTGAGGGTGGCCCTTTCTTTGGGATAACGTGCCGATATAATAGAGTTGTCGTGAAAGTTGCTGTTTTCCTGCCGGCAGTTTTGCTGCTCTTTTGCGCCTCGCTCCACGCCCAGACCCCCTCGGCCTGGGGCAGCACGATGGTCGTCATTCCGTTTGAAAATGCTTCGCCGACTCCGGGCTTGGAATGGCTGGGCGAGGGATTTGCCGAAGGCCTGCGCTGGCAACTCGACTCCCCTGTTCTTTACGTGGCCACGCGGGGGGAGCGGTTGCGAGGTTATGACCGCCTGGGCATTCCAACCGGGGTGCACCCCTCTCGTGCAACGCTTTTCCGCCTCTCCGAGCAAATGGATGTCGATTATGCGCTTCTTGGATCCTATCGCTACGATGGCTCGGAATTAACTGCTACCGCCCAATTGCTCGACATGCGAGCCGAGAAACTGCTGGCGAGTCAGACCGAATCAGGCCCACTTAGCGATCTTGGGAATGTGCAATCGGCGCTGACTTGGGACTTGCTGCGCCAGATTCGACCAAACCTTGAGATTCCCAAAGACAAGTACGTTGCGGACACTTCGACTTTCCGGCTGGATGCCGTGGAAAACTATATCCAAGGAATGCTGACGACCTCCGCCGAAGACAAGGTAAGAGACTTTCGCGAAGCGGTACGAATCGATCCTGCTTTCGCGCGAGCTTGGCTCGAGTTGGGGAAGATCTATTTCGTCCAGAAGTCGTATGAATCGGCGGCGAGTGCTCTGGAGAAGATTCCGCCGGGCTCGCCGGTTGCCCGCGAGGCGAACTTCTATTTGGGGTTGAGCAGCTGCGCTCAAGGGAATTTTGAGAAAGCGGAAGCAGCGTTCACCTTCGTCGCCGCTCGTTTACCACTCGCCGAGGTTTACAACAACCTGGGCGTAGTCAGGGAACTTCGTGGTGAGAAAAAGGCCAGCGACGATTTTGTGCAAGCGATTCGCAACGATCCAAGTGATCCCGATTACCATTTCAACTCAGCGGTCGCTTTCAGCCAGAACGGGGATAAAACAAGAGCGGTCCGCGAACTGCGTCTCGTGTTACAACAGCATCCGAACGATGCTGAAGCCCGGATGTTCCTTGAATCGCTGGCACCACCGTCGGGCGCCGCGGTCAACAGTGCTCTGAGCACGAAGGTGCCTTCTCCACGACTGAAGCGCATGTACCAAGAGGATTCCTTCCGGCAAATGACTACGCAGATGCAAGGGTGGGCAGAACAACAATTTGCCCGGTCTGACATTCATGCCCACGCGCGCTATTACATTGAGCTTGGCAAAGAATTGCTTGCGCATGGTTTTGCGAGCGAGGCTCAGTCCGAATTCCAGCATGCCGCTATGCTAGATCCGAGCAGCACTGCTCCGTTCATAGCTCTCGCCGAGCTATACGAAAATAGGGGGGACAGTCAAGAGGCGCGCGCTGAGGCTGAAGCTGCCCTCCGTGTACGCGAGTCGGTAGACGCGTATTTGATACTTACGCGCCTCGATTTAAGTGAAAATCGAATGGAGGCAGCCACGCAAAGTGTCAATCGTGTGCTGCAATTAGAGCCGGCGAACCCCGCCGCTCAGGAATTGAAGCGCACCTTGGCGGCAAAAGTTGCGGAGAAGACGCCATGAAAGAAGGTCTCAGGTGTCAGGTGTCAGGTCTCAGGAACCAGGAATCACAATTTAAGAGTTGTGGTCTGTCCCTCCGCCGGCGATGGCTACGGCAGCTGCTCTTTGTTTCCCTTGCTGCAATCGCATTCGCGGCCGATTGTTGCGCCGACGTACTAAAGATTTCGGTCGATGACGCCATACAGCCAATCACCGCCGAGTATATTGGGCGCGCGATTGACGCAGCTGCGTCGAATCATGATCAGGCACTCTTGATCGAGCTGAATACGCCGGGAGGTCTTGTCGACTCAACCCGCGAGATCATCGAGAAGATTGTCGCGTCTCCAGTCCCCGTCATCATCTACGTAACGCCGAGTGGTAGCCGGGCCGCCTCGGCCGGTTTCTTCATCCTTGAATCGGCTGATGTCGCCGCAATGGCCCCCGGAACCAATACGGGCGCTGCGCACCCCGTCATCCTCGGCGGCAAGATGGATGACATCATGAAGCAGAAGATGGAAAATGACGCGGCGGCGTTGATGCGATCTGTCGTTGCCAAACGTGGTCGGAACGTCGAGCTTGCCGAAAGCGCGGTGCGCGAATCGAAATCGTTTACCGAGCAGGAAGCGCTCGATAAGAAGCTCATCGAATATGTCGCCCGTGACGAAAAGGATCTGTTCCGCCAGCTCAGCGGCAAGAGCTTTAAGCGATTCAATGGCGAGACGGTAACGTTGAATCTGCTCAACCAGCCGGTGCTCGACTATCGGATGACACTGAAGCAGCGCATTCTGACCTACATCATGGACCCAAATGTCGCCTTCATCCTGCTGGCAATTGGGGCCCTTGCTCTCTATGCCGAGTTCAACCATCCGGGAGCCGTCATTCCGGGAACCGTCGGTGTCGTTTTTATCCTGCTGGCAGTTTTTGCGCTTAATCTTCTGCCCGTGCGGTTTGCGGCGCTATTTCTTATCTTTGGAGCGTTCGTTTTATTCGCGCTCGAAGCGAAGTTTGCCACGCATGGTGTGCTGACTATTGGCGGGATCACGCTTCTCGTGCTCGGCGGACTACTTTTGGTCGATGGCCCCATACCCGAGATGCGCGTACATTTGGTCACTGCTCTTGCGGTCAGCATTCCTTTAGGAGTCATTACTGCCTTCCTCATGGGCATCGTCGTGCGCGCGCGACGAAACAAGGTAGTCACAGGAGAGCAGGGTCTGGTGGGAGAGTTCGGAGTGGCGGAAACGGCGCTTGCGCCAGGCGGCAAAGTCTTTGTTCATGGCGAGCTATGGGATGCGGTTGCGCACATAAACATCCCTGCCGGAGAACGGGTGGTTGTTCGACACGTGGATGGACTCGTACTACGAGTCGATCCTGCCGTGGCGGGCAACTCGTCCAAGGAAAAGCATAGTGTCCCGGCGCACAGCGCTTGAACAAGAACGCCATCTCCATCAATCTGGCGAATCATCTGTGCTACCTCAGAAGGCATTAAGCCACCGCGTGCGCTTGGCCCTTTGCGCTACAATCCGCTCAGACGTCTAAAAGGCTGCCGGAGGCATTCATATGGATTTGGAATTCTCCTTTGTCGCTGTTATCGGCGTCATTTTTGTTATTTACATTCTCAGTTCGATCAAAATTCTGGCGGAATATGAACGCGGCGTAATCTTTCGATTAGGCCGCCTCCTGCCCAACGCTAAAGGCCCGGGGGTCATCCTCGTCTTCGCGCCGGTTGACCGCATGGTGCGTGTCTCCCTGCGACAGGAGGCGCTCGAAGTGACGCCGCAGGACATCATCACGCGCGATAACGTCACCCTAAAGGTAAATGCGGTGATTTTTCTACGCGTGATTGAACCGCGAAAGGCCGTCGTCGAAGTGTCGAACTATGTTTATCAAACCTCGCAGTTCGCTCAGACTACGCTACGCTCGGTTTTGGGCGAACAGGAGCTTGATGAATTACTTGCTCATCGCGACAAGATCAATCTGCGACTGCAGAGCATTCTCGACACTCACACTGCTCCGTGGGGCGTGAAAGTGGCGAATGTGGAAGTGAAACAGGTCGACCTGCCGGAATCGATGCTGCGCGCCATGGCCAAGCAAGCGGAGGCAGAGCGCGAAAAGCGTTCAAAGATTATCCACGCGGAAGGCGAATTCTCTGCGGCGCAGCGCCTGGTGGATGCCGCGCGCTTGCTCGCGACCGAACCGGTCAGCGTGCAGCTGCGGTACCTGCAGACCCTTACCGAAATCGGAGTCGAGAAGAATACAACCGTGGTCTTCCCCGTCCCAGTGGATTTCTTTTCGGGAATCCAAAAGATGCTGGGCGGACAGCCGAGTTCGGCAGCACCAGCCAAGAGCACAGGCACGTAGCGGCCGCTTTTACTATTCATGGGCACTTCGTCGCAAGATACAGAGATCACGCTGGGAACGGGGCGAATGCTTGCCCTGTTCTTCACCTTCGTGGTGGTGTGCGCGGTATTTTTTGCCATCGGCTTCTCTCTCGGGCGAAAAACATCGATGTTGGGAGTTAGCAGTAGCGTGAGCACCGCATCTGGTTCCCAGGGATCCCCGGCGCAACGCTCTTCCGGCAAAGAAGGAACGGGCAAGGATGTTTCTCAATCTAACGATCCCGGCCTGTCAAAGTCGACTACCGCGAATCCTGCGGCTTCTACATCGGCTGCGGATTCAAAATCGCAGTCGGCAGGCGGATCGGCAGGCGAAAGTCCCTTACCTGCAACTACAAATAACGGGGCCGCGAACGGCACTTACTTCGTGCAAGTAGCCGCAGTAAGCCGGCAAGAAGATGCGGAAGCGCTTGTGGAAGCGCTAAAGAAAAAGCAGTACCCGGCGTTCGCGGCCAATAACTCCCCGACCGACAAGTACTATCATGTACAAGTTGGACCTTACGCCGATTTTAAAGAAGCTGACGCCATGAAAACCCGGTTGATCGCCGATGGCTATAACCCTATTGTGAAAAAGTAATGCACAGCGCACCGCGCCAAGGTCTGATAACCTTCTTTTATGGCGCAATCGGCTACAGCGCTCGATCGTTTTCTGCAAGCGATCGCTGACCCTACCCGTCGCCGGATCCTTCGCGCGCTTAAAGAAAGAGGTGGAGGCTCTCTGGGAAAGGACACTGGGCTTTGCGCCTCCGACATCGAACAACGAGTCAAACTTGCCCAGCCCACAATCTCTCATCACATGCGAATTCTGGAATCAGCCCATTTGGTGGAAGCAACTCGCGAAGGCCATTGGCGCTGGTATCGCCGCAATGAGAAGTTGATTGCGGAAATGATGCGTGGCCTGAAGGGCCAGCTCTAAAGTAAGGGTGCGGGTAATCAGACTCCGGCGCTAGCTGCGGCCGTTCTCCCGTCGGCTGAGGGGCTCGATCTCTTCGACTGTCTCTGCGTTAACGTGCGCACATGTGAGATCAGATCCGCGACCTCAAAGGGTTTCGCCAGTGATGGAACACTACGCTCCTGCAAAAAGGCGCGGGTCTCCGAGTCCGTTACGCTGGAGAAGGTTATCAGCAGACATTCTTCTGTGCCTGTGCCCCGGTCTGCGATCCACTGGTAGATTTCCTGTGCACTCATCCCTCCCGGCATCCGCCCGTTCATGACGACGACGTCAAAAGTGGCGGCTTGGAGTTTGTCTTTCATCTCATCCACGCTGAGGGCGGTGGTCACATCGGCGCCAGCCCCCACCAGCACATCCCGTTCGAACTCGAGAACCGCTTCTTCGTCTTCTACCAACAACACCCGTCCAGCCAACAGGGATTCGCGTCTGCTCGGGACAACAGTTTCCGAAACGGCAGGTTTTTCGCTGGCCGGTAGCCGCACCTCGATCGACGCACCTCCCTCGTCGCGATTGCGGGCCACGATCTCGCCATTGTGCTCCTTGATGATTCCGTAACAGATGCTCAACCCGAGGCCGGTGCCTTTGCCCACCGACTTAGTGGTGTAGAAGGGATCAAAAATTCGATTGGTGTCTTTGATGCCAGGTCCGCTGTCATCGAATTCGATGCATACAAAACTGTCTTTCTTGAACACACGGACTTTCAGACTTCCGCTGCCATTGCCTTCCACCATCGCGTCGAGCGCGTTATTGATAACGTTAAGGAAAACCTGCTCCAACTGATGAGGATCAGCCACGACAGGCGGGACGTCGTCGGGAATTTCACGTTGCAACGCGATGTTATTTACTTTCAAATCATACTCGCGCAGGGTCAGTGTCTCTTCCAACACCTTGCGGAGATCGACATCCTGTTTCTGCGGCTTGCGTTGACGAGCAAACGAGAGCAGGTTCTGGACGACCCGGTGAGTCCGCTGTGCCTGTTTGAACAACTTGCGAACATAGTCGGCAGAGCGGTGGTCGAGCCCGGCTCCGTCGAGTAATTGCGCATATCCCAGAATCGCTGTAAGCGGATTATTAAGTTCGTGGGCTACGCCGGAGATTAATTGCCCCACCGCCGACATTTTTTCACTTTGCAGGAGTTGTTCCTGGGTGTGGCGCAGATCCTCGTAAGCGCGACACGTTTCTTCGTAGAGCTGGACCTTTTCAACCGTGGTCGCCAACTGCCGGCTGATTGCGACAAGCAGATTTTCGTCATTGCTGGTGTAATGCCGATCTTCTTTGCTAGCGATGCCCATGATGCCAATCGGCTTATCCTTGCTCCAGAGCAGAACCCAAATCCAGTATGGCAACCGGTCGGCGCAAACGAATTCGACGACGGGGGGAGGCAAATGCGGAAGAAAATCCTGCGTGACCACCTCCGCACGCGACCGCATCACCAGGTCCCCAAGGCCCTCGGGAAACACAACCTCTGCCATGCGAACGCGGGCCTCGCTCCGAGGTCCCCAGCCGGCACGACGCCGGAACGTTCCTTCCGGCTCCGCTGCCAGGTATACCGATCCGGTCTCCGCCCCGAAGAGCGAAATTACCTGTCGCAATGTGAGGTTCAAGATTTCGTCGAGGTCGAAGGATTGGGTTGCAATGACCGCCATCGCATTAAGAGCATTCAGCTCGCGATTGCGCCTTCGCATCTCATCTTCCGAACGCTTCTTCTCGGTGATGTCGAGCACGAATCCCTGATAACGCTCGATGCGGCCACTGGAGTCCCGGGTGGCAAAGCAGCTCTGGGCGACGGTCAGAAGTGCTCCGTCTTTGCGGCGCACGGTCATTTCGAAATTTCGTACGTAATTGTGCGCTTCCAACTCTCGCCTGAAGGCGTCCCGCTCGTCGGCGGTCGCTCCCAGCACTCCTGCCAGATCGAGCGACATCAATTCGTCCCGGTTTCCGTAACCCAGCATTGTGACAAATGCGTCATTGCAGTCGAGAAGATCGCCCTCCAAGGTTGCAACGAAAACGCCTTCTTGGGCCTGTTCAAACAGCATCCGGTACTTCTCTTCAGCAGCATGACGGTCCGTCGTATCATGCACGACGTGGATGGTGCCCTTCTGCTGTCCTCCCTGCTCGGTATATGACGACGTGGACACTACAGACTGTCCCCCGAAACACGGGTCAAGACCTTCTGTGAGCCCCGAGCCGCGTTCGCAATATGGACAATCCCGCCAAGGGTGCTTGCGCGGTAGAACTGTCTCACACAGACTTCCGAGCACGTCAGCTGGGGCTTTTTCCAGGCGCATCAGCAGAGCCTGATTCGTTTTCAATATCCTGAAATCGGTGTCATGCGCCAGAATTAGATCTTGAATCGAATCGAAAGTGTTCATCCACTGCCGCTGCGAGCGTAAAACCTGTTCTAATAAGCGAAGATTCTCGGCCGCGATACCCAGCTTCTGAGCCGCAGTTTCAAGGAACTCAAGTTCTTCGGGACTGCAAGAACGCAATCCGTTGCAACCGAACGACAGTACGCCGATCGCAGACTTCTTACCCAGCACGGGGACCAGCACGACATTCTTGATCGCGTACCTGGCCAACTGCTCGCGCACGGGTTTTGTTGTGTTCGCCGCCTTCTCCACCACCACACGGCTATCCCGCAGAGCCTCGGCCATGGCATCATCAACGCCTTCCTGTCCGATTATGCGGAGGAAGTCCGCTGACAGCCCCACGTGCTGGGTGGGCACCAGATTCTCTCCTTCCATGAAGAGGAACCAGGCAGCTTTCGACCCGATCGCGCCGCTGAGTTTCTCGAGCGCCGCTTGCATCATAGGTGAATGGCTGTGCCCGCGTGCGATGGTGACCGAAAGTTCATTCAGCACCGCCAGTCGCCGTGTGCGTGACCGCGAATCGTCGAGTACAACTAACAGAAGACTCGAGCCAAGTAAGATTTCCGCCAGTAAGTAGCCCTCGCCGGGAATGCGGTTGGTGAACGGAGGCCAACTCAGATTCAGGGTTAGCAGACCAGCGCCAAACAGAAACGGTCCCATACCGATGCGACCGAGGCGCGCTCGCAAGAGTTCGAACGCCGCACCGGCAGCCATTACGCGGCATGCAATCTCAATGCCGAGACGGGCTGAAAAAGAGCCCGGAAAATAGAACGGTCGCATTGCCGCGCAGATCAAGATCACCCACGAAACCGCTACCAGAGCTGTGATGGCGCGGCGCGAACGGGCCGAAATTAGGGCAGCTGCTGCCAGGAGGGAAATCGCAAGAACAAAATCGGCTTCGGCAAAGGCGCTTAGTGATTTCGAAGCTGGATGCGAGGCACTGACACGGACAAGATAAAGGAAGGCTCCATAGGCGATCCATCCCCCGCCCCACGCAAGCAGATACCGCTCCCGAAAGGCGCGAAAGAAAAGCAGGCTGATCATCGCCATGATCAAAGTCGCAGTTTCCCGGGCCGTCAGCCAGGGGCCAGCGAACTGGGCGAGCGAATTGCCAAATAGCCCTGCAGGAATCATAGGCAGGCGCACGAATGCCAAGATTTTTAAATATCATGCTCACTCGCCGGAAGGGCATGATTTCCGCCTCCAAATGGTTACTTTCGGAACATGAAGGGTAGGCCTAGAATAGGCGACATTCAAAGTCATCCATGCCGAACGAGAAAATTCTGGTCGTCGACGACGAGGAGACAATCCGCGAGATTGTGTCTTCGATGCTTGGCGGCGCACATTTCCTAACCCACCAGGCGGCCAGCGGAATCGAAGCACTATCTATCCTCGAATCAGGCGAGGAATTCGATCTCATACTGTCGGATCTGATGATGGCCGAGATGGATGGGATCGCGCTGCTCGAAAGCTCCAAAGAGCGCTTCCCTGATGTGCCGGTCGTGATGGTTACGGCCGTCCACGACATTCAGGTCGCACTCCAGGCTCTGCGCAATGGAGCCTATGACTATCTATTGAAACCGTTTGAACGCGACCAACTCCTCGCAACCGTGCGGCGCGCGCTCGAACATCGGCGGCTCAAGCGCGAAAACGATACTTATCGCACCAACCTTGAAGCTCTGGTCGCAGCCAGAACGCAGCAGTGGAAGACAGCGCTGGCCGAGTTGGAGAAATCGTACGACATAACTCTCGAAGCCTTCGGCGATATGCTGGCCGGCAAGGATACGGAAACCGCCGAACATACGAAGCGCGTCACAGCCTATACGATCGCGATCGCGCGAAAAATGGGGCTGCCCAAAGAACAGATCAGCGTGATTGCCCGCGGAGCCTACTTGCACGACATCGGCAAAATGGCAATCCCAGAATTGATCCTGAACAAACCCGGCAAACTGACGCCAAGTGAAACGAGCACCATGCGCGAACACGCCTACGCGGGCTACAAGATGGTCAGCAAGATCCCCTTCCTTGCGGAAGCCGCTGAGATCGTTTATTCCCACCAGGAGTGGTTTGACGGTACTGGGTATCCACGCGGGTTGAGGGGCGAAGAAATTCCGCTGGGAGCGCGCATTTTCTCGATTGCCGACACGCTCGATGCTATAACTTCCGACCGTCCCTATCGCGCCGGACGCAGCTATGAGGTAGCTCGCAAAGAGATCGTTCGCTGCTCCGGCACTCAGTTCGATCCTGAGATTGTGAAGGTTTTTGTCGACATGCCCGATGACATCTGGGACGACCTGCGCAAAAATATCAGTCCGAACTCCGCTTCGACAGCAAAGGTTTAGACGATCCTGGTCTCGCGTTCCCGCATTCTCTAGATAATTTCCATCAGCGTTCGCCCCACTTCAGCTTGGTAGAAAGCACGCCAAAGAAAGACTTTTGGAAACGTAGGAGCTTGGCCGGATGGTCTGCCTTTACGCAGCGGACGATATCCCCATCCTGGATTGGCATTCCTACCTGTCCATCGAGGCTAAGATACGCTTGCTCCTGCCCCGTCTTTACTCGAATCTCGATCTGCACTGAGTCACGTACCACGACTGGCCGGTGGGTGAGGCCATGCGGAGAAACCGGCGTGATGACGAAGGCCTGTACGTCTGGTTTCAGAATTGGTCCGCCAGCACCTAGAGAATAGGCCGTAGAACCCGTCGGCGAAGCGATGATCAACCCATCCGCCTTATAACTCGAGACAAATTCAGCGTCAACAAAGAGCTGAAATGCATTGAGACGCGCAATCGCACTCTTGCTGACCACAAGGTCATTCAACGCCACATGCTCGGTCAATACTGCCCCGTTGCGTGTGAGAGAACAGCTCAGCATTGAGCGGCTATCGACGAAATACTTCCCCTCCTCAATCGCCTGAAGAGCTGGGTAAAGCCCCGAGAGTTGGACTTCGGTGAGAAACCCAAGGGTGCCAAGATTAATTCCGAGAATGAGAGTACCGACACTCGAAACCGCCCTGGCCGCGGAAAGCAACGTTCCATCGCCGCCCAAGACAAGGGCAAGGTCTGGAGCAGACTTCGCCATTTCCGTGCGTGGCACGGCTTCCCGTCCCGGGTAATAGGCAACACTTTCGTAGTCCATCACGATCGTGTAGCCCCGCTTTTTCAACCACTGATCGAGCGCCGGTAGAACTTCCGCCAACTCAGGGCGTTCGGGTTTGGAAATGATAGCGACGTGGTTCAGCTTCGCAGGCTTAGCGTCATCGTCCGGCATGAATTGTCGATTGTACAGCGGGAGGGGTCGGCCGATCATGCGCGGATCAGCACCGCTTCGCTGAGAACTCGCCGTAGAGCAAGAATTCACGATTGCCCTCAGCCCCCAAAATCGGCGAGTCAATCCAGTCTGTCCCCACCACCCCCAGCTGGTGAAGGGTCGATTCTACTTTCTTAACTGCGCTCAACTGTGTTGCTTCATCTCGCACGATACCGCCTTTGCCCACGAATTCCCTTCCCACTTCGAACTGCGGTTTCACCAGCACGACGATTTCGCTTGCTCCGGCTTTTGGACGATTCACAATGCTCGCCCCGAGAACCGCCGGCAGCACAATAGTTGCCGAGATGAACGAAACGTCCATCGCGATGAAATCAGCCTGCTCACCCATTGCCTCACGAGTCAGGTAGCGTGCATTGGTCTTTTCCATGAGTCGGACCCTCGCATCGTTTCGAAGCCGGAAGTCCAACTGGCCATAGCCGGTGTCCACTGCAATCACCTTCGCCGCGCCGAACTGCAACATGCAATCAGTGAATCCACCCGTCGAAGCACCCACGTCCAGACAAATGCGACCCTGCAAATCAATGTGCCAGTGCTTGAGCGCCTTCTCGAGCTTCACCCCGCCCCGGCTGACATAACGAAGGTCGTCGCCGAGGAGGCGCAAAGTCGAATCGGAGTCAATCGACGCTCCTGCTTTCTCGATCTTTTGCTCGTTGACCAGGACCTTGCCTGCAAGAATGAGCGCTTGCGCGCGCTCGCGCGAAGGTGTGAGGCCGCGCTCAACCAGCAATTTGTCTAACCGAATCTTCACTGAACCCCGACGATGGGCAAGGAGACCACGGCCCGGACTGGTGTCGCACTCCATACAGTGCAGACTGTAGAAGCGATTATTCAACAGAACGTTACAGGAGTAAGTTCCTTCTTTTCCACAAACTTTTCCACGTTGATGTTGAAATCTTCCCGCGTGGTTCACGGATTTTTGAGGAAGAGTAGGCCAGTGTCACGACGTAACAGGCTTCGCCCTCTCTATGTTGTCTCTGCTGAAAAAAACGTTGGGGCGAAAAACAAGGCCGCCCACTCTCGAGCGGCCTTCGTCTATTCTTGAGTTCTCAACCCTAGCCCGCGACCTCTTCCAGCACCTTTTGATCGATATCAAAATTGGCGTGCACATTTTGCACATCATCGTGATCCTCGAGTGCTTCAACCAGGCGAATCATGGTTGCCGCCGGTTGTCCTTCGAGCTTGATGTAGTTCTGAGGAATCATTGCCACGCTCGACGAAGCCGGTGCAATCCCAGCCTTTTTCACTGCCTCCAGTACCGTTTCGTAAGCAGAAGGTTCCGTTAGCACTTCCCAATTCTCGCCATCGTCCTTTAGATCCTCTCCACCAGCTTCTAGGATGATGTTCATCAAGTCATCTTCCTTGGCTGCCGACTTTGGAACAATGATGTCGCCCTTCTTGTGGAAGAGGTAGGCCACCGCGCCCGCCGAAGCCATGTTGCCGCCATTCTTTGTGAAGACGTGGCGAATTTCACTGACAGTACGGTTGCGATTGTCAGTAGAGATCTCAACCAGCACGGCGACCCCGCCGGGACCATAACCCTCGAGCGAAAACTCTTCGTAAGTCAAGCCCGGCAGTTCCCCGGTTCCGCGCTGAATAGCCCGCTTGATGTTATCGGCTGGCATGTTCTCCGCCTTGGCCGCTGCAATGGCTGTACGCAAACGGGGATTCATGTCCGGATCGCCGCCGCTTTTGGCCGCCATGGCTATTTCTTTGATCAGCCGGGTGAAAATCTTGCCGCGCTTGGCATCCAGCGCGCCCTTTTTGTGTTTAATTGTGGCCCATTTGGAATGGCCGGACATGGGTATACCTCGGATCAATAAATGTTAAATTTCGCTGATTCTGAGTGCTCTCGGCACGAAAGCGGGTTCGCCCATGGAGGAAATCATTGGATCAACGAAAGCCTCGACCGCAACGCTCAGGCGAGTTTTAATTATAACATGCGTTATCCCAGCCACGGACTGTTCTCAGCGCTTGGTTGCCGGACCGGTAATCCAAAAACGAACGACGATGCTATAGGCTTGTTTCGCCAAAAAAATGCTCCGTTCTGATATGTCTCAGCCATCTCTCGACCGCCTGCTGTCGCAGCTCGAACTTACGCGCACAGACTTTGGTCCCGCTGAGGGTCGTGGGGTCGTGGGACTGTTGAACTCACTTGACTCTGCCAGGTTCGACGACCCTGGCTTTCTGCTCCGGTTCCACGAAGTGGTGCTCTTTCTCAGAGCATTTCCCCACAATCCAACCGTACTTCGAACAGCGAAGCGTGTCCTGAATCGCTTTTACAAAAAGGTAAATGCGTTGCGCGAGTCCGGCGTCGACATGACCGCCTTCGATACTTTCGAGCACGCAGGCATCGCCGGAACCACCATGGAAGACACGCTCAGCTTCGAGGTTGCTCGCTGGCTGGTCCGACGTTTACCCGGAAAGGTCGAGATCGCGTGGGAGACATACGAGCCTGGGAGGGAACTCGGCACAACCGGTCCTCGATTCATCCCGCTGCTCGAGGACGACGCATTCGTCGAGGCTGACACTCCCTGGCGTCGGTGGATTGAGACTGCTGGCGGCAATAAATCGGCAACCCCGGCGTGGCTGATTGAGCGTTTCGAGCGCCTTTCGCTGCCGCTGCAACAGCGGATCGAACTCTACGAATCACTCCGAATCCCATTACGCTGGCACCTCGAAAACTCGCGAATTTCACGGACGCGAAACTGGCACACCGTTCGCCAGACCTTCTATCACCAAAGTCCATTGATCGCGCGAAGCCAAGTCTCGTTGGCGGAGGAGCTACAACGCCGGCCCCCGTCGTTCATTCGACTTCCAGTACGGGAGGGAAAGCGCATCACCGACATGATTCGAGAGGTCATGCTGGTACGCTACCGCGAGCTCTACGGCACGACGCTGGCCGATCCTGCTTCCGTGGTTGAAGCCGAGGTCGGGCGGGGCGTCTCCATATTTCTCTGGAGCCTTCCTCCTGAGCACCGTCTGCCGCTGCGCGCCTATGTTGCCGGATTCACGCTCAAGAACGGAATCCCCATCAATTACATCGAGGCCATTGGTCTTTGCGAATGGATGGAGGTTGGCTTCAACACTTTCTACACGTTCCGCGGCGGTGAGGCCGGATGGATCTATTCGCAGGTGCTGCGCTGCCTATGCGCCTGGATGGGCACAACGGTCGTCTCGGTCTATCCCTATCAGCTTGGACACGATAATGAAGAAGCCATTCAATCCGGTGCCTTCTGGTTCTATCGCAAATTGGGCTTCCGGCCAGCGCGGCACGATTTGCTCAAACTGGTGGAGCGTGAAGAAGAGAAAATTGCGGGCGATGCCAAATACCACACGCCGGTCCGCACCTTGAAGCGGCTCGCCGCAGAGCATGTCTTCTACGAGTTGCCGGGAGCTGAAGTCGGAGTCTGGGATCGATTCTCAACCCGCAGTATTGGGCTCGGGGTGAATCACCACATGGCCAGTAAGTTTGGCGGCGATTCAGATCGTATGCGAGCGGCTGCTCGACGAGCGTTGGAACGGGCCTTAGCGGTGAGCACATCATCGTGGGCGCCGAGCGAAAAGACTGCCTTCGACAACTTTGCGCTAGTCCTGACCACGCTTCCCGATCTCGAAGAGTGGAGCAAGCAAGAAAAGAAAAACTTGCTTCGAGTCATTCGTGTCAAGAGTGCACCCGACGAGCTGCAATTCCTGCATCTTACGCAGCAGCATTACCGATTGCGAAGGGCCGTCATCAGCCTTGGCTCGGCGGCAGAATAGTCTCACCGCGGCAATCGGCGGCGGCCCATGTGCTAGACTTTTTAGCACCGCATGGATTCAGATATCTTCTCTATTTCGTGTTCCTTTTTCAGCAGATGCGCCCTATCCTGAGGGCGCCTTGACCGTCTATGAATCATATGGAGTTCTAAATTATGCCCTCTGGTCGCCAGGCACATGGCCGGAACTCGTTTCCAAGAGTTGCTTCGCTTGCCCTACTCATTCTTCTCGCCCAATCCACAGGACTCGCCCAGGACGACCCACTCCACATCTGGGCAGGCAAACTCGACCGCGCCACGGCCGAAAAATGGGTGGGCGATCACTTGGCTCGCGAGCAGAAGTACATGGACGAATTGGTTGCCGTCAAAGGCCAGCACACAGTCGAAAACACGCTGCGGCCGTTTGACAACGCTCAGAACGAGCTGGATGTCGCCGGATGGCAGTCCTATCTCATGTATGCGCTCGCCCCACAGAAGGATGTGCGGGATGCGGGCCAAGCACTCGCGCAGAAGGTGCAGCAGGCGGGCAGCGCACTCGCTCTGAATCAGGAGGTCTACCGAGCGCTCGTGGCAGTCGATGTCTCCAATGCCGATTCGGCGACCCGGCACTATATGGAGCGGACCCTGCTGGAATATCGTCTGGCAGGCGTTGACAAGGATGCCGCCACTCGCACGGAAATTAAAAAACGGATCGACCACATCACAGACGCGCAGCTAAGGTTCGGACGTAACGTTCAGGAAAACCCGAACCATATCACTGTGAAGGACAAGGCCGAACTGATCGGTCTTCCGGCCGACTTTGTCGCCTCGCACGCCGCCGGGGCTGATGTCTCCGTCACCCTAAGCACCGACGAGACGGATTCCACTCCTGTGATGACGTATGCGAGAAACGAGGATCTGCGCAAGCGGATGTATCTCGCCTACAACACCCGCGCATATCCCGGGAACAAAGACGTACTCCTCGACGTACTAAGGACCCGCTATGAGCTTGCGAAGATGCTTGGGTACTCGAACTTCGCCGACCTCGCCACCGCCGACCAGATGATCGGCTCTGCTGCCAAAATGAAGACGTTTCTGGACGAGGTTGATTCGGCATCGCGCCCCGATTCACGCCGTGAATACGATCTGCTGCTGGCGTTTGCACGTGAAAAGCAACCCGGCCTGACTTCGGTCCCGGCCTATGGACGCTCCTACTGGGCTGACCAGTACGCCCGAGAGCGGTTTAATTTCGATTCGCAGTCGGTTCGTCCGTACTTCCCTTATGACCGCGTGCAGCAGGGTGTTCTCGATACGGCCTCGAAAATGTTCCACGTGACCTTTAAGCCCGCGCCGAACATCAGCACTTGGGATTCGTCCGTTTCTGCGTGGAATGTCTTCGATGGCAATCAGCTCATTGGGCGCGTTTATCTTGATATGCATCCGCGAGACGGGAAAGACAAATGGTTCAGTTCCGCTCCTGTCGTGCCCGGAATCAAGGGCCGCCAACTGCCCGAGGGAGTGCTGATCTGCAACTTTGCCGGTGGGAAAGCGGGCGACCCTGGCCTGATGCAGTACAGCGATGTCGTCATCTTCTTCCACGAGTTCGGGCACCTGATGCATAACATCCTGGGCGGACAGCAGGCTTGGAGTGGCGTTGCCGGATTTCAGACTGAGACCGATTTTGTGGAGGCTCCGTCACAGATGCTGGAGGAGTTCTTTCGCGATCCCGGCATCCTGCGGTCATTCGCCAAGCATTACCAGACGAGCGAAGTGCTGCCTGTCGACTTGATCGAGCGCATGGACCGGGCCAGCGCTTTTGGGCGGGCTGGATGGGTCCAATCTCAACTCTTCTATTCGACTTATTCGCTCGATCTGCACGATCGTCCGCCCGATCAAGTGGACCTCGATGCTATTCTGCGCAGCGATTTTACGCGCTTCTATCCCTATCCATTTGTCAATGGAAATCGATTCTATGCCGCGTTCACTCATCTGATGGGCTACTCCTCGAACTACTACACCTATGTGCTCGACAAGGTGATCGCGCTCGACTTCTTCAGCCAGTTCGACAAGAACGATCTGCTCGGTGGACCGACAGCCATGCGCTACCGCAAGGCAGTGCTGGAGCCAGGAGGTTCGAAGGCTGGAACTGAATTGGTGCGAGGCTTTCTCGGACGTCCGCAGAATCTTGACGCGTTCAAGCTTTGGATGGATGAGGAGTTTCACGATTCAGCGAAGTAGGTGAAATCCGAAAGGTTCTACGGGCACTTCCCCAAGGGCCTCGCCAGGGACAAATCATCTCGCGCTAACTCCTTTATCGAGAATACTTTACGAATTTCATTCCTTTAGAATGAATACTTTGCGAAACCTCCGCAGCCTGAACCAGGGTTCAACCTGTAAGTCGTTTAGAATAAATAAGATAATAATCCTCCCTTCCATCCTCTAACTCTTTATTTCTCAAAGACCTAGCGGGAATCGTCCGTTAACTCCTTTCTTTTCTGAGACCGAACGGAGGGGGGTAGATTACTCATTGGTAAACGCCGACCTGGATTCCAGCGCTCGCCTATTGCGCCTTACTTTCGCCCCGTCGTGCCTTATACGCGTAGGCTACTGCCAGTAATGGCGGCGCCAGCAACACTCCCCAAAACGGAATGATGAATCCGAGTGCGAGAGGCGCCAGAATCGAGGCCCACATGGGCACGCGGGCCACGCGCCGCATGATGTAGGGCTGAAGGAAGAATCCGTCGATGACGACGATGACTGCATAGAGAATCAGGACATAAAGCGGATGTTCCCAATCTCTCGAGTGAAGAGCAGCGGCGAGCACTGGTCCGAGCAATCCGAGAACCGGCCCGATGTGCGGAACGATCTGCAAAACCGCCGCGAGAAATGCCCACAAGGGAGCCCACGGGACGCGAATGATCCACAGCCCGATCAGCCAGAGCAAGCCGACGGCGAGAGAATCCTGCGCCTGGGCGATGGCCCAGTGGCGGAGGGCGGCTGCGGTGATGCGAAGGTGGTCTCTTACGGACATTCGCTTTCGTTGCGGCAGCAGGGCAATTGCTCTTCCACCGGAATCGCCGCTCGCTCTATCTTGAACCAGTGCGATTGGGCGTGTATAAAGATAACGGACCTCAGGATCGGAAAGCCTGGACGCCGGTAGAAGTTGCCCCTGCGGATTAAGCTCACAGGCCCTTGATTCTAAAGCGGAAGTGGTGGAACTGGCAGACACACCATCTTGAGGGGGTGGCGCCGAAAGGCGTGGGGGTTCAAATCCCCCCTTCCGCACCATCATTATAATTCTCTCGATACTACGAGAAGAAATTCAGGTTGGGCATTAGTCCAAAGCGGAGTTTCCAAGCATGTGGATACCGGTTCTCATTGCGATTGTGCATGTTTTAGTTTGTCTCTTTCTGATCGCCGTTGTGCTGCTGCAGAGCGGTAAGAGCGGCGATCTGGCCGCGGCGTTTGGCGGACAAGGTAGCCAGACCGCATTCGGACCTCGCGGAGCGGCCTCAGCGCTTTCGAAGGCAACGACGTGGTCCGCGGTCATCTTCATGCTCACTTCCATCACGCTGTCGATCTATGCCTCGCGCAAGACGGGATCTGCCTCGGTCCTCTCCGGAGTTAAGCCCTCGCAGACGAATTCGCGACAGGCACCAGTCCCATCCGCCCCGCCGACTGTTCCGCAAAATCAGGCGCCAACTACTCCGCAGCAGAAGTAGACAGACACTCACTCATGGAAAGTCAGAAGTAAGAAGTCAGATTGCGGAAGTGAGGGCACTTTGACTTCCCGCGCCGATGGCGATCGACGAGGATGCGGAGCTAGCTTTTCAAGAACGGATTCCCTTCTCTCTCCTCTCCGATGGTCGAGGTGGGGCCGTGCCCCGGGATGACCACGGTTTCATCGGGCAAGGCCAGCACCCGATCGTGCAACGAGCGCATGATCTTCCGATAGGAACCGCCGGGTAGATCGGTCCTGCCGATGCTGCCCGCGAAGAGGGTGTCGCCGGCGATCAACATCTTCTCGGCTGGAAAGTAAAGACAGACGCTGCCTTCGGTATGACCGGGTGTGTGCAACACATTGGCCGACAGGCTGCCCGCCTCGACTTTCTCTCCATCCTTGAGGTCGTGCTCGATTTCCACTGCACTTGGTGACTTCATCCCAAGCCAAGCTGCCTGCACGTCGAGCATTTTTAGCAAGGCGTAGTCATTCTGATTGAGAAGGATGGGCGCGCCGGTTTGCGCGCGCAGCTTCATCGCTCCGCCAACATGATCGATATGAGCATGCGTGATGACGATCTGTTTCACCCGAAGATTGTTCTCGTTGATGATCCTCAGGATGTCCTCGATGTCATCGCCGGGATCGATAACCATGGCCTCACGGGTCGTCTCGTCACCGATGATGGAACAGTTGCATTGCAGGGGTCCGACGGGAAGGATTTTGTGAATCATGCAGGCATTGTAGAAGAAGGCATTGCAGAATTAAGAAGTCAGATTGGAAGAGCGCTACGAGCTTCGAAATCACAAAACTCGAAGCGGTTCGCTCTCGCTTCTGCAATCGGACTTCTAGATCCCGAATTTTATGATGCCGTCGCAATCTTTCCTACGCTGCCCTGGTCGGAGCGGAAGCGCAGCAATGCGGCTATGTTTCCAGCGTTATCAAGTGCTCCGTTATTCTTAAGACAGAACAGTTCAATGTCGCGGCGAATGGCGAGAGGAATCATGGCATCGCAAACGTCATCCAACTCGTGCGTCCCGTGTCCGCAGGCAACACAGAGCGGGACGAGATGGGCGTCAAGATGACCGCAATGCGGGCACTCGACGGCCCGCGCAGAAAAACTCTCGTTCATAAAGAGACTCTGTACTTCGCCGGACTCGAGAGCCCGGAGCACCCTGCGTAATCCGGTCACTCCGCGGCCATTCGCTTTGGCGAAATCAATCGCCTGCGCTACTTTCGAGGTTCCGCGGTCGGCGATCCACTCTCTCAGCAACGCGTTCGCGCGGTCGCGAATCTCTTCGTTTGAAGCACTGGCCACGTCAGTCGAGAACCGGCCGATCACGCGCTGTTTGGTGTAGGGGTGGAGGTGGCTCTCGAGTTCGGCCCAGTTCACGTCGTTACAGGCAAACACGAGACGATCCCACACGCCTTTTTCGAAATCGACGCGGAGCCGTTCGGCAACCGCTTTGAAATGCTGCAAGGCCTCTTCGGCGACACGGCGCTCGGCATGTCCAGCCTCATACCCGTTATAACCATAGCTAGTGGCAGTGCGTGAAAGCAGATGCACGATGGCCGGCTTCTCTTCGAGTTCGTCGAGACGTAACTCAAAAAATCGCGCGCGCTGACGGTCAACCACGGCTACGCAAAGAGCGGGTTGCGCTCCAAGCAGAGCCGCCAATGGTTTCAGTTGGAATCGTGATTGGAGATAAATCCTGGTGCCACCAGGTTGGGAAGGCAAATCGAACTCGCGCCAAACATTTTTGGCGGAGCAGGCGAATATGGCTTTGCCACGGGCCTGACTGCGGAGATTCGAAACAACTTCAAGCGCGCGGTCAAGGTCGGCATGCAGCGAACCGTTCTTTCCCTTCGCCGCCGAGCCTTTCAGCACCTGCTTGACCACGTCCTTGGCCGCAATAGCTTCGTTGCGATGGGACCGGTCTTGGGGAGGTTCGGGCTGGAAATAAAAGCTCAGCGCGGTGGCGCCATTGTTGTCATTCAGCTGAAAAGCAGCGAGCTCACGGACTTCATTCCGTGTCATCATCGATTCTCCTTCTTATTTGGAAGCTGAGGTTCGAGCCCTGACGAAGAGGTCCTTGTGGAACTCCCGTGCTACCGTGGGAGCCTTGCGAACACAATCGCGAGCGCGCTCCACCGATTCGCGCACCGCCTCGGTATGACGGCCAGTAATGGAGGCAATCTCATTTAGCGAAAATCCCTCGATGCCATAAAGCAGAAACGCTTCGCGATCGGTGCGGGTGACGCCGCGTAAGGCACCCTGAACGAGCGCGATCATTTCATCCGAATACGCGGTTTGCTCGGGGCTGGAGACGCGGCGATCGGCAATCACGCTTTCTCGCGTCCAGCCTTCGTCGGCCTGATGGAACTGGAGGGCAGCTTCATCGGAGGCCTGGACGTTTTGCCGGCGGCGGCTGTCTTCGAGGTGAACCGGCGACTCCAGTTCCTGAAGGCGAGCCTTCATTTGTTCAATGGATTCGAGGGCCAGCCGATAAAGCCAGGGTTCAAGTGCCATTTTCTCGGGACGATCGTGATCCTCAAGCGCCCGCGCGATTACCTCATTTACGACGTCGGTTGTCGACAACTCTCCATCGCGAAGACCGTCGTCTTCCGCCTGCCGGAAATACAGTTCACGATCTACAAAACGCTCGAGACGACCCAGATTGGCGTCGACGTAGGAGCCAATGTCATCGGCTGAAATGACCGGCGGCTTCACAGCGGCAACGGTGTTTTCGAACGGCACGCCCCTCTCGCTTTTACCACTTGCCCGCCATCGGCGCCAGCGATGACTAGAACGTAGCGTTTCCTTGTGCCGGTTAATCTGCTGGACGAGATCATCGAAGGCCGTCTTAACTGCGGTGGTTACACTTGAGGCATTCTTCTCGACGGCCAACTGACCGGAAGGCAAGCGCAAATTCAAAGAAATGTGGATCCCCTCGCGCGGCGAGTTTTCTTCCAGTGCCGCTTTCAGGTGCACAAGCTCGGACCGAAACACCTGCAGCCGCTTTTGGATCTTCTCAACCTGGTGGCTTATCTCTTTTTCAATGGCGGGAGTTTTCTGGACCTTGTAACTGATATGAACGTTCATGCGAGCCTCGAACGCGGGAAGCAGATCCCGTGAAGCTAGGTCCTGACAACTTCAATTGTACACCTGATTGGAATGACGAAAAGACATCGCTCGTGCAGGGTCCGACGGCTGCAGGCGATTTCATGTGTCGGCCGTCAATACTCTGTTTCGCGTATTCAATGCTTGATAAGTTCCTTCGGCATGGGAACCGGGAATGGCGGAAAATCCTGCGAATAGCCCTTATAAAGCGCGACGGTAGGCTCTAATCGGCGCGTGCCGTCATGAACGGCGATCTTGTGGATGTTGTCCTTCGAATACCCCTCCCAGAGCGAAACCCCGGCATAGACGCCATCTTTGCGCAGGATGTAATAGCTCATGTCCATGAACTGCAATTTGTTCATGTCGCTGTTGTAATTGCGGATGATTCGCTTCAGAGCGTCGAAGCCGGCCTCCTGCGGAGACATCCCCCGGCGCATGTTCTCAACGATGGTGTGGGCGCCGGCGACCTTGATGTTCTCCTCGCCACTGCCGGTCGCGCCCGCAGAACCAACATCCTGATCGGTGTAGCAACCAGCTCCGATGATTGGTGAATCGCCGCAACGGCCCGGAAGTTTGTAGGCGAGACCGCTGGTGGTTGTAATGCCCGACATTTCGCCCTTTTCGTTAAGAGCGGAGCAATGAATGGTACCGGTGGGCGGGAAGAGAACTTTTCTTATAGCGGCCATTCGAAATTCTGGCTCGATGTCGAGTTGCGCCGCTTTCGCTTCGAGCCGGTTGATTCGTCGCTGCCATAATTCTGCCTGAGGTGCGACCGCGGGGGGCTTCCAGTTGGGGTCGGAAATGCCCGGCCCCCACCAGTCATCTGTGGAGTGATTTTCTTTCCAAAGCAGCCAGATTTTTCGTGAGCGTTCGGTCAGCAAGTTTTCGCGGGGAAAACCCAGAGCGACAGCAAAGCGCTCAGCTCCCTCGCCCACAAGCATGACGTGGCCGGTGTGCTCGAACACCGCCTTCGATACCATGGAGACATTCTTGATATTGCGAACGCCTCCAACCGATCCAGCGCGGCGCGTGGGTCCATGCATGCAACAGGCATCGAGTTCCACGACACCTTCTTCGTTCGGCAATCCGCCCAGACCAACGGTGTCGTCGTTAGGGTCGTCCTCAGGACCTTTGACCACGCGAATGGCAGCATCGAGGGTGTCGCCGCCATCTCTAAGGAATGCGTAACCATCGTCGAGATAGTTAAAGCCGTTCTTCGCAGAGATGATGATGGGGAGACGTCCCGGCGCTCCAGCAGATTGGGTGGTGCTTTGGGCACATTGAGTCCTTGCAGGTTCAGCGGATGCGTTGAGCCCGGCCGCTAACGTGCTTGCAACCGCGGTCTCGATGAAGCTTCGGCGAGTAATCGACATTCAATCTCCTGGCGGAAAACACGAAAGAATACCACGCGCATTGAGGCGTTATTTACTGACAAACTTAAGCAGACGCGAGATGCCGTCATGAAAGATCTCCGGCCGAGTGATTAAACTCAGCACCAGATACCCCTCTCTCGCGAAGTCATAAAAGTGGCCTGGATGCACGCTCACCTGAGCATGTCGCACCAGCTGGACCGCCAGATCCTCGTCGGTTCCAACAGCTGGCACGCGGAGAACCGCGTACCACCCACCCTCGGTTTGCAATCGTTGGCATGAGGGATGGGCGGCAAGCTGACGATCAAGGTCGGAAAGATTTGAGCGTAACCGGTCGAGGAGGATCGGCTGGACGGCTTTGTGCTGTTCGAGAAAAGTCGGCGCGGCAAGCTGGATGGGGGCGTTCATCGAGAGATAAGTGTCGGCAATCACTTCAAGCCGGGTGCCCGCTTCCGTCACGGATTCTTTTGGGCCGCTCGTAGCCACCCAGGCAAACTTCATCTGGGGCAAAACGGAAATCTTGGAAATTCCGCTGAGCGTGAACGTTAGGGCATCGGTATTAGCCGCAAAACTCGGACGCGGCTCGCCGTCATGGGCATAGTCGAGAAAGACTTCATCGACAATGAGGGCCAGGCCATAATCGCTACAGAAATGATTGAGCGCGGCGGTTTCCTGCTCGGAAACATAGGAGCCGGTTGGATTGTTGGGATGTACGAGGATTACCGCGCGCGACCGGGGCCCGGCGGCTTTATAGAGCGAATCGAAATCGATTTGCCAGCCGTGATCGTAGATCAGCGGATAAGGCACCAGCTTGACATCGGCGAGATCGGCAAGGAATTCAAAAAGCGGATAGCTTGGTTTGGGGACCAGAATTTCGTCGGCGGGATTGCAGAGAACGCGAAAGACGTAAGAGTAGGCTTCGCTGGTGCCCGTGGTCAGAATCAGCTGATCGGGATGCAGGTCAAAGACGCGGTGCGACTCGCGATAGTAATAACAAACGGCATTGCGCGCCTCGAGCAGGCCGCGAGGTTGAGGGTCGTATCGGAGCGCATCCGGATTGGCGAGAACCCCGAGAACAATGTCAGGATCCGGACTGATACCTGTTTCGGTCGGATTGGAGACGGTCAGATCAAGGATCTCCTGTCCTGAAACGCGCGCGGCGCGCAGGACGCGAGTTAGATCGTTGACGGCGAGACGCCAGCTTGTGCGAGAGGAAAACATGTTTTTCGGGCTACGCGCCAGGGCTCAGGGCCTGAGGAAAAAGCCAAATTGCTCCGGCAGAGGAAGGGTCTTTGTATTGTCGTATTGACGGCCGGCTTCCTGCACGGCAACAATCTTGGCTTGAACCTCCGACGCCAAATTGTCGTAGCGCACCAGCACATTGTCCAGCCAGTAAGGGCGGTTTTCCTGCTTCCATGCCTCAATGTACATTTTGCGAAGTTCGGTGATGGAATCCCGAAGGCTCTCGAGACGCCCATTAATGCCAATGATTAGGTCGAGATCACCTTCGACTCGTTTTGGGTCGGTCTGATTCTGATAGGCGTCCCAATAAAAGTGGTCGATCTCGGATGTGAACTGGATTTTCAGACCGAGTGTGTCGAGCCGCCAGGCGGCAAAGGCCACGTCGTCGAGGGTTTCGCGATGAAGTTCCGCCTTCTCCCGATTGTGGTGCAGTGACTCGATCGCGCTCTCTGCAGCCAGCCGCAGATCATGGGTCGCAGGCAGGGCTCTGGCTTCCATGGCTGCTCCTTCGCTACTAAACGGATCCGACCAGAACAGTTCATTGCTCGCATTGCCGACCTTCTGCCCGGTCAAAAGGGCATGCGAGCGGTCCAGATTCTCAATCGCTTCTTCGAAGGTCGAGTCTTCGTTGCGATAGAAGGCCCAGTCGAAACTCTTCTTGAAGTCCTCGATGTTTGACTCGCCCGACTGCCAGCTTGCCGCCGCACCGAAGATGAGGCCGGGCCACGCCATATCGGTGAGTGTTTCCCCGTCGTCGTGCCAGATGGTGTTGAGCTGACCAAAACCGTGATGGCTCTGGCCGTCACGAGTGAAGTTGCGGATGTTGACGAAGGCAGCTTCAAAATTAGGCCAGACCACGCCCCAGTTGTTCACTCCCGGGGCCACGACTACGCGCAAGCCTGCGTTTGTATAAGGAGTGATGATGTTCTCGTAGCTCGGCTTTGGATCGTAATCCCATGGCACCGCGATCATCTCTTTGGGAAGGATGCTAAGCAGCTCTGGATATTTGACGGCGATGTCGCCCCAAAACATGAGCTGCTTGTGATAGGGCTGCATGATCCCGAAGACTTTTTGCAGATGTTCGAGGTAGACGCGACCGAGGCCTTCGCTGGCAGCGAGCGATTTGGTCTGTCCCTGGCCGAGTTCGAAGGTTTCATCGGAGCCGATATGAAAGAACGGGCCGGGAAACATTGGGACGACCTCCCCATAGACCTGACGAATCAAGTCGTACGTTTTGGGGTTGGTTGGTGTCAAAACGTGGCCGTGAGGGGTTTCGGCGACGTCCCAATAGGTCTCGTATTTCAAGAACTGGTGTAGGTGGCCAAAGGCTTGCTGCTCGGGCAGGATGGTGATGAAGTGCTTTGCCGCGTAGGCGACCAGTTCTTTGATCTCGGCGGGAGTGAGCGCAGCCCCCCGCGGCGCCACCAGCGGGTGCGTCTGGAAATCAAATACGTTCTCCATATTGAAGCCAAGGAGATTGATTTTGTATTCGGCGAGCGTGCGAATCTGGAACTTCAGGTAATCGATGGTTGGGATTGGTCCGCGACTGATGTCGTCGCTTACTCCGCGCCATTCCATACTGGGCCAGTCGCGGATGCTGACGCGGGGAATGGTCAATGTCTTCCCTTCCCCATGCAATAGCTGTCGCAATGTCTGCACTCCATAAAACAATCCCTGCGCGGTGTGGGCTGCGACAATGACTCCGTCTTCACTCGCACGGATCACGTAGCCTTGCTCCGTTACTTCTTCGATCTTCACGCCTTGCGATTCGAGATAGGCGCGAAGGCCACGGTCGCCGAGTCGCCCAAGAGAAATGTGACCGGTCGTTTTTGGCACCGATTCTGCTGCTTCAATCGCGAGTCTGACGCCGGTGCGATCGCGTATTTCCTCCTGCAAAGTCTCCGCCGAAAAACGGTCTTCGGGGTTGCTGATCAGGATCCTGGTCGATGACCTGACGAGCCACTTCCCTTTGTTGATACGAACCTCTCTCGGAGCCGGTAGGAGTTTTAGGGAGGACGCCACAGCGTTGGCGCGCTGACCAAATGTCACCGGCGCTAGCAGAGCCAGACTCACGCAGGAAGAGACAATGCAGCTTGCTAGGTTCATTGGTAGAGGCGAAGGCCGAGCGTAGCAGGTTGGGCGCACTGACGACAAGGATCGTTGACTATGAAACGAACGCTGGGAAATGATGCGCTTCGCAACGCTACTCGGCATTTGCAAGGTTGAGGATGGTCTCACTCGGAGGGCCAGCAAAGAACCGGTCCGGAAACGTTCTTGGGTGAGGGTTCGGCCGAAAGTGAAATTTCGACCGGATAAGCCAGGACGGAGTCGGTGCGGTCGGGAATATTCTCATAGCCGCGGCAAACCGGAGGCCCGTTCTCATGCAAATGAAGCTCGGCCGCGACCTTCCCCCAGCAAGAAGCGTCTTTCGAGTGAAGATCACAATCGGCCCTAATCACACGAAGATATCGCAAGATCAACGGTTGATCTTTGCCGCCAAGAACCTGAAGCCGATCGAAGTGGCTGAGTGTGGGAGCGTCTTTCCACATGCTGGAGTCATAGGCGGAATCTTCAAAGATTTTCTTGCCCGTGCGAGCATCGTAAACCGCAAAAGGCAGGCCTCCATTCGCGCCGTCGCAAGCAACCAGAAAGACAAGATTCTGCTTTGCTCCGCGAAAATAGCCACACCATTCGTCGGCGCCGATGACCTTCTCACCTGCAACGTGAGAAGTCCCACACGCGGAAGAGACTGGAGTGGGCGTCAGAACCATGCCAATCCATGCCGCGCCTTTTTCTCCTTCGTCGTATTCCTTCACCATGAACTTTGGGAAGAGATAGCAGGACAGGGTGATGCGGATGCGGCGTTCGCCAGGCGGATTGCTCGAAGAGGGACCGAGATCGGTAATGTCTTTTCGTAAAGGAACGTCGTAAGGACTGGTCAGGATGGCTCTTGAGGATGCGTGCGTGTTGACGGTCGCGAGCAAGAGCAGAAGTACCAGAAGCGGAAATGGGAGAATCGTTCTCAGGTGCCGCATGTAAGATGGTCTGTGTTGGACGACGACTGGCAGAAGTATCAGCCGCCTTTTGAACGACTTCAAGTTCATTTTATCCAACCGAAATCGCCTGAAAGAGTTGGTTCAGGCGCTCTTTGCCAAAATTCGGACGGCTTGAACGCGCCGATCTGTTCGAACATTCCAAGTCGATCCCAGTTATCCCACTCTTCGACGACCTGTCCGTTGGCGATTCGAACAATGTCATGCCAGTAAGTTGAACAGGCTGGTTAGTGATGGGCCCGAACCCCTCGCCCGTATGTGTCATTGAGGCAGACCAGCGGAGAACGACTTTATCCCGCGCTCCGAAGACATCATCGATTGTGAGCTTAAGGTCGGGGAATGCGCGCCGAGTGCGCTCGACAAAGGGGACAAACTGGCTGGGACCGCGAATCTCCGTTTGAGCTCCATAAGGGCCAACCGCACGGCCATCCGGCGAAAACAATTCATGAACAGTTTCGATCCTGCTCTCGTTCCACACTTCCCGAAACCATTGCCGCAACAGCTCGATATTGTCCTTGACGGCCAGACGTTGACCTCCTTCAAGCAGGTCACGTTAGCTCCGGCGGGTGGAACAGGCAAGCGAGAATTTGCGAATGGGGAGGTGAATAGGGGCCGAGACGGAAAGGACAAATACATCAAAGACCCCGGACGCCGGCCAAACAGGAAAACTCCGGCATCCGGGTGGTCCACGTGTCCCCTCGCCACTAGGACCAATGGCTAGAAGTCGTGATCTTCAGCGGTGCAGGTAATGGTGCCCTGGCCAGAACCCAGCAGCCCCGAGTAGTAGCAGAGGTTCGCCAACAGCCACTCCTCTTTGGTGCTGAGGTTTGAGTCAGCGACCTTGGTTTCGGTGGTGGCATATGCTCCGGAGGTTGGTGTGGCGCGCTGGATGTGGGTTGCGAATCCACGCAAACCGGCTACAGGCACGGGGTTTGTCGGATCCCAGCTCGAAGACGAGATCACCTTGATCACGCCGCGGGTGGGAATCCGTCCGGTGAGCGGGTTGTTGGTGAGTTCGGTCTTCACGTCTTCGGACAGAACACCGTCGGGAGTAATGACGCAAGCCCCGCACGCTGCCATTTCCTGGCTGTCATCGAACACGTAGATAGCCGCGTATAGGTTTCCGCCGGTGTCACCGTCATTGATGAACCGTACCGTGGCATTCGGTGCGCCCGATTGATTGTTAGAGAAATAGGTGACAAAGTACGCGCTATTGTCACCCCAGCTTTGAGCCGACGCGCTTCCTACCAGCGCGAGGGCCAGAATTGCAAGCACAAATGCAATCCGTTTCACTTTGGTATCCTCCTGGGTTTTGTTAAGGCCAATGCCGGGGGGAGGAGGAACGTGCAGCTAGAGGCTTGTTTTTGCCGCACCCCTTCTGTCTCATGCAAAGGCAGGCATCGACAATGAAGACACAATGATCGTTCGATGAAAACTGAATGAACGCAACCTTTCGGGGGGAATTTCCACAGGGTGGACGAACCAGGAATTGCTGTCGTTTCAAGAGCGTTGTGCTAAACTCACCTCGATGTAGGGATCTCGGGATTGTCCTCGTCTACGCAATCGCCCCTGCGGGTGCGCTTTCGTCATTTTGAATTAGACCTTTCATCCGGAGAGCTGCAAAGAGACGGTCAAAAGGTTCCACTCCCCCCGAAGGCGTTTGAGCTATTACGAACTCTGATCGAGCGGCCCGGCGACGTGGTCACTCGCGACGAGTTGCGCGATCGCCTTTGGGGCGCAGACACCTTCGTCGAGTTCAACGACAGTCTGAACCACGCTGTCAAGAAACTGCGGCAGGTACTTGGGGACTCCTCCGAGGGACCGCAGTTCATCGAGACCCTGCCACGCTATGGGTACCGCTTCATCGCCCCGGTGGAATCGCCTCCGGCCGCGACCGAAGAGGATCAAGCTTCGCCAGAAGTTGCAACCAGGAGTCACAGCGGAAGGTCCCAGATCGTTGCCCTGATGGCGCTTGTGCTGGCCGCTGCGGGATTCATCGCCTATGCCTTGTCCCACCGTGATCGGCGCCAACCAGCGCTTACGGAAAAGGACACGGTCGTACTGGTCGATTTTTCCAATTCCACCGGCGACCCTGTCTTTGACGACACCCTGCAGCAGGCGGTGGGCATCTCTCTGAATCAGTCCCCATTCCTGAACGTCCTGCCGGAAAGCAAGGTGGCGGAAACACTGCGAATGATGGCGCGACCGACCGGGCAGGCGCTCACACCCGACGTGGCTCGCGAACTTTGCCAGCGTGCCGGGAGCAAGGCTTACATCGCGGGCTCCATCACAAACCTAGGCAGCAAATACGTAGTGGGATTGAAGGCCATCAATTGCACCAATGGGGACACACTTGCCCAGCAGCAAGCCACCGCTTCCAGGAAAGAAGAGGTGCTCGAAACTCTCGATCGCGTTGCGACCAAACTGCGCACCGAACTCGGCGAGTCGCTCGGCACCTTGCAGAAATTCGCGGTGCCGTTACAGCAGGCCACGACAACCTCATTGGACGCTCTCCGCGCCTATAGCCTGGGTCGCAGACAAGCCAGCGAACAAGGACCTCGTGGAGCCCTGCCATACGACGAGCGTGCGATTCAGATTGATCCGAAGTTTGCCATGGGGTATTTCGCTCTCGGGCACGATTACTTCATCCTGGGGGAAGTTGGACGAGGCAGCGACTATTTCACCAAAGCCTTCGAACTGAGCAATGGAGTCAGCGAGCGGGAGAGGTTGACCATTGCCGCGGCTTACTACCAGAGCGTCACCGGAGAGCTGGATAAAGCGGTACAGACATATAAAGAGCAGATCGCGAGCTATCCCAAAGACGCTTCCGCGTACATGGATTTGTCTATCGTTTATGGGCAGCAGGGACAATACGAGGCTGCCACCGATGCCGCACGCCAGGCGGTGCAGCTTGCTCCGAACGACGCCGCCGCCTATGGCGTTCTTAGTTATGAACTGATCGCCTTGCAACGGTTTGATGAGGCTGCAGAGACAAGCCAAAGCGCGGTTGGACGAAATTTAGACGACCTCGTCTCCCGTCAGGTCTTGTATGCACTCGCATTTCTCAAAGGCGACCATTCAGCAATCCAGGAACAGGCAGCCTGGTTCATGGGCAAGGCCGCCGTCGAAAACTCCGGCCTCTCGCTTGAAGCCGACACGGAGGCCTATTTCGGACATCTTCACAAAGCGCGCGAGCTGACTGCCCGCGCCGTGGATTCGGCCGTGCGGAATGGGCACAAAGAGAACGCCGCCATTTGGCTGGCCAATGCGGCAGTGCGCGAAGCCGCTTTCGGAAACGCCAGCGAATCGCTGGGGGTGATCTCGAAGGCCGTGACTCTTCTTCCGAACAACCAGGCGGTGGATGCAGAAGCGGCGCTCGCGCTGGGGTTGGTGGGCAACAGCGATCGGACCCTCTCTCTCGCCCAGGATTTGAACCAGCGATTCCCTCTCGACACCCAAGTCCAGATGCTATGGTTGCCCACCATTCGCGCCGCGATTGCCTTGCACAAAAGAGATACGGCTTCCACCCCACTGAACGAACTTCAGGTCACTGCGCCCATGGATCTGGCGGCCATTCAGTTTTTGACAAATATTTCCTGTTTGAATTCCGTGTACCTGAGGGGCGAGGCTTATCTGGCCGCGGGAAATGGTCCGTCGGCCGCCTCGGAATTTCAAAGGGTTCTCGACCATAGCGGCATCGTGTGGAATTGCTGGACGGGAGCATTGGCGCATTTGGGAGTGGCACGTGCGAACGCGCTCAGCGCCGGCATCGGCGCCGCAGCCGCAGAAGGTTTCCGCACCCATGGCAAGATGAACTCCGAATCGTCAAGCACGAAAGACCGCGACGCCGCCAGGCTACGCGCGGTCGCAGCGTACAAGGATTTTCTGACTCTCTGGAAAGACGCAGACGCCGACATCCCCATTCTCAAACAAGCAAAGGGCGAGTACGTAAAGTTGCAATAACACCATCAGCAAATCTGTAGTGGCCTATTTGGCGAAGGCCTCTTTGTTTACGACATAGGGCATTTTCGTAACATCACCGCCGTAGTTCCCTTCGAGCACGTCGATGAGGCCTTGGACGCACCGTCCAGCCATCCCTTTGTTGGGATCGGAAGAGAGACGTGTGATACGAGCGGCACTGGCGAAGTGTGGGAGAAGACGGCAGCGGTCGGCGATGGCGGGATCGCGGAGGGGTGAATCGGGGGGGAGCGGCTCTTTTTCATAGACATCGAGGGCGGCGCCAGCGATCCAGTTTTCGCGCAGCGCTCGCGCCAAAGCGTTTTCGTCGATTACGGGTCCGCGCGATGTGTTGATGATCATGGCGGTCGGCCTGATCATGCGCAGCGTGGTCTCATTGATCAGATGGTAGGTCGGGGTTGGGCTCTCGCCCTCGCGCAAAAGCGGAACGTGAAGGCTGATGAAATCGGCGCTTCTGATGGCCTCGTGAAACGAGGTGTAGCAAATTGTTGCTCTCTCGCGGCTAATGCCGCGTTGAAATCGAAGATCCTTCACTTCCTGGATGGCCTTGATGTAGTCGTGATTTTCATAGGCGGGATCGAAGCAGAGGATGTTCATGTCGAAGCCCGCACACTTCTTAATGAAGGCCAAACCGATGCGGCCGGTGCCGATGACAGCGACGGTTTTTCCGGTGACCTCGTCGCCCAGAAACGGAAGATAAGGATGCCAATAACCCCATCGATTTTCGCGAGTCAGGTGCTCGGCAGGCCAGAGCTTTCTTGCGAGCGCTCCCATGAGAAAGAAGGCAAACTCGGCGGTCGCTTCGGTCAGAACGTCTGCGGTGTGCGTAAATGGAATTTTGTAGCGATTGGCATCGGCGCGGTTGATGTTGTCAAAACCGACGGCGAGTTGGGCCACGACTTTGAGCGTTCTGGCGCCGGAGGCAAACACTTCCGCGTCGATCGGGTCGCGCAACGTAGTAACGAGACCGTCAATGCCGGACTTTACTTTTTGAATGATCAGACTCTTCGGCGGCGCTTCGGGATTGGAATAAACCTCTAGTTCGTAGCCCTTGTCGCGAAGGATGTCGAGAGCGCTCCCGATGTCGCAAGTGGCAAAGACGCGGAATTTGTGGCTCATGAAGGTGGAGTGTGGGTCGCGAAGCGAAGGTGCCAGAGCTTCCTTCTCCGCGCTTCGATAGTGTAACGCAGGAGGACAAGTTGGCCCCCGGAGGGGAGCTATTTGCCGTGACGATTGAATCAGGAGCCGGCGGTGCCGGTAGCTTCCGGACGTGGAGCAGCGGAAGCCGCTTGCGCATGATGGCGAACATCAGCGCCCAGCACCCAGAAGATCACGTCTTCCGCTATGTTCGTCGCGTGGTCGGCAACGCGCTCCAGATTCCGAGCTACCAAGAGCGCATCGAGAGCTTGTTGCGTGGCTTCGGGGCGCTCGTTCATCGTACGCACCAGCACAATGAAAGCTTCGTCGCGCATGCGATCGACCACGTGGTCCATCTCGAGTACAGCTTGAGCGAGTTCGGCCTTACCCTCGACAAATGATTCCAGCGCGCGCCGGACCATGGCGCTGACCGCAGTGGCCATGCGTGGGATGTCGACAGGCAAATCGACGGCGGGCAGTTCGATGAGGTCCATGACACGTTCGGCGATGTTCACAGCCTGATCGCCAACGCGTTCGAGGTCGGCATTGATCTTCGTGACCGCCAGAATGAAGCGCAAATCAACGGCGGCGGGTTGCTGAGTGGCGAGAATGTCAAAGGCGAGTTCATCGATTTCGCGCTCAGCCGCGTTGATGAGGCTCTCGTTTTCGAGGACGAGCTGGCAACGCGTGAGATCGCGCTCAGTGTAGGCCTGGCAGGCGCGATCCACCGCCAGTTCCGCGAGACCGCCCATGCGGAGCAGCTTCTCGCGGAGCTCTTCCATTTCCTGTTGAAAGCGAGTGCGCATTTCGCCGCAACCTTTCTTATCCGAATCTGCCGGTCACGTAATCTTCCGTTCGTTTGTCGGAGGGATTCGTGAATACTTTTTCAGTTTTATCAAATTCGATCAGCTTGCCGAGCAGGAAAAACCCCGTAAATTCGGCGACTCGCGCTGCCTGCTGCATATTATGCGTCACAATTACGATCGTGTACTGCTCTTTCAGCTGGAAGATGAGTTCTTCGATCTTACCGGTTGAGATCGGGTCGAGAGCCGAGCAAGGCTCATCCATCAATAAAACTTCGGGTTGAACGGCGAGAGCACGCGCGATGCACAGTCGTTGCTGCTGACCTCCGGAAAGACTCGCACCCGACTTTTTGTGCATGGAGTCTTTCACTTCGTCGAAGAGGGCCGAACCGCGCAGCGATTTCTCAACAATCTCATCGAGCTTCTTGCGACTGCGAAAGCCATTCAGCTTCAACCCGGCTGCCACATTCTCATAGATGGACATTGTGGGGAAAGGGTTGGGTTTCTGAAAGACCATTCCGACGCGGCGGCGCAGCTGCGTGGCAGACGTACCGTTATATACGCTGAAATCGCCGATTTGAACCTTACCTTCGACGTAAGCATCGGGAATCGTCTCGTGCATGCGGTTCAGGCAACGAATGAAAGTGGATTTGCCGCAACCCGAGGGTCCGATGAGCGCCGTAGCGTGATTAGCAACGACCGAGAGATTGATGTCGAACAAGGCCTGGGTTTTGCCGTAGAAGGCATTCAGACGCTCGACGGTGATTCCGACCCCCATAACTCGTTAAGCTCCTGCCAATCTTCCGTGCCGTACAACGATACGGACGGCCGCGACCGCACTTACGATAAGCACAATCAATACTAGCGAACCTGCCCAAGCCTGGCGATGCCAATCGTCGAAGGGCGAAAGAGCGTAAGTATAGATCTGTAGAGATAACGCGGCCGTTGGCTGACGGATATCCCAATTCCAGAACTGATTGCCGAAGGCTGTGAACAGCAGCGGCGCCGTCTCTCCCGCGACCCGAGCAAAAGCCAGCATGACTCCGGTGATAATTCCTGAGGTTGCGGTGCGCAAAGTTATCGAGAGCGTGGTTCGCCAGCGGGAGACTCCCAACCCGTAGGCTGCTTCGCGAATCGCCTGAGGGACGAGGAGCAGCATCTGTTCGGTGGTGCGCGCGATGGTGGGAATCATCATGATCGCCAGCGCGACGCCACCTGCAAGAGCGGAGAAATGCTTCTGGCGAACAACCACGAGACCATAGGCCACGATTCCGATGACGATGGAAGGAACGCCGTTCAGAACGTCGGAAACAAAGCGAACCGCGTCCCCGTAGCGATTGCGCCCGTATTCGGCGAGAAAAACTCCAGCACCGATTCCAAAAGGCACACCCAGGATGCTGGCGATGGCAAGGATGACGGCGGAGCCTGCAATAGCGTTCGCCATTCCCCCTCCCGGTTCGCCCACGGGTTTCGGAGTTTGCGTGAGGAAAGCGATGTTGAGGGAACCGATTCCCTTGATTAAAAGATAAGCGAAGATAGCAAAGAGCGGCGCGAGCACGATGACGACGGTAAGCACGGAGACACCGGTCATCAAGTGATCCGTAGCGCGGCGATGCCAACTGATCGGCGGCAACACTGTGGGTGTCGAATTGGGTTTTGTATCAGGCAACGCTTTTCGCCGGCTGACCCCGAGTAACACTCCAAACCATGACGCGCGCTAGCGCGTTCACAACGATCGTGACCAGGAACAACGCCAGGCCGATCTCGATCAATGCCGATAAGTAGAGATCGCCGGTAGCTTCGGAAAATTCGTTGGCGAGAACGCTGGCCATTGAATATCCGAGGGCAAACAAAGACTTCGCGATCTCAGGACGGTTGCCGATCACCATGGTGACGGCCATGGTCTCGCCAAGCGCGCGGCCCAGGCCGAGAATGACTGCGCCCACGATGCCAGCCCGCGCGTTCCGCAAAACGCCGATCCTGATCATTTCCCAGCGGGTAGCACCGAGTGCCAGCACGGCTTCGCGCTGATGTTGGGGAACGACCGTCATCACTTCGCGCGTGATCGAAGAGATGATGGGAATAATCATGATGGCCAGAACGATGCCCGCAGCCAACATGCTGTATCCGTATGCCGGACCTGTGAAAAGGCCGGTCCAGCCGAGAGTCTTGCCAAGAAAAGGCTGAACATACGTGCGCAGAAGCGGGACCAGAATGAACATGGCCCAGATGCCATAGATAACGCTGGGAATCGCGGCCAGTAATTCGGTGGTGAATGAAAGAATGCCACGAAGTCCGATAGGGCACATCTCAGTAATGAAAACAGCAACGCCGACTGCCAGCGGCACCGCAATAATCAGTGCAATAAGGGAAGAAACGAGAGTGCCATAAATGAAAGGCAGCGCCCCGTATTGATCTTCGACGGGATTCCAATCAGAAAGACCAAAGAACTTCCAGCCAAAGGCATGCCAGGAGAGCTGCGAGCCCAGGACCAGCTCATAGACGATGAGTCCAAGAAGGACAATCACCGCCAAGCCGCAGAGCCGCATCGCCCAACCAAAAAGCTGGTCGGGCAACTCACTGACTTTTCCTTGCAGAAGCGGGGCGGCGTTGGTCTCGATTTTCAGAGCGGCCTTTGCGCCCGGCTCCGGTTCGGGAGCGTTAATGCGCGGCCGGGGCAGGGCTTGATTCGACATTCTGTTTGACACTAGCAGAGGCTTGTTACAAATCCGTTAAAAATGGCTCCGACTAAAACCCCGTCGCTCAGGGGGCCTCGACACTCGCGGTCCGAAAAATGAAAACGGGGTTGCGTGCCGCCATTGATTGCGTGAATACTGATCGTTCTTCCCCATGCCCACGTTCGCTGCCATCGACATCGGATCTAACTCGGTTCGCTTGAAGATCGCCCGTTTGCAAAACGGACGGTTGAAAGAATTACATGAGGATCGCGAGGTAACGCGACTCGGCGAGGACGTTTTCACCGCGGGACTGCTGTCGCCAGAAGCCATGTCGGAAACGGTGCGAGTCTTGCGCAGGTTTCATCGCGCGACGCAGGAGTGCGGCACGGATGCGGTCCGGGTGGTCGCGACGGCTGCGCTGCGTGAAGCGCGGAACTCGCAAGCTTTTCTCGATTGGGTGCGCACACGAACGGGGTGGACCGTCGAAGTTATTTCAGGACTAGAAGAAGCTCGCTTGATCCACCTCGGCCTTGTGTCCAGCGGGCGGCTTGGTGTGCGAAATGTTCTGCTGGTTGATCTTGGGGGCGGCAGTTGCGAACTTACGCTGTCGCGACGGGGACAGATTCGGGACACCGTGAGTTTATCGCTTGGCGCGGTGCGACTGACTGGTGAATTCCTGAGGCATGATCCGCCGCGAAAGGATGAATTGAAACAGCTGGAGGGTTACGTGGGACGGGGCGTGGCCCGCATTCAGGATCGGATTCGGTCGGCACGGGTGGGCACTGTGATTGCGACTTCCGGAACAGCCGCCGCTCTGTTGAGCATGGCGAGCCATCTTTCTCATCCCAAGCCGGGGAGGTCCAAGTTCAGCCGGCCGAAGCGGCAGCGCACAAATGGGATTGTGACCCGGGAGATGATGCGTGCGATCGTGAAACAGATCACGCGCATGACTTTGGAGCAACGGCAAAAAATACCGGGCATTGGCCCTCGTCGGGCAGAGATCATTTGTGCAGGCGCAGTTGTTTATGCCCAATTGTTGGAGCGTTGCCATCTTGCGGGTTTCCGTTATTCCGCACTGGGGCTGCGCGATGGAATCCTGGCGCAGATGGCTGCGGAATACGACCGCAGCACTCGTTCCGGGCGAGCGGTGGAATCGGAACGGTGGGAGTCTCTGCAACGGGCGGTGGAGCGTTATCACGTGGACGCGCACCATGCGTTGCAAGTTCGCAATGCGTCGTTGCAGCTTTTTTCGGCATTAAAGTCTGTCCACCAGTTGCCGCCGGAGTATCGCGAATGGCTTTCGGCAGCGGCACTACTTTATGAGGTAGGAGACTACGTCAATCGGGCCGGTCACCACCGCCATACGTACTACATCATTTCGAACTCTGAAATTCTGGGATACACGCCGGGGCAGCGGCGCATCATTGCTTCAATTGCGCGCTATCTCGGGAAATCTCGCCCGACTCCTGACGATGGACCGATGAGCGCTTTGAGCCCGGAGGAGCGAGAAGCGGTTAAAAGAGCGTCGATGCTCCTGCGGATCGCGCGGAATATTCATATGAACCGAAGTCAGTCGGTTGGCCGGATTGCGGTTTCGGCGCGCAACGGGAAGGTTTCGGTGAAGCTTGCGGCGCGAGGCAGTGCCCGCCTGGACCTGGAGGTGTGGGCGATCGAAAAAGACGGCAACTACTTTCGAGAAGTTTTCGGACGTGAACTCTCGGTGGCAGCAGCGTGAAGCGTCCGCAGAATGCGTGGAGTAATGCACCAGCTTAAAGAGCCCGCGCTGCGCCGCATTTCCACCTTAGCAACGGCACCCTTCTTAAGCTCAACCACGGCTTCCGTACCAGTGTCGCTGATCACACGCCCAAGAAAGTCACGGAGATTGGGATTGTGACCAACCAGGAGAATGGAATCCTGGCGAGCATACTTTTCCAAGAGCTTTTGAAAATCAGAAAAGAGGGCCTCAGGTCGCAAGGCATTGTCGGTGATCAGCTTGCCCTCATGTCCTAATTCGTTGCCAACGAGCGCGGCGGTTTGAGTGGAACGCTTTAGCGGGCTGGAGATGATGACATCCACTTGTACGCCAAGCGCGGACAAGGCCCTTCCAATGTAGCCGCATTGCTCGATTCCATCTTTATCGAGGCCCCGCTTTTCATCCTTCTTGGCGTTGAGCAGATGTTGGCCAGCGCTGGCGTGGCGCAAGAAGTAGACAAACATTGCTATATTCTAATGCTTTTGGAACAGAGGCTGCGGCGAGCGACGCCGCTCTGGCGGCAGCGGGATCTGATCTGGCGAAGACTGACCTTCTGCTACCTGGATGAGGAAATTCTGCGCGCTAAAGTGGGCCTTCGCGCGGGATGTTTTCGAGCCGGCTTGCCCGACTCGGCCAGCACGCAAATATTTGCCGTCTTTCTGAAGCCATCGCGCTTTTGCAGTGTCAGCCAGGTAGGCTGCCAGAATCTCATGGATCACGCGATCGCGGAGAGTCGAACTTCTCACGGGAAAGAGCACCTCGACCCGCTCGTGGAGGTTGCGAGGCATCCAGTCGGCGCTGCCTAAGAAGACTTCAGGCTCCCCGCCATTGTCGAAGTAAAAGATGCGGCTGTGTTCGAGGAAGCGTCCCACGATACTACGCACGCGAATCCGGTCGCTCACGCCCCGAATGCCCGGCCGTAGTGTGCAAATTCCACGCACGATCAGATCAATTGGCACCCCCGACTGGGACGCCCGATAGAGAGCCTGGATGATGTCGGTGTCCATGAGGGAATTCATCTTAGCCACGATGCGTGCAGGACGGCGCTCTCGAGCGTGATCGGCCTCGCGCTCGATCAATGATATGCACTTCTCCGCCAGATCGAGGGGTGCAACCATCAGCGGTTCATAGCTGGGATTTTCCGCGTACGCCGTCAAGAAACTGAAAACGTCGTGAACGGCACGGGTTATATTTGGGTCCGCGGTGAGCAGACTGAGATCGGTATAGATTCTGGCCGTCGCCGCGTTGTAGTTCCCCGTGCCGAGGTGTGCATAGCGTCTTATAACCCCATCCGGATCGCGGCGTACCAGCAATGAAAGCTTGCAGTGGGTCTTGAGGCCGACCAAACCGTGAAAGACCTGCACCCCGGCGTCTTCCAAATCGCGGGCCCAGCGAATATTCGATGCCTCATCAAAGCGGGCCTTCAATTCGACCACTGCCGTGACCTCCTTGCGGGCGGCAGCGGCAATTAGTGCGGGAACGATCAGTGAGTGTTCACTGGTTCGATAGAGCGTCTGTTTTATCGACAGCACGCTGTCATCTTCGGCGGCGGACCGGATAAACGAGACAACGGCATCGTAAGAGTCAAAAGGATGATGCAGCAGAACATCTTGACGCCGCAGCTCCTCAAACAGGTCGTGCGATTTAGCGGTAAGACGCAACTCGCGCGGCGCAAAAGGCAGAAACTTCAAATCTGGCCGATTTGCTTCCTCATATAGATTGAGCAGCCGCGACAGGTTAACCGGCCCGTCGACGCGGAAGATTTGCCAACGATCCAATTCGAAGACGGTGCGTAGTCGCTCAATGATCTCGGGATCAGCGGAGGACTCGATCTCCATTCGAACGGCGTCGCCTTTGCGGCGATTGTGCAGCTCGGTCCTCACCAACTCGAGCAGGTTTCGTGATTCTTCCTCCTGCAAGTAGAGATTGCTGTTGCGCGTGACGCGAAACGCCGCAGAAGAAACAATATCGTAGCCCTTATACATGCGCGCCGCGTGGTATACGACGAGATCAGCAAGAAAAATCAAATCTACCGTTCCGTTCGAGGGCAGCCGGATGAGCCGCGGCAGGGCTCTTGGAACAGTGATTACACCGGTGTACGTCAGAGAGGACCGGCGGCGACGCCGCAACAACAACGCCACGCAGAGGGCCTTATTGATAACCCGCGGGAAGGGGTGGGCGGGATCGACAGTAACCGGAGTCAACAAGGGATCGAGTTCGCGCTCACAATAGTCGTCAACGAAAGCGTGCGCGGGCCCATCCAACTCTTCAATATCGAGCACCCGAATGCCGTGCTCGGCCAAGGCCGGGCGAAGCTGATTATTCCAGCAAGAATACTGGGCATCGACGAATTCATGGGTTGCGCGATTGATGAGTTCCCGTTCTTTGGCCATGGTCAGCCCATCTGGAGTGGTCGAGTTAAGCCCGTCTTCCAGTTGCTGGAGAAGTCCGCCGACGCGGATTTCGAAGAATTCGTCGAGATTGCTGGCGGTGATGGCCAGAAACTTCACCCGCTCCAGCAGTGGGTTGGCAGGATCGGAGGCTTCCTCCAAAACTCGGGAATCGAATTCCAGCCACGATTCTTCGCGGTTCAGAAAAAGAGCGTGATGGGCTGGCTCACGGAGCATAAGGCTATTCCGATCTCTCGGGGAATTCTTAGCGCTGGACCAGGACGAGCGTTCCGGGGCTGACTGTTTTGTGGCAAGGCCGGACGAGGCGAATCCCGCGTTGGGCCCACATCTGACTGGAATAAGTATAGCAAGACAAAAAAGGCGCCGATCGAGTCGGCGCCTCAAGTGGAACTTTTCTAAACGACCGCGAGGCACTGACCGGGCTCGGGTTGCAGCCGCGGTCTTTGTCCCGGTTACGGCAGGTAATACCGGAACGAGCTGAATACCATGGTGTCGACTCCGTTCGGGGAGCGGCCGGCACTCCCGGCGGGCAAACCGCCAGAGCCCGACCACGTATCGCGCGTCACGTACGAGACCTGAGTGCCATAGCGGAAGCTGCCTCTCGGCCCGCTGTAGAAGCGGTACCAGAAGCCAACGGTTCCTTCAATGACAGCGCGGGTGTCGGCAGTGCAATGGGCCAGACTACCGGGCACCGGTCCCGATACGAAGGTGCTCGTGCCGGGAACCGACTCAGTGTAACAACCGGTATTGTTAAAGCCGGGTGCGCCGTAGCCGATGGGTGTGGGCGTGGTGAAATTCGTGCTGTCGAGAGCCCACGTGCGAGCGGCGTACTCGACTCCACCGTAGCTGAGGAGATCCAGTTTCTTGGTGACATGCAGTTCCAGCGTGCCTAAGCCCAGAAGGTTCTTCACAAGGTGGATGCTGCCGTCCGGATTGATCGAGGCGTCCGGCAGCGCGCCCGGACCGTAGCGGCCCACGCCGCTTCCTTCAACACCTTTCACCCCGAAGGTGACACGCTTGGCGAAGAGCCACCGGCCGCTCACCCCGATGGCGCCGCCTTGCTTTGAAGTATTGCGCGCACCAAGCGCGTTCGGGCCAGCCGTGGTGGTGCCACCGCAAAGAGTCGTTGCCGATACGCCGCCGCATGGAAAGACGCGGTCGGTGAAGCGGTCCGTCAGACCAAAGATTTCATAGTGGCCGAATCCAGGATCAAACGCGACCTTCGCGATAATATCCGGAGAAGGATTAAAGCCATACGTAGCCGTGGTGTTGTAGCTGTTGCTGGCTCCTGTCTGCAGAAGAACGTAATTGTTTACGTTGCCATGGCTGGTAACCGTGGCCTGCGGGTTTTCGGCCGCAACCGCAAAAGAGACCTTGTCGCCAAAGCTCTTGGTGAGGCGAAGTCCGAACTGGCGAGCAAAAACAAAGCCTACGTTGTACGACGGGTCGATCGTCTTCGGTCGAACATCATTGGTTTTGCCCATATCATCATCCGGAGCAATTCCCTTCGCATCCTCGGTGACAAGACTCCACGACTGGCCGGCAAGGAAGCTAAATCCATTGTTGAACTTCGCCTGGCCCCATGCTTGCCTGAGGCGGAGGGTATAGCTATTGGTCTGATTCGACGTCGAAGTGACACCAGCAGAAAGGAAATCAGCTGAGACATAGCTGGACAGATCGACATTTTTCAGGCGGCCTTCGACAAATGTGGTGATTTTCGACTGGCGTCCGGAACCGAAGAACTCCGACAACCGACTTTGTGTAGCGCCGGGCATGGTCAAATTGTTAAAAGGCGTCGGCAGGTCGGCACCCAATGCACGCGAACGCCATACAAAGGCTCCTTCCGCGTATCCCCCCGGCGTAATGTTGATTCCGCGGAAGCGAAGCGTGATGGGGCTTTCCATCTGCTTATTGAGCACTTCGGTCTGCTCAGATGGAGCCGATGTTGGCTGCTCAAGGTTGAGCACGGCATTTTGCAATTTCAGACTGTTCAGACCAGAGGTGCTCACCGACTTGAGGCTGGCCATGTCATCCCGCAGCTCGCCTACAGTTTCGCTTTGCTGCGCTGCTTGAAGCTGAGCTGCTTGAGCTTTGGCAGCCGCGTCGGCCGCTGTGGTTTGGGCTTGCTGCACCGCTTGATCACGGCTGCGCAGATCGTTTTGCAACTCATGGATCTGCTTAAGCGCCGCGGCCAAACCCTCTTTGAGTGCCTGAATATCCGCGGCTGAAACGGAAGTCTGCGGC